>DATKCO010000052.1:0-64961 GCA_035513155.1 Gemmatimonadota bacterium | reverse complement strand
GGAGGATGCGCCGCTGCATGATCGACGAAGCCGCGCTCGGCGGACAGCGGACCGTGCTCTGGAGCCTGAGTGCGATCGACTGGGGACCGTTTGGCTCCGTCCGGCGCATCGCCGCTCGGCTGAATCGGGTGCAGGCGGGCGATATCGTCCTCATGCACGACGGCCGTCCGGCCGTCAATCGTCCCTCGGCGCTGCTCGCGGCCCTGCCCGGCCTGCTGGATACGCTCGCGCAGAGGCGCCTGCAGGCTGCCCTGCTGCCCGTACCGCTCGAGTGAGGCCAGAAGCCCCTCCGCGCCAGCAGCGCCTGACGTTACTGCTGCGGCTTGTGCAGCACCTCCTGCACCTCGGCCTTCTTCTTCACGCCGCCGAGGCCCTGAATCTGCAGCGTCGGCTGCTCTTTCAGCACGTGCTGCCGGTAGAGCGCCTCCATCTGCGCGGCCTGCGGATCGGCCTTCTTCTTCGCTTCGGCACGCGCCCGCAGCTTCTCTTCACGCGCGGTCTTGGCGATGCCCGCCTCGTCGAGATCCGTCTGCTTGCCGGCCGCGACGGCCACCGGGTCGAGCACGAGGCGGTGCTCGGTCGACGCGAGCGGCACCTGCTTGTTGCCTGCGAAGATCTCGTGGCGGCCGTGATCCTCGTACCACTTCGTCAGCGTGGCCGTCATGTGCATCTTCTCGATGATGTTCCGCCACCCGACGCCCGTGTTGTAGGCGCAGAACGAGATCTCGCCCTGCTGCGTGGCGTAGGGGATGATGCACATCTCGGTGCGACGGAAATCGTAGTTGAAGAGGTCCTGGAACCACATGCCCGCCACGAACAGGAAGTTCCACGGATCCTTGCGCCGCTCCCACGCGCCGTCGGGGGCCAGTGACCCGTAGTCCTTGCCCGTCAATCCGAACGACTTGTCGAACTTCTGGAAGATGTCGATCAACGTCAGGCTCGGGGGCGCCTTGTAGGGGCGGTAGTTCTTCAGCAGCGCCAGTCCCATCATCGCGTTCGAAAGCCATTTGCCCCGATTGGCGTCGGTGATCTTCTGGATGTCGGCGATGAGACCAGGGATGTTCAGGAACTCGGGGACCGGCCGGAACTCCCGGGTGTGCTTGTTGATCATCAACGCCGTACCGACCCCGCAGTTGGGGTGGCATCCGCAGCTCGTCTGCCCCCACTCCGCGGTGGGGCCGTGCACCATGTCGGCGAAGTCCGCGAACGGACCCATGAGCGAGATCGGGAACCAGTCGCGCAGCGGCTCGGTGAGTCCGATCTGCTGCTTCACGTCCCGCGCCATGTGGGACAGGGTGTACCGCTGGCGCATGCGCCGCTCATCGGTGATCTCGTCATCCCGGCCCGTGAACGACACCGGCTGGAACGCGATGAACGCGATCTTCTTCGGGTTGTCGAGCGCGAAGCGGATGATCGGGCCGACCTGATCGTTGTTCACCGTGTTGACCAGGGTCGTGACGAGGACGATCTGGACACCCGCGTTGTAGAGATTGTCGATCGCCTTGAGCTTCACGTCGAACAGGTTGCCCACCTTGCGGTGGCTGTTCGCGTCGTTTCCGATCCCGTCGAACTGTAGATAGACAAAGCGCAGGCCGGCTTGCGCGGCTTCGAGCGCGAACTCGGGGCTCTTCGCGAACTCGATGCCGTTGGTCGCGGCCTGGACCGAGTTGTAGCCGATGTCCCGCGCGTACTTGACCGCGCGCAGGAAATGCGGAGAGAGAGTCGGCTCGCCGCCGGAGAACTGCACCGACATCTGGCGCCGGGGCTTGATCTTCAGCGAGCTGTCCAGGATCTCCTTGATCTCCTCCCACGCCAGCTCGTGCACGAACCCGACCTGGTTGGCATCCATGAAGCACGGATCGCACATCATGTTGCAGCGGTTGGTGAGATCCACCGTCAGCACCGAGCCCCGCCCGTGCTTGATCGTCGAGGAGCCGTGGTCGTGCAGACCACCATCGTTGTGCGCCCGGAGGTCGCGTCCCGGGAAGTTCGCCTCGATCCATTCGAGGAACCGGGAGTCGACGGCCATCAGGTCCTCGAAGCGGCCGTGCTCCGGGCACTCCTTGACCATCCAGACTTGACCGTCACGTTCGACGATCTGGGCCTTGATCTCGCCGACCTTCTCGTGGATCAGGACCTTGTAGTCCTCGTCCCCGTCGATGATCCGCCTGCGCGCCTCGATCACGCACTTTGGGCACAGCGAATCGGTCTCTCGCGGCCAGCCGAGCTTGGGCTTGGACTTCTCCCACGACTTCAGCAGCGGCTTGTCGCTCCACTTCGGCGTGAAGGACGGATTGGGACGGCGGCTGTTGACGAGCTGGATCCCGTCGAAGGCCACCGTCGCGATCTTGGTGAGCCCCCAGTCCAGCGCCCTGAGAACCCTCGTGCCGATTCCCACGCGGGCGTTTCCGTCCGGATCCAGGTGTCGGTCGGGAATCGTGAACGAGGAGGTGTCGAAGTCGCCGGGGACTCGATCGGAGGCGCGGGCGCCGTTTCCGTTCAACGCGGCCTGCTGCGACTCGTCGACCGGATCCACTACCTGCGAGTTGACCTTGATCATCTCAACCTCCCCCGAATGCGTCAGGTCTGGGACCTTGCTCCTCGTGATCTCAACCTAGGTGCCCCTCGCGCTCGTGTAAAGACGCTCAGCCACCTCCCGGCTGCCGGCGGCTCTGCCAGAGGAAGCTGTGCATGCTGTGGAGGAACCCCCGCGGTTCGTACAGGACCTCCACCTCACCCCGGCACGAGTACCAGCAGGCCGTGCAGGTGTTCCGGGCGTGTGCCTCCTGCAGGCGCTCCAGGACCGCCTGCACGGGCTCCTCGCGCAGATTCCCACACGGCTCCGAGACGTTGAACTCTACGCACTTCGATGCGACCATCTGATTGTCGATATTGAACATGGCACGACCGGCGATGCATCCGTCGATCCCGTCGTTCACCGCTTCGTCGAACTGCTCCAGATACATCCGATTCGTATGGAAGGTGTCGGGATAGCGGCGCTTCAGGTCGAGCAGCACCTCGGTCGCCCCCCGCAGGTGCCGCTGCTTCTCTTCCCCCGTCTTCATGACCGAATACGGCTGTACCTGCCAGTACACCCCGAGCTCTTGCGCGAGCTCGCACAGCTTGGGCATCTCGTCCAGGTTGTCGTCGGTCAGCACGGAGATGATCTGGACCCGCTGGTACGAGAGATCGGAGCGCGCCTCCATGAGCTGCTCGATCGCCTTGATGGCGCGCTCGAAGGCGAACTTCACTCCCCGGTGATGGGCGTGTTTCGCCGGATCCGCGTAGTCGATCGAGACCGAGCATCCCCACAGCCCCGCCTCCCACAGCTGGCGGGCACGCTTCGTGGTCATCCCGGAGCCGGAGGTCGTGAGATAGGGGAAGTGATCGCGCGCCAGGATGTCGACGATCCGGTGGACGTCCCGGCGGAGCATCGGCTCCCCACCGGCCAGGGAGACGATCAGCGAGCCCAGCTCGGAGAGCTTCTCGGCGCCCACGCGGAAGTCCTCCAGGGAGTTCTCCTCGTGCGGCTGGAAGTCGTTCTGCCAGTAGGTGCAGAACGTGCATCCGTAGTTGCAGTTGTAGGTGACCTGCCAGGTGACCCATACCGGGCGACCGAGGAGGAACGCCTTGAGCAGTCGGGCCTTCTTGCTCCACGTCCGACGCGGGCCGGGGAGGTCGAGGTCCGCGAACCCCGGCTCCACGCGCAGGGCGGGTCCGATGGGGAGCTCGATCTCGCTGACGCCGTGGCCCTGGCCGGGCCCGGGACGCTTTCCGTTGCCGTTCTCGGGCGCCGTACCGTTCCCGCGGGTTCCGGTGGAATCGGCCAGGGCCCGATCGGGGAGCAGGGATTCGAGCGGTATGGGAGAGGACATATCGCAAACCCGCGGGGGTTGACAGGTCGGGGCGCTCGAAATCCTGTGCGACAGTCTAGGGGAGCCCCCCCCCACCTGTCAAAGCCCCACGGCCTCCAAGTACCAGCCCATTGCCTCGTCGAGGCCTTCGGCGAGCGAGTGCGTCGGACGATACCCGATCAGGCGCTCGGCCTTGGTCACGTCGGCCAGGGAGTGACGCACGTCACCGGGACGGAAGTCGCGGTAAACGGGCTCGACCCCGGCCACGGCGGGCCGATGGGCGGCGAGCCGGTCCCGGACCTGCAGGAACAGCTCGTTGAGAGTGGTGCGGGCTCCCACAGCCACATTGAACGCCTCGCCCAGCGCCCGCTGCTCAGTGGTCGTCGCCGCCAGGAGATTGGCCTGCACGGCGTTCTCCAGATAGCAGAAATCCCGGCTCGTCTCCCCGTCGCCGAAGATCTGGACCGGCTCGCCGCGAAGCAGGGCGGCGATCCACCGGGGGATCACCGCCGCGTACGCCCCCTGCGGGTCCTGACGCGGACCGAAGACGTTGAAGTACCGCAGGCTGACGACCGGCAGCCCGTAGGCCACGTGGAACGCCTCGAGATAGCGTTCCCCTGCCGTCTTGCTGACCGCGTAGGGGGACAGGGGCCGGCCCGTCCGCCCCTCCACCTTCGGGAGCACCGCGTCGTCACCGTACACCGAGCTGCTGGACGCAAAGACGAAGCGCGCGACCCCGGCGTCCCGCGCGGCGACGAGCATCTGAACGGTTCCGGTCACGTTCGCGTCGTGGGTGGCCAGCGGGTCCTCGATCGAGCGCGGCACCGAGCCCAGCGCGGCCTGATGCAGGACCAACGCCACCCCGGCGCACGCGTCGCGGCAATCCTCGGGGCGGCGGATGTCGCCCTCGTGGAACTCGAATCTTCGCCAGCGATCCTCTCCCACCCGGCTGCGCACGTCCTCCAGGTTCGCGCGCTTCCCGGTGGCGAAATTGTCGAGCCCCACCACCCGTTGACCTGCATGGAGCAGGGCCCGGACCAGCCCCGAGCCGATGAAGCCGGCCGCTCCCGTCACGAGCCACGCGCGGGGATCCCCTCGCAGGCTTTCCAGCGCGTCCTGATAGGCCGACACCTTCAGGCCTTCCAGACCTTGCCCGGAGGCGCGTCGATGGCCGCCATCGCGTTCCGCGTGTCGACGATCAGCCGCGCCCATTCGGCGAGTGAGGGATAGTGCACCGCGTCGTGATCTGTGGAGATCACGACCACGTCGAAGGACTCGATGGTCTCGCGATCCCAGCCGACCGATCCGAGGCCCGCCCAGTGGGCGTGCTCGCGGCTGGGCTGGATCACCGGCACATGCGGATCGTGGTAAGCCACCTCGGCCCCCCGCTCGTCGAGCAGATCCATGAGCCGATAGCTGGGAGACTCCCGGTCGTCGGAGATGTTCGGTTTGTACGAGAGGCCCAGCACCAGCGCGCGGCTTCCCTTGAGCGGCTTTCCGACCTCGTTGAGCGCCGCCGCGACCCGGTCCACCACGTACTCGGGCATCCGGGTATTGATCTCTCCCGCGAGCTCGATGAACCGCGTGTACGCACCGAACTCGCGTGCCTTCCAGGTGAGGTAGAAGGGATCGATCGGGATGCAGTGTCCGCCCCACCCGGGGCCGGGATTGAAGCGCATGAAGCCGAACGGCTTCGTCTCGGCGGCGTCCAGCACCTCCCACACGTCGATCCCCATGCGCTCATAGATGACCTTGAGCTCGTTGACGAGCGCGATGTTCACCGCGCGGAAGATGTTCTCGGTAAGCTTCGTCGCCTCCGCCGTGCGCGCGGAGGATACGCGCACGACGCTCCCGATCACTTGCCGATAGAGCGCCTCGGCGAGGTCTCCCGAAATCGCGTCGACCCCCCCCACCACCTTGGGGATGGTCGATGTCGAGAAGTCGGGGTTGCCGGGGTCCTCGCGCTCCGGGGAGAAGGCCAGGAAGAAGTCCTCTCCCAGCACCATCCCCTCCCTTTCGAGCCGCTCACGCATGAGCTCGTCGGTCGTTCCCGGGTAGGTGGTGGACTCGAGCACGACCAGCTGCCCGGGCCGCAATCGCTCGGCCACATCCTCGGACGTGGCGACGATGTACGTCATGTCCGGCTCATGATGGACGTCCAGCGGCGTGGGAACGCAGATGACGATCGCGTCCGGCTCCGCCAGCCGGTCGAACTCGACCGTCGCCTCCAGGCGGCCGCTGTCGACGGCCTGTCGGATGCGCTCGGCGTCCATGTGCGGGATATAGCTGACGCCCTGGTTCAGCTGGTCGACCTTCCTGGGGTCCACGTCGAAGCCGAGGACACGGAACCCGCGAGCGACGAACGAGAGCGCCAGCGGGAGCCCGACGTATCCCAGCCCGATGACACCGATCCCCGCGTCCTTCGACTCGATGGCCCGCTTCAGCCGATCCGCGTGCTCTCCCATGCCCGCTCCTCCTCGAGAGTGAGAATCCTCTTCCGTCATTCGCTGACCGGTGCGTCGAGCGGCTGCGTGTGGCGGTACCAGGCCACGAAGCGTCGCAACCCTTCGTCGAGTCCGACCTGGGGCCGGTAGCCTAGGAGCTCGCGGGCACGGCCGACGTCCGCGAACGTTCGATCCACGTCCCCCGGAGGGACCGGTCGCCGGTCGATCGTCCCCGCCCGCCCGGTCGCCCGCTCGAGCGCCTCGATGAGGTCACCGAGGCGGATCGGCTCCGACTCGCCCAGGTTGAGGATCCGGAAACCGGCTTCGCCGATCACGTGATCGACCGCCGCTTCGACCCCGTCGACGACATCGTCGACATACGTGAAGTCCCGCTCCATCGAGCCGTCCCCGAAGACCGGGATCGGCTCACCGGCGAAGAGCCTGCGCGTGAAGGCGTGGATCGCCATCTCCGGTCGCTGGCGCGGACCGTAGGCGGTGAAGAACCGGAGCGCCAGGATGGAGAAGCCGTGCACGGCGTGGTAGACGTGACACAGCTCTTCCCCGGCCTTCTTCGTGGCCGCGTAGGGAGAGATCGGGAAGTCCACCCGGTCGTCCTCGTGGAAGGGTACCTTCCGGTTGTTCCCGTAGACCGAGCTCGACGAAGCGAACACCAGGCTGCGGCAGTCGGCCTCCCGCATCGCCTCCAGCAGGTTGGCGGTCCCGGTCAGGTTCGTCTCGCAGTAGCCCGCCGGGTCGACGAGCGAGGGCCGGACGCCGGCCCGGGCCGCGAGATGGACGACCGCGTCGAAGGCCTCGCTGCCGAACAGAGCGTCCACGGCCCGGGGGTCCCGCAGGTCCCCCTCGACCAGGCGGAACCGCGGGCGCTCGCTCGCCGCCGTCAGGTTGCGCTCCTTGATCGCGCGGTCGTAGAAGGGATCGAAGTTGTCGAACCCGACGACCGCATCTCCGCGGTCGAGCAGCCGCTCCGTCAGCCAGGAGCCGATGAAGCCGGCCGCGCCGGTGACTAGAATTCGGTTCATGTTCGAGCTCTTATCTCGTCTTTAGATAAAGGTTTATGACCGGAAGTGATCGGCTTCCAGTAGCTCGAGGTCGGCATCGGTGATGCGCACCTCGCGGGGCTTCGTGCCGTCCGGAGGGCCGACGATCCCGGCCTGCTCGAGCTGGTCGAGGATCCGCGCCGCTCGTGAGTAGCCGACCCGGAGGCGCCTCTGCAGCAGGCTGGTCGACCCCTGGTCGTGATCGACGACGACCCTGGCGGCGGTGAAGAACAACTCGTCGCGCTCGTCCAGCGCGGCGAACTCGAGCTCCGAGGCCTCGGCGATGATGTCGACCGGCGGCGCGACCTCCTCGGCGTTCAGCCGCTCGCCCGCCTCGCGGAGCCACGCGACGACCCGGGAGGTCTCCTCGCTCGACAGGAACGCGCCCTGGATGCGGATCGGCTCGGCTCGGTCGGCCGGCAGGAAGAGCATGTCGCCGTTGCCGAGCAGCTGCTCGGCGCCGTTCATGTCGAGCACGGTCCGGCTGTCGATCTTCGATGAGACCTGGAAGCTCAGGCGGGAGGGGAAATTCGCCTTGATCACCCCGGTGATCACGTTCACGGACGGCCGCTGGGTGGCGAGGACGAGGTGGATGCCCACGGCGCGGGCCATCTGCGCGAGGCGGGCGAGCGGCTCCTCGATCTCCTGCTGCACGGTCAGCATCAGATCCGCCAGCTCGTCGATCAGCACCACGATGTAGGGCAGCGGGCGGAGCGTCTCGCCGGCTTCCGCGGCCCCCGCGAGCTCGTCGCCCGCCTTGACGCGGGCGTTGAAGTCCGCCACGCTGCGGATCCCGTTCGCCGCCAGCAGCCGATAGCGACGCTCCATCTCCGCCACCGTCCACTTGAGCGCCTTGGCGGACTCCTTGTGCTCGACGACGACCGGGTGCAGGAGATGCGGTATGCCGTTGTACACGACGAGCTCCAGCATCTTGGGGTCGATCATGATGAAGCGCACGGCGTCGGGACCGTAGCGGTAGAGCAGGCTGGTGACGATCGCGTTGATGCACACCGACTTGCCCGAGCCCGTGGCGCCCGCGATCAGGAGGTGCGGCATGCGGGTCAGATCGGTCACGACCGGCGCGCCCGCGATCTCGTGACCCAGCGCCAGCGGGAGCTTGCCGCCGAATCCGCCCCACGCCGGGCTCTCCAGCACCTCGCGCATGGTGACCACCCGGGCACGGGGGTTGGGCACCTCGATGCCCACGGCGCCCTTGCCCGGGATCGGCGCCACGATCCGGATCCGCTGGGCGCGCATGGCGAGGGCGAGATCGTCGGCGAGGTTGGCGATCTGGTTGACCTTCACCCCCGGGGCCGGCTTGACCTCGTACTGGGTGAGCACGGGGCCGGAGTGGATCGCCACCACTTCGCCCTCGACGTGGAACGAGCGCAGCTTCTCGATCAGCACCCGGCCGAGCGCCTCGAGATCCTCTGCCGACTGACCGGTGTCCGGGGCGGCTCCGGTGGCGAGGAGCGAGAGGGGCGGGAGCCAGGAGTCGGCGGGCCCGGCCCGCCGGCGCCCGCGCGCCGGAGGCGCCGCGGCCTCCCGAGCCGGCGGCCCTCCCGCAGGAGCTTCGGCGTCGAGCGAGGCGGGGACGCGGCTCGGGGCCTGAGGAGGCGGCTCCGTCGCCCCCTCCGGAGTCCGCAGCGAGGCCCGGTCCTCTCCCCGGCCCACCCGGTCGCCGACCCAGCCCAGCCCCGCCCGCGCGCGGCGGCCGCCGGCCCGCCCGGCCTCGACCCCCGCCTCGACACCGGCGGCGAGCGAGACCTGGAACGTCGCGACGGCCAGCACCACCAGCGCGACGAGGCAGAAGAGGAGGGCCCCGACCAGCCCCACGATCTGGACGAGGCCCGACGCCGTCACGGTCCCCAGCGCGCCGCCGCGGGCGGCCCAGGGAGAGGGGCCGGCGATCCACACCCCGGCCACCCCGCAGAGCGCGAGCAGAACCCAGGTGGCCGCCAGCGCGCTCAGCCCGAGCGCCCGCGTCTTGCGGCTGGCGCGGTGGAGGAACACCAGGGCCCCGCCGAGGACCAGGGCCAGGCCGCCGACCAGCGCGCCGAAGCCGAGTGCCCGGTACAGGTAGAAGGCGGCGTAGGACCCGAGCACCCCGACCCGGTTGACGGTCACCGGCGTGCGCGCGGCGACGGGGTCCCAGGGCCACAGGCCGACCAGCAGGAAGGCCCCGGTGGTGGCCATGAGGATCCCCAGGACCTCGCGCTTCAGCCGCGTCGTGTCCGTCTTCTTCTTGCGGGGCATGGCCGGAAGGTAATACGGATCAGGCGGTGACGGGGGCGACAGCGCCCTCGGCGAGCCACTCCTCGACGAAGCGCGTATGGACCTCGCCGGCGAGGAATCGTGGCTCCTGGATCAGCTTGCGGTGTAGGGGAATCGTCGTCGCGACCCCCTCGACCACGAACTCGTCCAGAGCGACCCGCATACGGGCGATCGCCTGGGCGCGATCGGTCCCTTGGGTCAGCACCTTCGCGATCAGCGAATCGTAGTGCGGGGGGATGTAGTACGACTGGTAGACGGCCGTGTCGATGCGGACGCCCGGCCCACCCGGCTGGTGGAACGTCTCGATCCGACCGGGGGTCGGCATGAAGTTCCGCTCCGGATCCTCGGCGTTGATCCGGCACTCGATCGCGTGACCGCGGAACTTGACCTGGTCCTGCCGGAGATCCAGGGGCTCGCCTTCGGCGATCATCAGCTGCCGCAGGACCAGGTCCTGCCCGGTCACGAGCTCGGTCACCGGGTGCTCCACCTGGATGCGGGTGTTCATCTCCATGAAGTAGAACTCGCCACTCTCCGCCAACAGGAACTCGATCGTGCCGGCGCCCCGGTAGCCGATCCCCGCCGCGCCGCGGACCGCGGCCTCCCCCATCCGCTCTCGCAGATCGTCGGAGACGACCGGGGAGGGGGCCTCCTCGAGCAGCTTCTGGTGCCGCCGCTGAGCGGAGCAATCGCGCTCGCCGAGATGGATCAGATGGCCCTGCTGATCCCCCAGGACCTGGATCTCGATGTGGCGCGGCCGCTCGAGGAACTTCTCGATGTAGACGCGCCCGTCGCCGAAGGCGGCCTCCGCCTCACGCCGGGCCTGGGGGAAGGCCCGCGCGAACTCCTCCGCGTCGCGCGCGATCCGCATCCCCTTGCCGCCACCCCCCGCGGAGGCCTTGATCAGCACGGGGAAGCCGATCTCCTCGGCCGCCGCACGCGCCTTCCGCTCGTCGTCGATGGCGCCCCCGGTTCCCGGCACCACCGGAACGCCGGCCGCGGCCATCAGGCGCCGCGCCTCCGACTTGTCGCCCATCTGCCGGATCTGCTCGGGCGTGGGTCCGATGAACACCAGGTTGGACTCGCCGCAGATCTGGGCGAACTCGGCGTTCTCCGCCAGGAAGCCGTACCCGGGGTGCACGGCATCGGCCCCCGTGATCTCTGCGGCCGCGATCAGTCGGGGGATGTTGAGGTACGACTGCGACGCCGGCGCCGGCCCCACGCACACCGCCTCGTCCGCGAACCGCACGTGGAGCGCTTCCGCGTCGGCCTTCGAGTGGACCGCCACCGTCTTGAGGTCCAGCATCCGGCAGGCGCGGATCACCCGCAGGGCGATCTCGCCGCGGTTGGCGATCAGCACCTTCTTCATGGCCCGGTCGTAACGATCACCATTCAGAATCCCACCCGAGTAGGCGATACAGTCGTTGATTGTGCGGCTCGAAGAAAGCCTGCAGGTCCGCCTGGGTCTCCGGTTTCATCCGCGAAGCGCGTCCCTTGTTTCGGTGGGGGACGAGACCGAGCTCCATCATCGGAAGTCCCAAGAACCGGAGTGCCCGCTCGGTGACGACATCAGGTCGCTCGAAGAGGTCCTCCGCCTTGACAACCAGCATCGATCCCGGGTTGAACCACTCGAACCATGCTTCCACCTGATCGGCATAGATGCTTCGAGACCGATAAGAGAAGGCCTGATGGGCGATACTGCGATAGCGGGGACGGCTCACCAACTGCTGGTGCTCTCCGGCAAGCCGCTCCTCTTCCGCCGAGAGCGCGTCTTCGAATGACAGCGTTTCACGACCCGAGCGGACCTCGTGCCGGTAATGGGAGAAGGTCCGCTCCACAGGATCCCTGAGGAGGACGAGCAGCCGCACCTCAGATAGTACTGTTGAGATGCGGGGAGGAACTGACGGATGAAAGAGATAATAGGGAGTCGCCTCACCAGTAATGCCCCCTTCTGGCATACTACGCTTAAGGGGAAAGAACGACCGATACCAATTCAGTCCTTTGTGCCAACGGTGGTCAAAGAAATGCACCTCCTTGGTCCGAGCAGCCGCGATCTGAGGGTGCCGGATGAGATGATGATAGAAAGTCGACGTCCCAGACTTCATCGCACCGACGATGAGAAAGTCCGGGAGCACACGTGCCCTCGCGGTGAGTCTGCGGAGAGAGAGCCCCCTCAGCGCCGACCGTCTGGTGTCGGGAGACGCGGCCGTGGTCAGCGATCGTACCCTTCGAGCGCGCGGACGAAGCCCTGCTCCACCAGGTACTCCACCGTCCGGCGCGCGTTGTCCTCCGGCGAGTGGCGGGTCGTGTCGAGCCGGATCTCGGGGTCCTCCGGCCGCTCGTAGGGGTCGTCGATGCCGGTGAAGTTCTTGATCTCTCCGCGCCGCGCCTTGGCGTACATCCCCTTCACGTCCCGCTCCTCGCAGACATCGAGCGGCGTGTCGACGAAGACCTCGACGAACTGCCCCTGGCCGATCATGGCCCGGACGTCGTTCCGCGTCGAACGGTACGGGCTGACCGCGGCGCAGATCACGATCCCGCCGTGGCGCACGATCTCCGCCGCCACGAAGCCGATCCGCCGGATGTTGACGTCGCGGTCCTCCTTGCTGAACCCGAGCCCGTGGGACAGATGGGTGCGGACGACGTCGCCGTCCAGCACCGTGACCTGCCGTCCGTGCTCGAGCAGGAGGGTGGTCAGGACATCGGCGGTGGTCGACTTCCCCGACCCCGACAGGCCGGTGAACCAGATGCACGCCCCCTGGCGATGGCGCGGCGGATGGCTCTCCGCCAGGATGTCCGCCACCTCCGGGCGCGTGAACCACTCGGGCAGCTTCTTGCCGTTGCGCAGGTACTCCTCGCGCACCTGAGTCCCCGAGATCGACGCGACCCGCGCGCCCGCGGGAACCCGGGACGTCTCCTCGTAGCGGCCCTCGTCCTCGAGATACACGAGCTCGCTGAACGGCAGCGGCGTGACGCCCAGCTCGCCGACGTGCGCCTCGACGATCTCCTGCGCGTCGTACGGCCCGTAGAAGGGCTTGCCCTCGCTGTCCACCCCCGGGCTGGCGTGGTCGCGCCCGACGATCAGATGGTTGGCGCCGTGGTTGCGCCGGATGATCGCGTGCCAGAGCGCTTCGCGCGGCCCCGCCATGCGCATCGCCAGCGGCAGCAGAGCGAGCAGGATCCGGTCGGGATCGTAGTAGTTCGTCGCCAGGGCCTTGTACGTCCGTACCCGCGTGTAGTGATCCACGTCGCCGGGCTTGGTCATGCCCACCACCGGGTGCAGGAGCAGCACGCCGTCGACCTTCTGGATGGCGCGCTTGGTGAGCTCCTCGTGGACCCGATGGAGCGGGTTCCTCGTCTGGAAGGCGACCACGTTGCCGTGACCGTACGATTCGAGCCGGCGCCGCGTCTCCGCCGAGGTCAGCCGCAGCTCGTGGAAGTCGTGGTGGCCCGGGAGCTCGAGCACCCGGACGGGTCCGGAGACGAACCGCGAGCCCCAGCGCTCCATCTCGGCCACCATGGGATGCCGGGGATCCACGGTGCCCAGGCCCTCCGCCGCCGTCCGCCGGCGATCCCAGGCGTAGATCTCCTCTACGTCCACGACGGCGAGGAGCTGGTTCTTGGCGTTCCGCAGGGCGAGCGGGCGCCCCTCCTCCACCGGAGCGTCGTCCCCGACCGGCAGGGTCACGGGGATCGGGAACAGGTGGCCGCCCGCGAGGCGCATCTCGCCGAGGACCCGATCGAGGTCCTCCCGCCCCATGAAGCGGTCCAGCGGACTGAACGCTCCGGTGGCCATGAGCTCGAGGTCGCACACCACGCGCTCGGAGACCTGGATCGAGGGCAACGTCCCCGCCAGGCGCTTGAGCTCGGCCCGGCTCTCGGGCGGCTCCAGCAGGTCGACCAGCGGACCTCCATAAGGATCGATCAGCGATCGTTCTTCGGTCATCGCGCTCTTCGTCATCGTCTTATCCTCTGGCTCAGTTATCGATCGTCATTCGCGATCTCCCTCACGATCGGGAGCGCGGCTTCCCATGCCGCCGGATGGGCGGCGAAGATCCCGCCGGGCTGCGCGGGGTCGGCCTTTCCATAGCGGAGCGGTCCTCCGCCGCAATCGGTGACCCGCCCTCCAGCCGCGCGCAGCATCGCCTCCGGCGCGCAGGTGTCCCATTCCTTCAGGTACGGGACGGGGTGCACGTACAGATCGGCGGCGCCCGAAGCGACCAGGGCGCACTTGCTTCCCGCCGATCCCGACAAGATAACGTCGACATCTCCGAGCGCCGCCTCCAGCCGGCGGATCCGTTCGTCGGGATGGGAGCGGGAGCGGACGAATCGCAGCGGCTCGCCGAGTTCCCCGAGCCCCAGGGGCACGGGGCGCGGGCGGTCGCTCGCTCGTTCCACCAGCCAGGCCCCGCTACGCACGTCCCCGGCGAACAGTCGGTCCGGGACCGGCTGGTAGACGGCCCCCAGGACGGCCTCGCCATCCATCGCGAGGCCGACCATCACGGAGAACTCCCCGATCCGGTCGATGAACTCGCGCGTGCCGTCGAGCGGATCGACGACCCAGAGCCTGCCTCCCGCCGACGCGCCGGGCGCCGGCGCCTCCTCGCTCAACACCCGCTGGCCCGGGCATCGCCGCGCGAGCACACCCAGGATCGCGCCCTGGCTGGCGCGATCGGCGGCCGTCACCGGCCCCCGGCCGGTAGGGTCCTCGATCGCGAGATCGTCCCCGCCGTAGAGCTCCATCGCGGCCAGGCCGCCCGCCAGCGTCGCGCCGGCGGCCACCGCCAGATCGGCCCCGTGCGGACCGGACACCCGCAGGAGCGAGTCGTGGATGCGATCGATGGCGTCGATGGTCGGACGGCGTGCGGCGGTCAGCCCGCTTCGCCCCAGCTCCGCTCGCTGGTCCCCTCGACCCCCCTCAGCTTGAGCGCGAACTCGGAGGTGTTGGTCGCGTTGCCGAGGGCCTCCTCCTGGGTGATCCTGCCGTCCTGGTACAGCTGCATGAGGCTCTGGTCGAAGGTCTGCATCCCGTACTGCACCCCGCCCTCCGCGATGAGCTCGGCGATCTTTCCCGGCCGCTCGCCGCTGTGCAGGAAGTCCCGGATCGCCTCGGTGGCGATCATCACCTCGCAGGCCGGCACGCGGCTCTTCCCGTCCGCCGTCAGGATCAGGCGCAACGAGATCACTCCCTTGAGGTTTTCCGCCAGGAGCGCCCGGATCTCCTGATACCGCTCCGGCGGAAAGAACGTCATGATGCGTTGGATCGTCTGCACGGCGTCGGTCGTATGGAGCGTGGCGAACACGAGATGACCCGTGTTGGAGGCCTTCAGGGCGATGTCCATAGTCTCCACATCGCGGATCTCGCCGACCATCAGCACGTCCGGGTCCTGCCGCAGGACGTGTCGCAGCCCGCTGGCGAAATCGGTCGTGTCGACCCCGACCTCGCGTTGGGAAACGAACGACTTGTTGTCGCGGATCAGGAACTCGATGGGGTCCTCGATCGTCACGACCTTGACCCGGCGGTTGGCGTTGATGTGCTCGATCATAGCGGCCAGGGTCGTCGACTTCCCGCTGCCCGTGATTCCGGTGACGAGGATGATGCCGCGAGGTCGCAGGGCCAGCGCTCCGACGACGGGCGGCAGGTGGAGGGCGGTCAGCGAACGGACCGAGATCGGGATCGCGCGGAGCGTGGCGGTGGGAGTGCCGCGCTGCAGACCCAGGTTGACGCGGAACCGGCCGAGCTGGGGAACCCCGACCGCGAAATCCAGCTCGCGCTGACGCTCGAATTCCGCACGTTGCTGATCACTGGTCAGGTCGCGGATCACGCTTTCCATGTCCTCGCGGGACAGGGTCGGGTGATCCATGGGGACGAGGTTCCCGAGCAGGCGGACGACGGGCGGCGCCCCCACCTTGAAGTGGAGGTCGGACGCCTCGTGCTGCAGCATCGATCGGAGGATCTCCTTCAGATCCATCCTGTCCTCTCCGGCGCGTCGACCCTAGCGGGTTTCGATCTCGAACAGCGGTTGCCCGTACTCCACCGGTGCGGCATTCTCCACCAGGACCTTCCGGACCACGCCGTTGACCTCGGACTGGAGCTCGTTCATGAGCTTCATCGCCTCGAGGATGCAGAGTGTCTGCCCCGTCCTCACGCTGTCGCCGACCTCGACGAAGGGAGGCGCCTCGGGTGCGGGAGCTCGATAGAACGTCCCCACCATGGGCGACTCCACCACGTGACGGTCGGCCTTCGACTCCTCCTCCGGGGCGGGTCCCGACGGCGTCGCCGGCGGACGGGCCACCTCCGTGCCGGCCGGATCCGGGATGCCGGCGCTCGCCGGCGCCGCGACCGTGGACTCACGCCGCGGTTCGTGCCGTCGTTTCACGATCCGGACGGTCCGGCCCCAGCGGCTGATCTCCAGCTCGTCGATGTCGCTCTCCTCGACGATCCGGATCAGCTCCCTCAGCTCGTCCCGGTTCAAGAGACGCGCTCCAGATAGGCGTTCGTCCGCGTGTCGACCCGGATGACCTCTCCGCGCTCGATGAACAAGGGCACCTGGACGATCGCCCCGGTCTCGATCTTTGCAGGTTTCGTGCCGCCGGTGGCCGTATCCCCGCGCACTCCGGGGTCGGTCTCCACCACCGCGGCTTCGATGAAGTTCGGCAGCTCCACCCCCAGGATCCGGCCGTCGTGGACGAGCACGTCGCAGACGACGTTCTCCTTCAGATAGTCCCTCTGGTCCTCCAGGAGGTCGGCGCTCACGGGATGCTGCTCGTACGTCTGGGTGTCCATGAAATAAGCAAAATGATCCGCGGAATACAGAAACTGCATCGCACGTCGCTCGAGTCTGACCTCCTCCACCCTCTCGCCGGCCCGGAACGTGCGTTCGACGACCTGGCCGGTCTCCACGCGCTTGAGCTTCGTGCGCACGAAGGCGCCGCCCTTGCCGGGCTTGACGTGCTGAAAGTAGACGACCTGCCAGAGGTCCCCGTCGAGCTTGAGCACCATGCCGTTGCGGAAATCGGCCGTCGTCGCCATGGGGGACCCGTGCGGTTCGGTGGAGGATGTCGGCGAAAGACATAGCAATATAGGAGCCGCCCCCTCTCCGAACAACCGAATCGGGCGCCTTGTCGAGAGCGGAGGAGTTTGGCAAATTCAAGTGTCGTCGTACGGGGACGAACCTTCACTCCTGTCATCCGACCCACGAGGCCCTCTCCATGAATCGCGCACTTCCCCCTGGACGTGGGCTGCGTCCTTACGAGGACCCGTACGACCGGCTCGGACCCCATCCCGGGGAGCTCGAGGAGCCCGCGGATCTCGATCTGCGATCGATCTGGGGACTGATCCAGCGGAACCGGTGGCTGATCATCGCCTGCATCGTCGTGGCCGCAGGCCTGGCCTGGTGGTACAACTCCCGCGCGACGCCGTACTACCAGTCGTTCACCACCCTCCGGATCAACGAGGACAGCCGATCCGGCTCCTCGGGCGGCGAGCTCAACTTCACGCTGTTCCAGAACACCAGCGCGATCGAAACCGAGGTGGCCGTCCTCTCCAGCCGATCGATGGCCCAGGCCGTCGCCGAGTCGCTCGACATGCGGCTGCGGATTCAGGAGCCGCGCGACGCGGCCATCTCCGACCTCTTCGAGGAAGTCCGGCTGCCTCTCGATGCTCCCTCCGCGGGTTACGTCCTGCGGCGGAACGGGACCTCGTTCCAAGTCGTCGACCGTCAGGGGCGCGAGATCGCCACCGCGACCCCGGGGCAGGAGACCCGTGCGGGGGATCTCGCGTTCTCGCTCTCGGCCGCCTCGCTGTCCCACGACCGGATCCGCTTCAACACGCGCCCCGTGAGCGCGGTGGTCGGGGAGATCCGTCGGGGACTCGTGGTCCAGCGGCCGAGCCGGGAACAGAGCATCATCGAGATCCGGTTCGAGAGTCCCGACCCGCGCTACGTCGCCGTGATCGCCAACGCGCTGGCCGATCGCTTCATCGCGTACCGTCGGGCCGTGCAGCGGACCGAGGCCAGCAGCACGATCGATTTCCTCGATCGGCAGATCGACACGCTGGACTATCAGCTGCGTCAGGCCGAAGCGGCGCTGCAGGAGTTCCGCGAGCGCGAGCAGATCGTCAACCTGGCGGACGAAGGCACCTTGTCGATCGAGCGGCTCAGCAGCCTCAAGCTCCAGCACGATACGATCGAGGCCGAACGGGACGCCCTCGCGAGCCTGATCGTGGAGCTCGACATGGCGGCCGAGAAGCAGCGGGATCCCCTGCTGCCCTCTCCGGCGCGTCGGGTCATGGCGTATCCCGGACTGGCCACGAACCCGGGGGCGTCGCAGATGCTGACGACCCTGATCAACCTGGAGAACGAGCGCGCCGCCCTCCTCGACCGGCGCAAGCCGGACGATCCCGACGTCCAGGCGCTGACCAGCCGGATTCACGGGGTCGAGCAGGAGTTGCGCAACCTGACCTCCACCTACCTCCAGGGCCTCCAGAACCAGCTGGCCACGATCGAGGGCCAGCTCGAGTCCGGGGCCGCGATGCTGGCCCAGATCCCCGGCAAGGAGGTCGGATACCAGCGGCTCGAGCGGCAGACCACCCTCCTCGAGTCGATCTACGGCCTCCTGCAGACCGATCTCAAGGAGGCGCAGATCGCCCAGGCGATCGAGACCCCCTATGCCACCGTGATCGACCCGGCCATCGTCCCCAGTCGGCCGGTGCGACCGCACAAGGTGCGGAACCTCCTGTTGGCGGTCGCGCTCGGACTTCTCGCCGGCATCGCGGTCGCGTTCGGACGCGAGCATCTCGACGATACGATCCACACGGTGGACGAGATGGAGTCGGTCACCGGCGTCCCCGTCCTGGGGATGATTCCCCACTTGAAGAGTCATCAGCTGACCAACGGCAGACGGAAGCTCGGCGGGCTGGGGCGCGCGCGCGTCCTGCCCACCCCCCGCGAGGAGCAGCAGGACTACCCCGCGCGCCTGATCGTCGGCCGCGACACGCAGAACACCGTTGCCGAGGCCTTCCGCAGCCTGCGCACGAACATCACGTTCGCGACTCCGGACCAGGTTCCCCGCACGATCGTGGTGACCAGCTCACGCGAGGGCGACGGGAAGACGACCAGCGTCGTCAACCTCGCCGCGGCGTTCGCGCATCAGGGCCTGACCGTGCTGCTGATCGACTCCGATCTGCGGCGCGGGATCCTCCACAAGATCTTCAAGCTGCCCAAGCGGCCCGGCCTGTCCAACGTGCTGGTCGAGAATCTCGAGCTCGAGGACGTCATCCACCGGACGGCGATCGACACCGACGTGGATCTCGACGTGATGACGTCCGGCACCTATCCGCCGAACCCGGCCGAGCTGCTCGGATCGGAACGGCTGCGCTCGGTCTTGAACTCGCTGGCGAAGCGCTACGACGTGGTGCTGATCGACTCCCCGCCGTTGACCGTGGTCACCGACGCCGCGGTGATCGCGCCGCACGTCGACGGCGTCCTCGTCGTGGCGCGCGCGAGCCAGACCGAGGTGGGAGCTCTGGAGTTCGCGATGATGCAGCTGAGGAACGTGAACGCGGTCGTCAAGGGCACGATTCTCAACGACCTCAGCCTCGCCGACCGCCGCTACGGATCGCAGGGGTACTACGCGTACTCGTACGAGTATTCGAAGCGGGAAGAGGACTAGCCGCGAGCCTAGAGGACGATCAGCCGGTCCTTCGGGGAGGCGGTGAGAATCTCGAGGCCCGATTCCCGGATCACCACGTCGTCCTCGATCCGGACCCCCCCTACGCCTTCCAGATAGACGCCCGGCTCCACCGTGACCGTCATGCCGGGCACGAGACGATCTTCGCTCTTCTTGCTGAGCCGGGGCGCCTCGTGCACCTCGAGCCCGATCCCGTGCCCCAGGGAGTGACCGAAGAGTTCCCCGTAACCGGCCGCTTCGAGGGGATCACGCGCCAGCGCGTCGGCCTCCGGGCCGCTCATGCCGGCCCGGATTCCCCGCAGCGCGGCCTCCTGAGCCGCGAGCACGCCACTATAGATGTCGCGCAGCTCCGGCCCCGGATCCCCGAACGCGACGGTGCGCGTCATATCGCTAACGTATCCGTCGACCAGCGCCCCGAAGTCGAAGAGCACGACTTCGCCCCGCCGCAACTCGCGCGCGCTCGGCCTGGCGTGCGGCAGCGCTGCTCGCTCGCCGAACGCCACGATCGGCTCGAACGACGGGCCATCCGCGCCCTCCCGCGCGAGCTCGAGCCCGAGTCGCGCGGCGAGCTCACGCTCGGTGACTCCTTCGCGGATCACGCCGAGCATGACCTCGAACGTCGCGTCGGCGACCCGGCATGCCCGCCGTATCGCCTCGATCTCAGCAGCGGACTTGACCGCTCTCGCCTCCTCCACCCACTCCTGCACCGGGACCAGCGCCGGCCCCTCGCTCTCGCACCACTCCACCCAACTGCGGTACGACATCTGTTCACGCTCGAACGCGACCCGCCCGGCTCCTCGCTCGGTCAGGAGCAGCCGCGCCTGCTTCAACAGGCTCTCGCTCGCGATCCGGACCTCGACAGCCGGATCGAGCTCGCCCGTGACCTGGGCCTGATAGCGAAAATCGGTGAAGAAGTAGTCCGGGGGCTGCGCCGAAACCACCAGCAGGCCGGCCGAGCCGGTGAAGCCGCTCAGATAGCGGACGTTGGACCGTCCGGTGACGAGGAGCGCGTCGAGGCCGGCGTCGGCCACGCGCTCCCGAACGCCCTCCCGCCGCTCGACCGTGTCGACCGGGGCCGGCGGCGCGGCGGCGACTGGCTCTCCGGTCACCGGCCCTTCAGCCACGCCTCGAACGCGGTCCGGTCGATGGGTCGGAGGGTGGTCGACGACGGCTCTTCCCCGGCGGGCGGAGGCGGCCGCTCTTCCTCCCCTTCCTCGGGGGGATCCCACGGCAGCCGCTCCCGCGGGCCCGGGGTCGGGGGCGCCGCCGGAACGTCCGCGGACTGCAGGACCTCCGGGGTCGCCGGAACCGGCTCATCCTCGCCCGCCTCCACGATCCGCCGCTCCAGGCTCTCGATCCGGTCGGCGATCGCGCTGTCGTCGGGGGCCCGGGAGAGCATCCGGCGGTAGATCGCCAGCGCCCGTCCCAGCAGACCCTGCTGGGCGTAGATCTCGGCGAGCGTGGAGGTGGCGATCTCGCCGCCCTCGGCTCTGGAGGAGCGCTCGGAGGGACCCTCAGGCATGGAGGCGGAGTATATCGGAGGGGAGTCCGGCGGGTCAACGACTCGACGGAGGCGGAAGCCGCGGTTAGCTTTTTCTGCTCGACCGCGGCCCGCGAATTCCCGGTATCCTTCCGCATACGCAGAGACACAAGCGATCCCTCAGCTCGGGGCGGCTCAACCATGATGCAGCAGTTGCGCGAATCTACGAAGGTGATCATGGTCCTCGTCGCGATCTCCTTCATCGGCCTGATGGTGTTCGAATGGGGCATGGATTTCTCCGGCCAGACCTCCCAGCAGGGCGGCGGCACGTCGCTCGGCTCGGTGGACGGCACGGACATCTCGGTGGAGGAGTATCAGCGTCAATATCAGCTCCTCTACGAGCAGGCCCAGCGCCAGACGCCCCAGGGCCTGACGCGCGAGCAGCTCGACGAGCTGGAGCAGCAGGCCTGGGACGACGTCGTGAACCTCACCCTGCTCCGCCACGAGGCCCGCAAGCGTGGGATCCGGGTGACCGACAGCGAGCTCGTCGAATACATCAAGTACAATCCTCCTCCCGACCTCGCGACCATGCCCGCCTTCCAGACCGACGGCCAGTTCGACCTGTCGAAGTACCAGCAGGCGCTCGCCGACCCCGCGCTCGAGCAGACCTGGGTGGAGTACGAGCGCCAGCTGCGGAGCACGCTCCCGATCCAGAAGCTGCAGGAGCAGATCATCGCCGGGACCGTCGTGAGCGACGCCGAGGCGTGGGAGGCGTACCGGGACCGCAACGAGCGGGCCCAGATCGCCTACCTCTACCTCGACCCGGAGATCCTCGCTCCGGACGCCGGCGTGGACGTCACCGACGGGGAGATCCGCGCCTATTACGAATCGCATAAGGAAGAGTACCGGCGCGGGGAGAGCGCGCAGGTCCGGTACGTCGAATTCGAGATCCCGGTGACCCCCGCCGATTCCGCCGCTGCGGCCGCGCGCGCGGACTCCCTGGCCGCCGCGGCCGCCGCCGAGGGAGCGGATTTCGCCGCGATCGCGCGCCGCAGCTCCGACGACCCGGTCTCCTCCGCCAACGGCGGGGACATCGGCTGGATGCGGCCCGGGGCGCTCGATCCGGCGATCCAGGCCGCGGTATCCGCGCTCTCCGATGGCGAAGTCTCGCGTCCGGTCCTGACCCCGTTCGGCTGGCATGTCCTCAAGCTGGAAGCCCGCCACGAGGACCAGACGCACCTTCGCCAGATCCTCGTCGAGGTCGAGCCCTCCAGGGAGTCGCGCGAGCAGCCCCGGCAGGCCGCGCAGGGGCTGGCCCGCGACGCGGCCACGAGCGATTTCGTGGAGGCCGCCCGCGGCGCGAACCTGGAGGTCCAGGAGCCACCCGTCTTCGAGAAGGGGGTGGTGGTCCCGGGGCTGGGCCCGGCGGGAGAGATCGTGGACTTCGTGTTCGCGAATCAGAGGGGCGCGGTCAGCGGGGCCCTGGAGCGCGACGGCGCCTACTACGTCGTGCAGGTCGTCGAGCGCTATCCGGAAGGGTACGTGGCGGTCGAGCGGATGGCGGACGAGATCCGTGCCGAGCTCGCCCGGCAGAAGCGACTGGAGCGGACGCGTCAGCTCGCCCCACAGGTCGCCGACGCGATCCGCGCGCAGGGGCTCGAGGCCGCGGGCCGGCAGTTCGGGCTGGAGGCCCGCACGACGGATTGGTTCACCCGGATCAACAACATCCCGGGGATCGGGAGCGGCACGCCCGTGGCCGGCGCCGCCTTCGGCCTGGCCCAGGGCCAGACCGCGGGGCCGGTGGAGAGCGGCCAAGGGCCCTACTTCCTGCGCCTGATCGATCTTCAGCCCGCGTCCGAGGAGTCGTTCCAGCGCGAGAAGGAAGCCCTGCGCCAGGAGCTGCGCGGACAGAAGATGCGGGATCGCTTCAATGCCTGGTTCGAGGCGCGGCGGGAGGCCGCCGAGATCGAGGATCGCCGCGCCCAGCTGCTCGGCGTCTGATCGCTCGGATCCCGGGCGGATCGGTGGAGCAGGCCGCTACTGCGGCTTCTTCTTGCTCTCGTCCTCCATGTCTTCCTTGATCTCGTTCAGCCCGCGCTTGAATTCGCGGATGCCCTTCCCCATGGACTGACCGAGCTCGGGAAGGCGCTTCGCGCCGAACAGCAGGAGCAGGATGAAGAGGATGAGGATGATCTCCTGCATCCCGATCTGACCGAACATGGGGACCTCCTAGAAAAAAGCCCGGTAGAGGTACGCCGCGAGCGCGATCCCCACCAGGCTGATGATGTTCACGTACAGGGTGAGCGGCCCGAGTGTCAGCCCCACGGCGACCAGGTCCAGGGAGATCGGCCCCAGATGACCGACCACCGACGTCGTGAAAAAGTCCCGTGCCACCCCCGCCGGTAGAAAGCGGGCGAGCAGCTCTCCGGTAAAACTACCGACCAGTAGACCCCCCGTCAACACGATCGTGTAGACCTTGAGGTTCCTGCGGTGCATGGGCACTCCCTCCCGGCCGCGGCCAGGGCGGCGTCGCCAGCGTGGCTAACGATCCCGGGCGAGGACGTAGTCGACGGCCGCGTCCAGCACTTCGCGGGCAGGCGACTCGGGGAGTCCGGTCAAGGCCTCGCGCGCCCGACCGGCGTACTCGGCGGCGACCCGCCGGGTGGCCTCGATCCCACCCCGCCGATGCACCAGGTCCACCACGCGCTCGATCTCCTCCCCCGTCGCCGGTCCGCCCGGGCGGAAGACCTCTCTGACCGACCGCCTCTCGACGGGGGAAAGCCGGGGCAGCACGGCGAGCAGGGGGAACGTCGCCTGTCCCTCCTTGAGGTCGGAGCCCGCCGGCTTCCCCATCACCGCCTGCTCCCCCCCGTAGTCCATCAGGTCGTCGACGAGCTGGAAGGCCATTCCCAGCCGGTGGCCGTAGGCCGCCAGCGCCTCGCGGTGCCGGGGGGCGCCGATCACGGCCCCCATCTCGCACGCCGTGGCGACCAGGCTCGCGGTCTTCTTCTCGATCAGGTAGAAGTATTGCGCCGGGTCCTCCACGAGCTTGCGATGATGGGCGATCTCGACCATCTCGCCGATCGTCAGGTCATTGGTCACGCGCGCGGCCAGCGTGATCAGCTCGAGGTCCCCGAGGCGGGTGATCTCGGACATCGCGCGGGAATAGAGGTAGTCCCCCATGATGATCGAGACCTTGTGATCCCACTTGTCGTTCAGGGTGGGCATGCCTCGGCGCAGCGACGACTCGTCGATCGAGTCGTCGTGGACGAGGGACGCGAGGTGGATGATCTCCACCACCGAGCCCAGGGAGATCTCCCGCGGGTCGGGGTCCCCCTCGGCGCGGTTGCAGAGCGACAGGAGCACGGGCCGGAACAGCTTGCCGCGCATCTGCTGGAGGTGGAACGACACCTCGTTGATGAACGGGACGTCCGCCTCCAGCACCCCGCTCATGTGGGCGATCACCCCGTCGAGGACGTCGTGGACGAGGCCCTGGATCGCGGCCAGGGTCGGGGTCTTGGGACGGATCTCTCCGGGGGCGGCGCCGGTTTTCATGGGAGCGGAAGCTTAACGCGGGGTATGGATGCGGGCAACGAGCGCCTCGCCCCACGCTTCGGGCACCGCCGGGCGGCCGAGACGGCTGCGATGCCCCGGCGTCCCGTGGAAGTCGGACCCACCGGTGGGCAGGAGATCGAGGTCCCGCGCCAGCGCCTCGTAGTGGCGCGACCGGGCCGCCGAGTGCTCCGTGTGGCGGACCTCCAGGCCCTCGAGTCCGGCTTCCACGAGCACCGGGATCAGGTCGTCCCGCCGGAACGTCCCCGGATGGGCGAGAGCCGGCACGCCGCCCGCGCCTTTGACGAGGTCGAACGCCGCGCGGGGGGCGAGGGCCTGCTTCGGCACGAAGGCCGGCCCGTGCCGGCCGAGCCAGCGCCGAAACGCCTCGTCGAGCGAGCTGGCGTGTCCGCGCTCGACGAGGGCGATGGCGACGTGCGGTCGCGCGATCGTGCCCGTCCCGCTGACCCGCTGGACGTCTTCGAACTCGATCTCGATCCCGAGCGCCACGAGCTTCTCGACGATCGCGCGCGCGCGCTCGACCCGCCAGCGCGCCAGGTCACGGAGCGCGGCGTCGAGGGCCTCGTTCTCCGGGTCGATCCCGTAGGCGAGCACGTGGGCCTCGCGGTCGGCGACGTGCACGGTGAGCTCGGCCCCGGCCAGGATCTCGAGGCCCGTCGGCGCGGCCCGGCGGGCGGCCGGGACCCCCTCGACGGCGTCGTGGTCGGTGACGGCCAGGAGGGAGAGGCCTCGGCTCGCGGCCAGCCCGACCAGCTCCTCCGGCTCGAGGGCGCCGTCGGAGACCGTGGTATGGGCGTGGAGGTCGATCGCCACGTCAGTGACCGAGGACCTCGAGGGCCAGCCCGTAGCGGCCGAAGGGCGGCATGACGTACGCTCCCCGGACGCCGGGCAGGCCACGCACCCCGGCCAGGGCCTCGCGCGCGATCGCCACCCCCTCCGCGCGCGCTGCTTCCTTCCCCTCGGCCGCCCGCATCCTCTCCCGCACCGCCTCCGGAATGCGCATTCCCGGGACCTCGTTGTGGAGGAACTCGGCGTTACGGTACGAATAGAGCGGCAGGATTCCGACGAGGAACGGGATCGGCGGCTCCCCGAGCCGCTCCAGGAAGGCGTCGAGCAGCGCCGCGTCGTAGACGGGCTGGGTCATCGCGAACTCCGCGCCCGCCTCGAGCTTCCGCCCGAACCGCTCGACCTCCCGCTCGACGTCGATGGCCGCGGGGTTCACGCCCACGCCGAGGTGGAGCCCCAGGGGCACTCCTGTCTCGCGGCCGGCGGCGTCCATTCCGCGGCCGAGCCCGGCGGCGACCCGCGTCAGCCCGATCGAGTCGACGTCGAAGACCGCGGTCGGCACCGCGTAGCCCCCCGCCTTGGGCGGGTCACCGGTCACGATCAGGACGTCGCGGACGTCCAGGGCGTGCGCCGAAAGGAGGTCCGCCTGCATTCCGTACAGGTTCCGGTCCCGGCAGCAGTAGTGGATGATCGTCTCGATACCCGGGACGGCGTCACGGACCGCTCGGGCGATGGCGAGGGGAGTGGGCCGCGGCGAGACACGCGCATACTCGGGGATGTTGACCGCGTCCACCCCGGCCGCGGCCAGCTTCCCGACCGCTTCGATCAGGTCGTCGAGACGCGCGCTCTTGGGCGGTGTCAGCTCGACCGAGGTCACGAACGCCGCCGGGTCGGACATGCGGCGCGCCAGCGCGGTCTTGTCGGCGGTCGGCGGAACGGCGGCCGCGCGGCTCCCGGTCGCCGCGACGGAGGCCGCGGCCCTGCCCACCTCCCCGCGCGGCGCGAAACCCGCCACCGCCCACTTCATCTGCCGCACGTGCTCGGGAGTCGTGCCGCAGCAGCCGCCCAGCAGGCGGACACCCGCCTTCACGAAGCGGCGCGCGTACTTGCCGAAATACTCGGCGCTCGCCATGTAGAGCAACCGACCTTCGACCGACTGCGGCAGGCCGGCATTCGGCATCGCCGCGAGGATCGCGCCCGGTCGCGCCATCCGGGCCACGGCGTCCAGCATCGGCTTGGGGCCGACCGAGCAGTTGGCGCCGACCACGTCCGCCCCGGCCGCGCCGAGCCGCTCGACCACGGTCTCCGGTGACTCGCCTCCCTGAGTCTCCCCCTCCTCGTTGAACGTCATCATCGCCACGACGGGGATCGTGGGATCGAGCCGGCGGATC
Source organism: Gemmatimonadota bacterium (assembly GCA_035513155.1). Taxonomy (GTDB): domain Bacteria; phylum Gemmatimonadota; class Gemmatimonadetes; order JACCXV01; family JAHWKZ01; genus JAICNR01. The sequence goes on along the minus strand of DATKCO010000052.1, from coordinate 38,414 downwards.
GCCGCCAGCGCGGCCTCCATCTCGAACAGCCACGGGATCGTCTCGACCACGAACACGTCGATCCCGCCCTCCAGCAGCGCCTCCGCCTGCTCGGCGAAGATCCGCTCCAGGTCGTCGGGCCCGAACTGCCCGGCGACCTGGCCCGCGACTCCGACGGGACCCATCGAGCCCCCCACCCACGCTTCCTCCCCCGCCGCTTCGCGGGCCAGCCGTACCGCGCTGACGTTGATCTCCCGGACCTTGTCCTCGAGGCCGTGGCCTGCGAGCCGGGCCCGGTTCGCTCCGAAGGAATTCGTCTCCAGGAGCTCGGAACCGGCGCGGATGTACTCTCGATGGACCTCGGTGACGAGCTCCGGGCGCGTCAGACAGAGGGCGTCGAAGGACTGGTTGATGAAGACGCCGCGCTCGTACAGGGCGGTGCCCATCGCGCCGTCGGCCACGACCACCGTCTCGCGGAGGCGTTCGATCAGGGGAGCCCCGCGGGCCGCGCGGGCCCGGACCGGTGCGGTCACGGGGTCGGCGATCGGAGCTTCACGGGACGTTCAATCCCGGGGCAGTGTGCTGCCGACCTTGTTGAGGATCTCGGTGGCGACATCGTTCCGCGGGTCCACGAGCAGCATTTCCTCGGCGGCCCGGCGGGCGGAGGAGCGGCGGCCGGCTTCGAGATGCCAGTGCGCCTGGAACGAGAGCGCCTCGATGACCAGCGACGCCATTCCGGCCTGGCGGGCGGCCTCCGTCCAGGCCGCGAGTTGCTCGTCCTGGGCTCCGCCGGCTCGGGCCAGCTCCCGGTAGGCGTCGACCGCTTCCTCCCAGCGGTGCTCCTTGCCGAGCCGCGCGGCGGCAGCGGCGAGGTCCCCGCCTTCGGCGGCTTCGTCCGCGGCCTCGCCGCGGGACTCCGGGGGTGGAGGGGCAGACTCGCCGGGTCCATTCATCCCCCCGGACGGCTCCCCCGGAGCCACGTCGGGCGTCACCGCCGCGGCCTCGGCCGCATAGCTCGTGCGCTCGATTTCGAGGTCCAGCGGGATCGGCGGTGGGTCGACGGGCGCGTCTCCAGCGGGTTCGGCTCTCCCGCTCTCCTCGGCCGGATCCGCCGGCCTCTCGGGGGTCGGCGGAGCCTCGGCGCCGGCCGTGGAGCCCCGCGTGGAGCTCGGGCGGTGGCGTTTGTCCTCGGCGATGCGCTCCTCCATCCGGTCCGCGCCCTCGGCATCGCCCAGCTGCTGGTACTCGCTGCGGGCCACCCGGTATTCCTCGAGCGCGGCGTCATGCTGGCCGTGCTCGGCGTGGAGCCGGGCCAGCTTCTCCCGCTGGAGCGGCCGGCCGGGCGCCAGCTGGACGAGCTCGGTCAGGGCATCCATCGCCTCCTTCTTCCGCCCTGCCCGGTCCATCCGGTCCGCGTACCCCTCCAGCTCGCGAGCCGCATCGGCGCGCAGACCCTTGGCCGCGTAATAGCGACCGAGGAGCAGGCTCGCCTGCTCCTCGGCCGGGGCGTAGCGGCGGATTTTCTTGCAGCACGCGATCGCGTTGTCGTACATGCCCTCGCGGGCGTAGGTCTCCGCCGACTGCCGGTAGTAGTCGGCGGCAGAGGCGGAGTCTCCCTTGTCGAGGTACGCGTCCCCCATGCCGTTGAGCGCCGCAGCCGGCGGGGTGGTCCCCAGGACGTCGGCCTGTCGCAGATCCTCCAGGTACCTGGCGATCGCCTCGTCGGGGTCTTCGTGGCGGCCGGAGCCGCGTTTTTCCTTATGGAACCAGGACAGGATCGACACTCCCGCTGAAAGAGTTCAAAAGATAGAGGCGCCGGTGGCGCTTGACAATTCGCGCGCGGTCACGCCCGCCCCGTGTCCCGCCACAGTGGCCGCCCGGCGCGGACGGTCAGGGCCGCCCGCGGCACCCCGTAATGGTAGGCCAGGTGGCGCACGTCGGAGGTGTCGAAAACCACCACGTCGCCGGGCGAGCCGGGCTCCAGCGAGCCCAGCTCGGGCCGCGCGACCGCCCGGGCCCCGCCCTGAGTCACCGCGCGCACCGCCTCCGGGATCGTGAGCCCCAGGTTGAGGCATGCCAGCGGCACCATGAGCGCGAGGTTCTGGGTCATCGAGGAGCCCGGGTTGAAGTCCGTCGACAGGGCCAGCGTGGCTCCCGCGTCCGCCAGCGCGCGCCCCGGTGCATGCCGCCCGAGCTTGAGGAACAGGGACGTTCCCGGCAGGAGAGTGGCCACGGTCACCGAACTCCCGAGAGCCGCGATTCCGTCCGCGTCGACCGCCACCAGATGGTCGGCGCTGGCCGCGCCGAGCCGCGCCGCCAGCTGTGCGCCGCCCAGCGGCGTGAACTCCTCGGCGTGGATCTTGAGGCCCATGCCGAGCTCCGCGGCGCGCTCCAGGATCCTTTCGCTCTCCGCCAGCGTGAACGCGCCTTGTTCGCAGAACACGTCGCAGAAGCGGGCCAGCCCCGCCTCCACCACTGCCGGAAGCATCTCGTCGATCACGATCCGCACGTAGGCGTCGCGCTCGATCCCGGGGGGAATGGCGTGCGCGCCCAGGAACGTCGGCACGAGGCGCGGCAGGTCCTCGTCCAACGCGAGCCGCTGGATCGCGCGCAGGGTCTTGAGCTCGTCCTCCACCGTCAGCCCGTACCCCGACTTGACCTCGACCGTGGTCACGCCGAACCGCGCGAACTCCGCGATCCTCCCCCGCGAGATCTCGACCAGCTCGTCCTCGCTGCGCGACCGGAGATCCCGCACGCTGAACAGGATCCCACCCCCCGCCGCGGCAATCTCCTGGTACGTCGCGCCGGCCAGCCGCTGTTCGAATTCGTGTTCGCGGGTGGCCCCGAAGACCGCATGGGTATGGGAGTCGACCAGGCCGGGAAGCGCCACGCGGCCGGCGCCATCGAACGTCCGCGGGTCGTCCGAAGCGTCGAGCAACGAGGCCGCCTCGCCCGGTAGATCGGCCATTGGACCGACCGCGGCGATCTCGCCGTCGCGGATCCAGACGAAGCCGTCCTCCACGATCGAGAGCGGATCCGACGTTCCTCCCCGTGGGTCCACGACCTGGGACAGGCCGTGGACGAGGAGCTCGCCGTCCCCCATCGTCACTCGGGAAGCATGGGGATCCGGACCCCCCGCTCTCGCGCCGTTTCCCGGGCGCGGCCATACCCGGCGTCGGCGTGCCTGGCGATCCCCAGGCCGGGGTCGTTCGTCAGCACCCGCTCCAGCCGCGCGGCGCCGTCGTCGGTCCCGTCCGCCACGGTGACCTGACCGGCGTGCAGGCTGAGTCCGATCCCCACTCCTCCGCCGTGATGGAACGAGACCCAGGACGCGCCCGAGGCGGTGTTGAGGAGCGCGTTGAGGATCGGCCAGTCCGCGATCGCGTCCGACCCGTCCACCATGTCCTCGGTCTCCCGATACGGCGAGGCCACCGAGCCGGTGTCGAGGTGATCCCGGCCGATCACGATCGGCGCGGCGAGGGTCCCGTCCCGCACCATCTCGTGGATCCTCTCCCCGAGCTTCCAGCGGTCGCCGTACCCGAGCCAGCAGATGCGGGCCGGCAGGCCCTGGAAGGCGACTCGCTCGCGGGCCATCCGGATCCAGCGCTGGAGAGGCTCGTTCGCGGGAAAGAGATCGCCGATCGCGTCGTCGATAGCGGCGATGTCCGCCGGCTCCCCCGACAGCGCAGCCCAGCGGAACGGGCCCTTGCCTTCGCAGAACAGCTGCCGCACGTAGGCGGGGACGAAGCCGGGGATCTCGAACGCGTCGTCGACTCCGGCATCCAGCGCCTGCCCCCGCAGGTTGTTGCCGTAGTCGAACGTGACGGCCCCCTTTCGCCGCAGGTCGAGCATGGCCCGACAGTGCTCCCCCATCGACGCCATCGCGCGGCGCACGTACTCGTCGGGGTCGGACTCGCGGAGCTCGGCCGCCGCCGCCAGGTCGAGTCCCGCGGGCACGTATCCGTTCAGAGCGTCGTGGGCGCTGGTCTGGTCGGTCAGCACGTCTGGGACCTGGTCGCGGCGCGTGATCTCGGGGAGCACCTCCGCGCAGTTGCCCACCAGTCCGACCGAGACCGCCACGCCCGCCGCCGTGGCTTCCGAGATCCGCGCGAGCGCGGCGTCGAGATCGGGGGCGATCTCGTCCAGGTACCGGGTCGCGAGCCGGCGCTCCAGCCGCGCGGGATCGACTTCCACGATCAGGCACGCCGCCCCGTTCATCGTCGCCGCCAACGGCTGTGCGCCCCCCATTCCTCCGCAACCGCCCGTCAGCACCCAGCGCCCGGCGAGGGAGCCGTCGAAGTGGCGCTGCGCCACCGCGACGAACGTCTCGTAGGTCCCCTGCAGGATTCCCTGGGTCCCGATGTAGATCCACGAGCCGGCCGTCATCTGACCGTACATCGTGAGGCCGAGGCCCTCGAGTCGGCGAAACTCGTCGCCCGTCGCCCAGCGCGGCACCAGATTGGCATTGGCGATCAGGACGCGGGGAGCCCACGGGTGGGTGCGGAATACCGCGACCGGCTTGCCGGACTGGACGCAGAGGGTCTCGTCGTCGCCCAGCGCCTCGAGGGCGGCGACGATCGCGGCGTAGCATTCCCAGTTCCGCGCCGCCCGACCGGACCCCCCGTAGACGACGAGGCGGTCGGGGTCCTCGGCCACCTCGGGGTCGAGATTGTTCATCAGCATGCGGAGGGCGGCCTCCTGGTGCCAGCCGCGGCAGCGCAGCTTCGACCCGCGCGGGGCCCGCACGGGCCGGGCGTGAGCGGCGCCCGAAGCGGTCTCGCCCATCGGCATCTCCTCGGGGATGGCCGGCTAGTTCGGCGGGCTGATGAGCGTCCCTTCGACCGTGCACTGGATGAACCCGAAGACGACCGCGGTGAAGCTGAACCCGCCGTCGAATCCGGTCGCGGGCATCGCCACCCCATCGGCGAAGTCGAACGTCAGCATCAGGGTCCCGTTGGCCGTGATCTCCGGTGGGTCGGTGCCCGTCTCCAGGGTGATCGGGCCATTGTAGATCGCCTGGCCGTCCGGGCTCAGACCGGCCACCGGGTCGTCCTTCACGTTGGGGATGAGCGCCTGGAGGCCGACCTCCGCGCGGTCGGGTGCCGGCTGCATGACGCCCATGTCGAGGACCTGCGAGTCGCCGGCGTGGAGCCCCAGCTGATCCTCGCAGACCGAGCTGACGAACGTGACCGTGAAATTGGTGCTGTAGGTGCCCGCCACCATCGGGAACGCGGTGGTCATCACCTGCCTCTGGACGACATGCTCGCCGTCGGTCACCGACAGGGTCACGACGTACTCGCCCGGCACGTCGGCGGTGAACGTGGCCTGGGTCTCCCCGGCATTGAGCGCGAGCGACGCGCCGCTCCCGTCGGGCGCGTCCAGCGACCACGTCGGGGTGAGCGGATCGTCGTCCGCGTCGGTGAACGTCCCGCTCGCCGTGATCCCGGATCCGACGAGGATCGAGGAACCGACCGAGAGTGAGAGGGTCACGACCGGCGGGTGGTTGAACGGTGCCGCGGTGATCGTGACGGTGTCGGTGGACGAGAGCTGGCCGTCGCTCACCATCAGCTGGACCACGTACGTTCCCGGGACGTCGGGGGTGAACGTGGCGACCGTGATATTGGAGAGCATGATCGTCGCCGAAGATCCCTGCGGCACGGAGACGAACGACCACGTGTAGGTGAGCGGATCGCCGTCGGGGTCGCTCGAGCCCCTGCCATCCAGCGTGACCGCGACCGTCGTCGTCGCGTTCTGATCGGGACCGGCGTTCGCGATCGGCGCGCGGTTCTGCCCCTGGGCGGTAGCGGAGATCTTGACCGAGTCGGTGGCCTCCCCGCCGCGGCCGTCCGAGACCGTGACCCGCAGCACGTAGTCCCCCGCCAGATCGGGTGTGATCATGACGGTCGCGGCGGTCGTGGAGCTGAGGGCCGCCGTGCTGCCCGCCGGGCGGCTCTCGACCGACCAGCTGAAGGATACGGGGTCGCCGTCGGGATCGGTCGCGTTGGCGACGACCGTGACGGTCGCGCCCAGGGTGATCGACTGATCGGCCCCCACATCGACGGTCGGAGGCTGGTTGGGCGTCGTCACCGTGACCCGCACGGTGTCGCGAGCCGCCAGCATTCCGTCGGAGACCGTGAGCTCGAACTCGTAGACCCCGGCCTCGGTGGGCGTGAACGAGGCCTCGGCGGTGGTCCTCCCCGCCAGCATGACCGCGGTTCCGCCCGGAGAAGCGATGGGCCGCCACTCGAATGTCAGCGCATCGCCGTCCGGATCCGCGCTCGCACCGCCCTGCAGGGTGACCAGCGCACCGACGCTGGCGTCCTGGTCTGCCCCCGCGTTCGCCACCGGGGTCCGGTTGACGGGCGTCTCCTCTTCCTCGACCGCCGGGGAAATCACGCTGAAGTGGGAGACGAAGCCCCGGATCGTGATTCCGTCCGCGCCGATGTCGAGCGTGATCCCGGTCAGCTCTTCGAACCCGGTCGCGGTCGTCCCGATCAGGGTCAGGTCGGTGGGATCGATCCCCTGCAGCGCGGCGGCGGGTACGAAGATGAACACCTGGACGGGAAGCAGGAACTGCTGGCCCTCGGGAGTGAAACGATACGCTTGCGCGATGGCCCCCGCGGTCTGGAGCGTCCCCGGCGTGGCGACCGGCGCAACCGTGATCGTCACGTTCGTGGCGAGCGCACCGGCGGGTACGGTCACGCCGGCCTGAGCCTGCAGGCTGACCGTCCCGCCGGCGGGACCGATCGTCCCCGATCCGTCGTCGCCCCCGGGCCCCATAGGACCGTCGTTGCCGCTGGTCGAGCAGGAGAGGACCAGCCCCAGCCCCACGATGACGGTCACGAAACGGGAAATACGACTCCTGCGCATCTGAGCTCCCTCGCTAGCAGGATTGTTCGAGCGCCTCGTCTGGGGGATGGGGTGCGGCGAGGACACGTGCGGCTGTGCTCAAAATGACGCCGGCCGGACTTGGCGTCAACGCCCCGCCCCGCTTCACCGCGCTTGGAGTCGCGGCCGGGGTCAGGAACGCTGGCCGACGATCGTCCCGGAGACCGTGCAGGTCGCGAGCGTGAAGTTGAAGGCGATGTTCATCGAGGTCCCCGAGAACGTGCCGTCGAACGTCCCGGTCGCCTCGAACAGCTGATTGTTCGGATCGTTCTCGTCGGAATCGATCAACACGATGCCCGGGCCGAAGTGGAAGGCGCCGGCGGTGGAGAGCGTCCCGACCGCGTTGCTGGCGATGGCGGGATGCAGGTTGGCGAGGTGCAATGTCACCGAGGAGCCCGACTGGGTCACCGTCAGCAGGCCGGTGGTCGAGGACGGGGCCGTGATCAGGTCCTGGCAGCCGGTCGCCTGGGTGGCCGTGAACGTGGCGTTGTAGGTACCCGCCACCGCGGGCGGGTTGCCGTTACCGGTCGGCCCGCCGCCACCGCCACCGCCCGAGCACGCCGCCATTGCCAGGACGGCCGCCGCACTCCACATCGCCTTTCTCATGTGCGCCTCCAGATCGGGGTTCGCCAGTCCTGCGGGATCGAAGCCTCTACACCATCGGGGGGCGGCGGGTCCTCCGCCCTCAGCGAAGCTCGACGGAACGGTCACCGCGCTCGACGACCGCGCCGATCCGGGCGGCGGAGGTCCAGCCGGCCTTCCGGAGCGCGTCGACCAGCCCCTCCGCGCGATCCTTCGGGATCACCAGCAGCAGGCCGCCGCTCGTCTGAGGATCGAACGCCGCCAACCGGCGACCCTCCGGCACGCGCTCGGCGAGCCGCGCGCGAGGCTCGAAGTAGCGCCGGTTGCTCCTCCCCCCTCCCGGCACGTGGCCCGCGACGGCCAGCTCCTCGACGCGCTCGAAGAGCGGGAGCGCGTCGGCCTCGAGAACGAGGGTGACGCCGCTGGCGTCGGCGAGCTGCACGCCGTGACCGATCAGGCCGAAGCCGGTCACGTCGGTCGCGGCGCGGACGCCCACGGGCCGCGCCAGGTCCGCCGCCGGCCCCGACAGTCGCTTCATCGATTCGACCGCTGCCGCGATGTCGGCCGTCTGGACCGCGCCGGCCTTGAGCGCCGTCGTCAGAACACCGGTCCCGAGCGCCTTCGTCAGGACGAGGGCGTCGCCTGGCCGCGCCCCCGCGTTGGTCCACAGGTGGTCGGGATCGACGGTCCCGGTCACCGCCAGGCCGTACTTGAGCTCCTCGTCCTGGATCGAGTGCCCACCGACGATCGAGCAGCCCGCCTCGCGGCACTTCTCGGCGCCGCCCGCCAGGATCCGGCCCAGGATCGCGGGGTCCAGTCCCGAGGGCGGCCAGCAGACCAGCGCCAGCGCGGTGCGCGGCATCCCCCCCATCGCGTACACGTCCGACAACGCGTTCGCGGCGGCGATCTGGCCGAAATCCCAGGGATCGTCGACCACCGGCGTGAAGAAGTCCACCGACTGGACGAGGGCCAGGCCGGGGGCGATCCGGTACACGCCCGCGTCGTCGAACGTCCGCGCGTCCACCAGGACGTCGGGATCGTGCGGTGCGGGCGGCAGCTCTTCCAATGCTCGGTGCAAGTCCTCCGGACTCAGCTTGGACGCTCAACCCGCGCACCGGACCTTCTCGGTGAGCTTGGTGATCTCCTCGCGTGTCATCGTCCGCCGATTCTCCTCAGTGGGCGTGTCGCACCGCGATCGCGTCGATCTCGATCCGGGCGTCCTTCGGGAGTGCGGCCGCCGCGACGGTGGAGCGGGCCGGAAAGGGCTCGGCCACGACCTCGGCGTAGACCGCGTTGAAGGCGGCGAAGTCCCCCATGTCGGCGAGGAAGACCGTGGTCTTGACGACGTCTTCCCAGCCGGAGCCGGCCGCCCCCAGGACCGCCGACAGGTTCTGCAGCGCCTGCAGCGTCTGCGCCTCGATCCCCTCGGGCAGCTCCCCGGTCCGGGGATCGCCCCCCAACTGGCCCGCCGTGAAGACCAGGTCGCCCGCCACGATCGCCTGGTTGTAGGGACCCAGCGCCCGGGGCGCCTCGTGCGTCTCGATCGGCTCTCGGTGATGCATGTCGACTCCTTCCTCCGCGGGACTGCGGATGTGACGTCAGAACAGTCCGTGCACCGTGCCGTCGGCGTCCACCCTCATCGAGGCGGCCGCCGGCCGCCGCGGGAGCCCGGGCATCGTCATGATGTCCCCCGTCAGGACGACCAGGAATCCGGCACCGGCCGAGGGGCGCACCTCCTTGACCGTGATGTGGAAACCGCTCGGTCGACCCAGACGCGAAGGGTCGTCGGAGAGGGAGTACTGGGTCTTCGCCACGCAGACCGGAAGGCCCCCCAGCCCCAGCTTCTCCAGCCGCTCCACATCGCGCTCGGCCGGGCGCGTGTACTCGACGCCGTCCGCCCCGTAGATCTCGCGCGCGATCGTGGCGATCTTCTCCTGGATCGGCATCTCCAGCGGATAGGCCGGCCGGAAACGACCGCTCGATGCCACCTCCAGGACCCGGTCCGCCAGCTCCAGGCCTCCCGCGCCTCCTTCCGCGTGGACGCGAGCCCGCGCGACCGGAACCCCGCGCTCCTCGCAGAACGACTCGATCCGGGCGAGCTCCGCCTCGGAGTCGGTCTCGAACTGGTTGATCGCCACCACGCGCGCGACCCCGAAGCGCGAGAGGATGTCGAGGTGCGCCGCCAGGTTCGGCAGGCCGCTCTCGAGCGCCTCCGGGTTGGGGGCGTCGAGCGCGCGCCGCGGCGCGCCCCCGTTGTAGCGGAGCGCTCGCGCGGTCGCGACGACCACGGCCGCCGCGGGCTCCAGCCCGCCATAGCGGCACTTGATGTCGAAGAACTTCTCGGCCCCCAGGTCCGAGCCGAAGCCCGCCTCGGTCACGCAGTACTCGCCGAAGGCCAGGCCCATGCGGGTGGCGAGCAGCGAGTTGCAGCCGTGGGCGATGTTGGCGAACGGGCCGCCGTGGATGAGGGCCGGACCGCCCTCCAGGGTCTGGACGAGGTTCGGCTGGAGCGCCTGCTTGAGGAGCAGGGTCATGGCACCGGCCGCATCGAGCTCGCGCGCGCGCACCGGCTCGTCGTCGTGGGTGTACCCCACCACGATCTCTCCCAGGCGGCGCTCGAGATCCTCGATCCCTTCGGCCAGACACAGGATCGCCATCACCTCGCTCGCCACCGTGATCTGGAATCCGTCCTCCCGCGGCACACCGTGGGTCTTGCCACCCAGCCCCACGATCACGTGCCGCAACGAGCGGTCGTTCATGTCCAGCGCTCGCTTCCACAGCACCTGGCGGGGGTCGATCCGGAGCGCATTGCCGTGATGCACGTGGTTGTCGAGAAGCGCGGCCAGGAGGTTGCTCGCTGCGCCCACGGCGTGGATGTCGCCGGTGAAATGGAGGTTGATCTCCTCCATGGGGAGCACCTGGGATCGACCGCCTCCCGCCGCGCCGCCCTTGATCCCCATGCACGGCCCGAGGGATGGTTCGCGCAGGCAGAGGACCGCCCGCCGCCCGCGCCGCACGAGCGCCTGAGCGAGCCCCACGGCGACGGTCGACTTCCCTTCCCCCGCGGGGGTCGGGCTGATCCCCGTCACCAGCACGAGCTTTCCGCGCGCGGGACGGTCTGCCAGCGCCGTCAGCCTCACCTTGGCCATCCGCCGGCCATAGGTCTCGATCTCGTCCTCCGAAAGACCGAGGTCCGCGGCGACGTCCGTGATGGGGCGCAACTCGACGGATCGGGCGATCTCTATGTCGCTCTTCATCTGGAACGTTCCGCGTTCAGGGGTCATGGACGACGAGAACGGTGACATGCCCGCAGGGGCGACGCCGGGCTTCAAGATAGCACGCCCGCGCGGGTCGGCGCGCCCCCGGCGGGTGGCGCGCGGCGGCCGGGACAGCTCAGACCGAGAAGTACCTCGCGTCCGGATGATGCACGACGAGCGCCGCCGTCGACAGCTCGGGCACGAGGGCGCCGGCCTCGGTGAGGTCCAGGCCGAGGGCCTCCCGTGCGCTCAGCAGGTCGAAGACGAGCCGGTGCTGGAGGACGTCGGGGCAGGCGCCGTATCCCCACGAGTAGCGGAGACCACGGCCGGGGTCGATGCCCAGGTCCACGCGGACCCGCTCGTGGACGTACTCGGCGCTCGCCTCGGCGAGCCGCACGCCGAACCCGTGCAGGTAGTATCCCTCGCTGTACTCGCCCTCCTCCATCAGCCCGCTCGACCGCTGCAGGAGCTCGTCGCCAACCGTCACGATCTGGAGCGCGACGACGTCGCGCTCGCCGGCGGCCTCGGGTCGGAAGTAGTCCGCCAGGCACAGACCGTCCCGATCGATCTGGCGCGGCAGGTCGAACCGGCCGACCTCCCGGGCGGGATCCTCGGGATCGTACAGGACGAGCGCGTCGCCGTCGGCGGCCGCGGGCCAGATCCCGTAGACCGCCCGGGGAGCGATCCACTCCCAGTCGAGCGCCTCCTTCCGGTACCTCGCGAGCCGCGGCTCGAACTCCGTCGCGAGCAGGCGATCCCATTCCTCGCCCTTGGCGTTCTTCGCCCCCCAGTGGAGCCGGTAGAGGGTGTTGAGGTCGATCCGCCGGTAGAGCTCCTCCAGCGGCAGGCGGTCGACGCGCCGGGTGCCGAAGAAGGCGGGCCGGGGGACGTCTACGACCCCGGGGCGGCCCCCGTTCCCTCCACCGCCGCGACCGGCGACCGTGGCCTTGAGCGCCGCCCGGCGCTCGATCCCCTCGCGGATCTCCCCCAGACGGCGGCTCACGAAGGCGTCGCGCCGCTCCGGGTCGACCAGCTCCTCGACCGCGGCCAGCCCGTCGAAGGCGTCCTTGCAGTAGAACAGCCCGGGCCCGTAGAGGTCCTCGTCGTCGACGAACGCGGCCGTCCTCACGAACGACGGGTTGATCGCCGCACCTCCCACCAGCACCGGGTACGAGAGGCCGCGCGCGTGGAGCTCCTGAACGCAGAGCGGCATCTGCTTGGACGTCGAGACGAGCAGCGCCGACAGGCCGATCACATTGGCCCCCACCTCCTCGGCCTTCTCGATGATCGTGTTGACCGGGACCTGCTTCCCCAGGTCGTGGACGGTGTAGCCGTTGTTCGAGAGGATGGTCGCGACCAGGTTCTTCCCGATGTCGTGAACGTCGCCAAACACGGTCGCGAGCACCACCGTCCCCTTGCTCTGCCCTTCGACCTGGTCCAGATAGGTCTCGAGCTTCGCGACCGCGCGTTTCATCACCTCCGCCGACTGCAGCACGAACGGCAGGATCAGCTCACCGGCCCCGAATTTGTCCCCCACCTCCTTCATCGCCGGAAGCAGAACCCGGTTGAGCGTGCGGACGGCCGCGTCGTGGTCGCCGCCGGCGGACTCGATCGCGCGCGCGATCAGCTCCTCGATCCCCTCCCGCCGACGATGCAGGATCTGCCAGTGGGTCGCCTCCTCGGCGGTCATGTCCGCGGTCGGGTCGGCCCTCGCCTCGGCTTCCTCGGTATGCTCTTCGAAGTAGTCGATGAAGCGGGCCAACGCGTCTTCGCGGCGGTCGAAGATCAGGTCGTCGGCCAGCGCGCGGCGCTCGGTGTCGATCTCGGCGTAGGGGGTGATATGGGCCGAGTTGACGATCGCCAGGTCGAGTCCCGCCTCGACGCAATGATGGAGGAAGATCGAGTTGAGCGTCGCGCGGGCGTGAGGCCTGAGGCCGAACGAGACGTTGGAGACCCCGAGGCTCGTGAGGACGCCCGGAAGCTCGGCCTTGATCCGCCTCACGCCTTCGATCGTCTCGAGAGCCGAGCGACGAAACTCGGGATCCCCGGTGGCGAGCGTGAACGTCAGCGCGTCGAAGACGAGGTCGGAAGGCCGGAGGCCGTACTCGTCCACGCAGATGCCGTGGATCCGGCGCGCGACCTCGAGCTTCGCCTCGGCGGTCTTGGCCATCCCGGTCTCGTCGATCGTCAGGGCGACCAGGGCGGCGCCGTGCTCGACGGCGAGCGGCACGACCTCGTCGACGCGCTGACGGCCGTTCTCGAGATTGATCGAATTGACGAGCGCGCGCCCCGGACACCGCTCGAGCGCCGCCCGGACGACCTCGGCCTCCGTCGAGTCGATGGCGAGCGGCGCGGGAACGCCCTGGGAGAGGAGAGACACCACCGCGCTCATCTGCTCGGCCTCGTCCGGCCGCTCGGTGAGAGCCACGCAGACGTCGAGCAGATGGGCGCCGCCCTCGATCTGCTCGCGCGCCACCTGCAGGATCGCCTCGTAGTCCTCGTCGAGCAGGAGCCGCTTGACCTTGCGCGAGCCCTGGCTGTTGACCCGCTCGCCGATCAGGGTCGGCGGAGGGTCCTGAGCGAGGTCCATGGCCGTCATCGCCGAAGCCACGCGTGGCACCGCCCGCGGCGTCCGCGAGAGCGGCGCCTTCCCCCCGACCCGGTCGACGACCGCCGCGATGTGGGCCGGCGTGGTGCCGCAGCACCCTCCGACGATCGCGACCCCGAGCCGCGTTACGAACTCCTCGTGGGCCGCGGCGAGGTCCTCCGGCGAGAGGTCGTAGCGAGCCTCGCCTCCGACGTTTCGGGGGATGCCCGCGTTGGGAATCACGCTGACCGGCAGGAGCGAGTTCTCGCACAACCAGCGGACGGGCTGCCGCATCGGCTCCGGTCCGGTCGAGCAGTTGAGACCCACCACGTCGACCCGCAGCGCTTCGAGCGTGACGTACGCGGCCTCGATGTCGGTGCCGAGCAGCATCCGCCCCGAAGGGTCGAGCGTCACCTGCGCCTGGATCGGCAGCCGGACGCCGGCTCGCGCCATGGCGCGGCGCACCCCCGCAACCGCCGCCTTGACCTCCAGCATGTCCTGGCTGGTCTCGATCAGCAGCAGGTCGGCGCCCCCCTCGATCAGGCCCCGCGCCTGCTCCTCGAACGCGGCCGCGAGGTCCGACCAGCTCCTGGAGCCGAGGACCGGATCGGAGGTGCTCGGGAGGTATCCGGAGGGCCCGATCGACCCCGCTACGAAGCGTGGGCGGTCCGGGGTGGAATACCGGTCTGCCGCTTCGCGGGCGATCCGCGCCGCCGCCCGGTTGAGCTCGACGACCTGCTCCGACAGGCCGTACTCCTCGATAGCGAACCTGTTGCCTCGAAACGAGTTGGTCTCGATGACATCACATCCAGCTTCAAGGAACGAGGCGTGGATGTCCCCGATCGTGTCGGGAAGCGACAGGGACAGGTGGTCGTTGCACCCGTCGAGCCCGGGGCCACCGAAGTCCGCCGCCGACAGCCCGAGCGCCTGGATGCTCGTGCCCATCGCGCCGTCGTAGACGAGCACGCGCTCGTTGAGGAGCTGGAGGTAGGGATGTCCCATGGAGGAAAAGCTAGCGGAATCGGCGCGCGGCGCCGAATCGGATCCGGGCTCAGCCGAAGATCCGCGTCAGGGCGAGAAAGCAGAGCATGGCGACCACCGCGGCCGCCGGGATCGTCACCACCCAGGAGTAGGCGATGTTCCGGATCACGCGCAGGTTGAGCGCCGCCAGACCGCGCGCGAGACCGACCCCGATCACGGCTCCGATCAGGGTGTGGGTGGTGGAGATCGGCAGGCCCAGCCGGGAGGCGAGCAGGACGGTCGTGGCGGCGCCGAACTCGGCCGAGAAGCCGCGGGTGGGTGTCATGCTCGTGATCTTGTGACCCACGGTCTCGATGACCTTGTAGCCGTAGGTCGCGAGGCCGATCACGATCCCCACCCCTCCCATCACGAGGATCCAGATCGGCACCGGGGCCCGGGCGGCCAGCGACCCTTCCTGCCAGGCCTGGACCACCGCGGCCAGCGGCCCGATCGCGTTGGCGACGTCGTTGGCGCCGTGCGCAAACGCCACGTAGCAGGCGGTCACGACCTGCAGGCCGGCGAACAGCCGCTCCACCGACGTCACCGAGAAGCCGTCCGGGACGTGGCGCCGCGAGAGCCACATGCGCATCGCCAGGCCGAGCCCACCCCCGAGCAGCAGACACACCGGGCCCGCCACGTGGAACGGGAGATCCAGGTTCAGGTTGCTGAGGCCCTTGTAGAGGATCGACAGGCCGAGCGTGAAGCCGACGACCGCGATCAGGTGCGGGGTCCACCGTACGGTCGCCTCGTAGGGATCGTCGGCCAGGATGATCTTCCGGCGGATCAACGTGAAGGTCAGATACGCGAGGATCCCCCCGCAGAGCGGAGACACGACCCAGCTCAGGGCGATCGATCCCAGCGTGCTCCACTGCATCTGGGCCCAGCCGACGGAGATCAGACCGAACCCGACCACGGCCCCGACGATCGAGTGGGTGGTGGAGACCGGCAGCCCCATGGTGGTGGCGATCAGCAGCCACGCCGCCGCTCCCGCGAGCGCGGACGCCATCCCGAACATGAAGACCCGGGGGTCGGCCGCGAACGCCTCGGGAGGGATGATCCCCCCCTTGATCGTCTCGGTGACGTGCGCCCCCACGAGGACGGCCCCGGCGAACTCGAAGACCGCGGCCACCAGGATCGCCTGACGCAACGTAAGGGCGCCCGACCCCACGCTCGTGCCCATCGCGTTGGCGACGTCGTTGGCGCCGATGTTCCACGCCATGAAGAGCCCGATCGCGATCGCGAGGACCAGGAAGACGGTCAGGGAGTCCAAGCCGACTACTGCTTGGCCAGCATCATCCGCAGGTTGTCGCCCGTGTTCTCGGCGTGGTTGGCGATCTCGCCGAGCAACCGGAAGAGCTTCATGATGAAGTAGACGGAGATCGGGTCCACCTCCGTCTCAAGATCGTAGAGCAGCCGCGAGACGTCGGTCTGGATGCAGTCCGCCTCGTACTCTCCCTGGCTGACCTGCTCGATCAGCTCGATGACGTGTTCGGCGCCTTTCCCCTTGAAGGAAGCCTCCTGCAGGTTCTTCAGCTCCCCGGCGGCCTCGACGAGCGTCTCGCTCACCTCGATGACCTTGTCGGTCAGGGCGAGGATCCCCTCACGCAACGCCGGCGGGACCCGCGTTCTCCGGACCGTCAGCAGGACGGCGATGTCCTCCGCGGTGTCGGCGATCGCGTCCTGTTCCTTGAGGAACTTCAGCATGTCCCCGCGATCGACGGGCAGGAACAGCGACTTCGGAAGGTGGTTCCGGATCTCGCGCTTGATCACGTCGGCTTTGTGCTCGAGCTTGGAGATCCGCTCGTAGATCCTCTCGACCTCGTCGTACCGCTCGTCGAGGAACGCCTCCACGAGCGGTCGGACATCCCGCACGGTCTCGTTCACCTTGTTGGTGTGTTCGACCAGCGGGCCGAACGGGCTCTTCCCGAAAAGCTCGGCGATGGCGCGCATGGCGGTCATGGAGGCGATCCCTTTCGTCAAGATTCCGTCACCGGGTGGCCAAAGACCGGCAACAGTCTAGGGCGCCCCAGGGGGGCCGACAAGCGGGGTCGCGGGATTCGCCTCCCGCTCCTCCTCGGCTCGCAGGCCGGCGCGCACGAGAGCCAGGATCGACAGGTTGAACAGGAGCTCCAGCAAGGCCGCGAACTGCTCGCTGTAGAAGCTGAACACCTGGACCAGCAGGATCGACGTCACGATCGCGCGCTCGAACATGCGGTACGCGGCCACCCGCGAAGAGCGGATCCGGAGCACGCCCAGCAGCACGAACCACCCCGCCAGACCGGAGGCCGCCAGCTGCGCGACCTCGAGCCCCGACAGCTCGACCATCCGCTCCGCGACGCGCCCGATGAACCGCACGTCGAGGATCTGCCGCCAGCCCAGGCCGACCACGAAGATCAGCACCGCGCCGTAGGCCAGCTTGAAGATGAGCTGGCCCACGAAGAACACGATCACCGCGGTATCGAAACCCGGCGCCGACGCCACCCGGCGATACGCCTCCCGCAATCGGCTCCGGTGTCGCCGCCACGCCGGCGGCCCCCCCCACGGCAACGGCTCGGCCCGCGCGAGCACGTCGCGGAGCGGCTCGACCAGCGGGTGCCGCGGATCGCTGCGGGCGAGCTGCTCGAGCGCCCGCTCGCGCTCGCGCGCGTCCAGGTCCCCGCGGGCCAGCTCCTCGACGTCCCGCAGCGCGTTCAGGAGGTGTTCCACGGGCATGGTCTCGCGCCGCCGGTGGATCGTATGAGCGGTGAGGAACACGCCTACGAAGACGACGTACATGAGGGCCACCGCCGGCTCATAGAAATAGTCGTTCGAGCGGGTGACGAACTTGCCGATCTCGTCCACGAACGCGCCGAAGCCGATCCCGCCCACGATGGCGGCCACGCGGGTGGCGGGACGGTCGAGGAAAGAGAGCGACACGATCAGCGCGGCCAGCATGAGGAGGCCGCCCCAGAGGACGTGCGCCACGTGGATGACGTCTCCACCTACCGAGGGGTAACCCGTCAGGTGGAGCGCCAGCCGGACGAGGAGCACGGTCGAGACGGCGGAGACGAGAAGCAGCTCCAGCAGGTCCGGCGCGTCCAGCCCGCGAAGGAAGACGCGGCGCCCGGGCCTCATCTCAGTCGAGCCGGTAGAAGGCGCGCGCGTTCCCGCGGGTGATCGCCGCGAGCGTCGCCGAAGGCGTCCCCCGGTGAGCGGCCAGCGCCTCGACGGTGGCGGGCAGGAACGCGGGCTCGTTCCGCTGCCCGCGGTGCGGGACCGGGGCCAGGTAGGGGGCGTCGGTCTCGACGAGCAGCCGATCCTCCGGGACGCGCGGGACGATCCCGGCCGCGTCGAAGGAACCGAAGGTCGCGATGCCGGAGAGCGAGACGTAATGGCCGCGTTCCGTGGCCGCCTCCAGCATGGCGAGCGAGCCGGTGAAACAGTGGAGCACCACGCGCGCGGGAGCGATTTCCGATTCCCGGAGAATCGTGAGCGTGTCCTCCTCCGCGTCGCGCGAGTGGACGACGATGGGAAGATCACGCTCCACGGCGATCGCGAGCTGATCGGCGAACGCAGCCCGCTGGTCGGGCCGCGAGCTGTTGTCGTAATGGAAGTCCAGGCCGATCTCCCCCACGGCCACCGCCCCTCTGTCGAGCTCCTCCTCCACGCCGCGGCGGATGTCGGGGCTCCAGCGCGACGCCTCATGGGGATGCAGCCCGGCGGTGAACCACAGCTCCGGCCACCCCTCGTGACCGGCCGCCTCGTCCGCGAGGGACCGCGCCGCCGCCGCGGTCTCGGGATCGGAGCCGATGACGACGATCTCCCGCACGCCCGCTTCCCACGCCCGGACGATCACCTCGCGGCGGTCAGGATCGAACCTGGCGTCCTGCAGATGGCAGTGGGAATCGAAAGTGCGGAGGGGGGCGGACATCCGCAGCGGGACGTGCTAGCGGACGGACTTCGACCGGCCCGGGCCGGCCGCGGGCGTGCGCCCCTCCTCGAATCGATGGTGCCAGTCGACCACGATCGGGGCGGCGACGAAGATCGAGGAGTAGGTCCCGATGAGGATGCCGATCATCAGGGCGAAGGCGAAATCGTGGATCACCGATCCCCCGAGGATGTACAGGAACATCACCACCAGCAGCGTGGTGCCCGAAGTGATGAACGTCCGGGACAGGGTCTGGTTCACCGCGGTGTTGACGACCGCCTCGTAGGATTCGCGGCGCATGGACTTCAGATCTTCGCGAATCCGATCGAAGACGACGATCGTGTCGTTCAGGCTGTACCCCACGATGGTCAGGAACGCGGCCACGACGGCCAGGGAAATCTCCTTGTTGACCGCCGAGAACAGCCCGATCGACAGGACGACGTCATGGACCGTGGCGGCGATGGCCGCGACGCCGAACTTGAGGTCGAACCGGATCGCGACGTAGATCAGGATCAGGATGAGCGCGTACAGGATGGCCAGCAGCGCCTGCTGCTTGAGCTCTTCGCCGATCTTCGGCCCCACCGCCTCGGTGCGCATGACCTCGAACGACGTTCCGGCAAGCGTCGGCGCCTGCCGCAGATGCGACTCGATGCGCTCGCCGAAGTCCTCCTCCGATCCGGGCGGCACCTGAGCCCGCACGACCACATCGGCGGGGTCGCCGAAGCGCTGCACCTCGTACGACTCAAGATCCGGCATCGACGCCAGCGCCTGCCGGAGCACCTGGGTCTCCACCGGCTGCTCGAATTGGAGCTGCACGAGGGTCCCGCCGGTGAAGTCGATCGAGTAGCGCAGGCCGCCGTGAGCCACGATCGACCCCACGGTCAGGAGGAGCATCACGGCGGAGCCGATGTAGCCCGCCTTGCGGTACCTGAGGAACGGGTAGTTCGCGTCCTTGAACAGCCAGATCATATGCTCAGCTCCGTGGCCGGCGAGCGGGTCAGCCATGTGTCGAAGATGGTCCGCGTGACGAACACGGCCGTGAAGATCGAGGACACGATCCCGATCGTGAGCACGACGGCGAACCCCTTGACCGGCCCGGTCCCGAACTGGAACAGCACGGCCGCAGCGATCAGCGTCGTGATCTGCGCGTCGAGGATCGTCACGAACGCGCGGTCGTAACCCGCGTCGACGGCGGCCCGCACGGTCTTCCCCAGGGCGAGCTCCTCCCGCACGCGCTCGAAGATCAGGACGTTGGCGTCGACGGCCATGCCCACGGTCAGGATCAGGCCGGCGATGCCCGGGAGCGTCAGCGTGGCGCCGAAAGCCGCCAGCGCGGCCAGGACGAACACCAGGTTGAGCACCAGCGCCACATCCGCGATGAGACCCGACCCGCGGTAGTAGAAGACCATGAACGCGACGACGATCAGCAGACCGAGCGAGCCCGCCAGCTTGCCGGCGCGGATGGAATCGGCGCCGAGAGACGGCCCCACCGTCCGCTCCTCGATGATATCGAGCGGCGCGGGCAGGGCGCCGGCGCGGAGCACGATCGCGATGTCGCGGGCCTCTTCGACCGAGTCGAACCCCTCGATCTGGGCCCGCCCGTCGCCGATCGGCTGACGGATGTTCGGCGCCATGCGAACGACCTCGTCGAGGACGATCGCCAGCCGCTCGTTGACGTGGGCTCGCGTGACATCTCCGAACTGGCGTCCCCCCTCGCTCGTCATCTCGAGCGAGACGATCGGCTGGTTCGTCATCTGGGTGTCGAAGCCGGCGCTGGCCGTGGCCACGGCCTCTCCGGTCATGAGCGGCTCCCCGTGGACGATGTACAGGGTCCGGTAGGAGCGCCCGTCGGAGAAGGTCTGGGGCTCGCCTCCCCACAGCCACTCGTAGCCCGGCTGGAGCGCAAGGGCGGCGGCCGAATCCGCCAGCATCGCGCGGACGCGGGGCACCTCGCTCTCGGGAACGAGGAAGTCGTTCTGGTCGTTGCCCCGCGGGATCGTCTGCAGCAGGGCCGAAAGCGGCCGGTCCCCCTGGGTCGCCAGCCCCGCGGCGGTCGTGTCCGGGCCGCCCTGAGCAGGACCGCCGGTCAGGTCCTCGAGGGTGCGGCCGGCGCTGGTATCCGCGACCTGTCCGGAGGTGTCGGCGAGCTGGCTGCCCGTGTCGGCGGGCGCGGGCGTGTCGGCGGGGATCTCGCGGCCGCCCAGCGCGGCGTCCACGGCCTCGATCTGGTCGAACGCATCCTGACCGTCCACGACGAGCTTGAATTCGAGGTAGGCGGCCTGCTGGACGAGGCTCTTCGCGCGCTCCTGATCCTGGATCCCGGGGAGCTCGATGATGATCCGCTCGTCCCCGACCTTCTGGATCAGCGGCTCGGAGACCCCGAACTGGTCGACCCGATTGCGAATGATCTCCAGGGCCCGGTCGATCGCGTCGGTCTGCTCCTCACCGGTGAACGATCGATCGGATTCGTCCAGCTCGAGCACGAGATGCATGCCTCCCTGCAGATCGAGGCCGAGCTGGATCGCCCCCTCCTTCTGGCGCTCCCACGCCACCGGATCCTCCTGCTGCCGCGCGTCGCGCTCCGCGGTGGACATGGAGTAATAGCGGACCGTCGGCCACAGGTACCAGGCGGCGGCGAGGATGGCGACGCTCACGACGAGCCAGCGGATCTGGAGCTTGCGTTGCATCACGCCTCGGCGAAAGGCCCCCGGAGCGGGGCTGGGGGAACGAACGATGGCCTGGATCCGGTGAAGTGCGGAACGAAGAGCCGGAAGCTAGACGACCCCGAGGACCCTGTCAATCAACTGTCGGGGCGATCCCGACGCCACTGCTCGAGGGCCCGGAACCCGACCCCGAGGCGGAGAAACGACTCCTCCAGACCGTGATCCTCGAGGGATCCCCGGCGGCCGTACTCCAGCACGAGGTCGAGACCGCTGCGGCCGGCGGACCCGAGCGCCCGGCCGTAGCCGAGCGAGCCCGTCCATTCGGTTACGGCCTCCCCGTCGATCTCCAGCGGCAGCCTCCGCCAGCGGTAGCCGGCGCGGATCGGAGCCTGGGGCCCGAACAGGAGGGCGCGGCGAGCGGCCGGCGAGTACTCGATCCCCGCCCCCACCTCCAGGGCGTCCCCGAAGCCCACGTTCTCGAGACCCACGGGCTCGAACGAGGACCAGGTCGCTCGCCGGACGACGGCCGTCGCGACGACGCCTCGCGTGGCCTGCCAGGTCGCGCCGGCCGAGATCTCGTCCGGCAGATCGAACCGGGAGGTCGTGGTCGCCGGATCGTCTCCCGGGGCCCGCGTGACGTCGCTCTCGAGCTCGGGCCGGAATCGATAGCCGGCGCTCAGCCGCAGCCGCGGCCCCAGCGTCCGCTCCACGCCGACCGTGAAGCCGGTTCCCCGGAAATTTCGGGCGAGGCTGTCGCTCGACGCCAGCGACCCCGGCGAGAGGTTCCCCAGATCGACGACGCGGACGATCTCCCGCGAGCCGAGGTAGATGTCGAGCGAAGCGCCGACCTGGGTCGCCGCATCAATCGACCAGGCGACCGCGGGGGCCAGGACCGACACGCCTCCCGTCGATTCGAGCTCGACCGGAAGCGTGTCCCCCTCGAACTCGACAGTCGCCTCCAGATGGCTGTCGAAGTCGACGAACTGGTAGTATCCGAGGGCCAGTGCCGTGGCCCCCCAGGCCGGGACGACGATCTGGCCCATGGGGAACAGGACATCGGAAAACTCCCCCGACGCGTCCGGTCCGTCCACGGTCACATCCTGTCCAAGCACCGAGAGATAGAGGCCCGCCCGGCGGAAGCGACCCAGCGCCGCGGGATTGGCGAGCGAGAAGACCTCCCCGCCCGCTCCGCTCCCCGCTCCACCCAGGGCCCGCATGCGGATCGTCGCGCCGTCCTCCGGCACGCCGAACAGGGGGAGATTGAAGACGCTCTCCTGGGCCGACAGGGCGCCGGGAAGACCGACGACCGCCGTCACCGCGATCAGCGCCAGACGCCTCACGGCGAGGTCCCTCCCAGGCCCGGATCCGAGGGTGGGATGTAGAGGAGACGGATCCGGGGACGGACGTCGGCCGCCGCCCCGGTTCCGAAGAACCGCACGCCGCCGAAGGCGCTGCGCTCGTCGACCAGCGTCAGCGCGATCCCGCGACGCGTCGCCGGATCCGCGACCCACTCGCGCACGAGCCGGGTCAGCGCCGGCGACTCGAACGAGAGGGTGTCGCCGGGCATCGCGTCCGGCGGCACGACGGCGGCCCCCAGCACGGTGGACGGGGTCACCGGACCGAGGACCGTCTTCTCTCCGACGAATTCCGACACCACGGGGCGGGCCACGACGGTGAGGGTGTCCCCCGGAACGCGCGCCTCGTCGATCGTCAGCACGAGCCGCGCCGCCGCGATCGTGACCCCGTCCGGGATCGCGTCGAGGGCGGGATCCAGGAAGATGCGCCGGACGGGCTCGGCCCCGCTCACGACGAGCCCGCCATCCGCCGTGAGCGCCTGCTCGTCATCGACGATGAACACGTCCTCGATCGCGAGGATGGTCGCCCGGAGGCTCGGGCCGGGCAGTTCGAGCTCGACCTCGAGGAGTGGACCGTTGATGTTCCCGCCCAGGAGTCCTCGCGACACGAAATCGACCGTGGTGCCCGGAGTCTGCTGAACCAGGATCACCCCGTGGTTCTCCGCCGCGCCGGCGCGCCAGTCCTCGATCAGATCGGTCGGGAAATCGACCGCGACGGAGTCGGGCTGGTCGGGCCCGATGGTGAGCTCGAGCAGGGGCTCGGGGTCGAAATCTCCGCCCGGCTCGGACCAGGCGGCGCCCAGGAGTCGCCGCTCCCATGTTGCCGCTTCCTCGCCCCATTCGCTGGTCACGCGATGGATCGTGAACGTGACCGGCTCCTCCGGAGTGGGGCCGTAGACGAGCCGCAGGCGCGCTTCGACGACCTGCACGTCCGCCGGGATGGAGTCGATCGTCGCGAAGCTGAAGCGGAAGAGCGCCCGGCTCTCGAAACCGGGATCCGCCGGCCAGGCGTGGGCCGTGATCAGCCGCTCGCTCTCCGCTCTGTCGGACGGGAAGATCTCGTAGTCCATGGCGCGCCCGAAGTCGCGCAGGGTGAGCGACTGGATGCCGCCGGCGAGGATCCCGCCGGGCAACAGCTCCACGCCGACGGGGCTCGACCCCTCCTCCGTGCAGGCCGCCGCCAGGAGCGCCGAACCGAGGACCAGCGCCGCGATGATTCGTGTCTGAGGAGAGCTCATGTCGCGCGGATCACCGCGCCGCCGAGGTCGTACTCGTCCACGATCGCCATGATCACGGCGTCGACCGGACGACCGTCGGTCTGGGGGGTCTGCCGGGCGGAAGAGCCGGTGGCGTAGAGCACGACTTCGCCCGCGCCCGCGCCAACCGCGTCCGCCGCGATGACGTAGCCGCGCTCGCTCTCCAGCTCCAGATCGAGGTTCTGCACGACGAGGAGCTTGAGGCCCTGCAGCTTCTCGTCCTTGCGGCTCGCGACCACCGCCCCCACGACACGTCCCATCTTCATGTCGAGCCGTCCTCCTCGAAGCGGAAGGGGTGGGGCAACAGCTGGTCGAGTGTGAACTCGCGCCGGTCGCCGGCGTCGGTCACCACGGCCACCTCCAGGTCGGGCGCGAACTCCGCCAGCGCCTGGCGGCACGCCCCGCACGGGTACGGTCCCCGCCCGGCCGCGGTCACGACGATACGCCGAAAGCTCCGCGCACCGGCGGAAACCGCCGCGAACAGCGCGCTCCGTTCGGCGCAGCACGTAACCGAGTACGACGCGTTCTCCACGTTGCAGCCGACGAACACGCGGCCGTCCGCGGCCTCCAGCGCGGCCCCCACGAGATAGCCCGAATACGGCGCGTAGGCCCGCCCCCGGGCCTCTTCCGCGAGGGCGAGCAGCCGGTCGCTCGTCGCCGGAGCGGGCGTGCTCAACCGACGACCTTGAGATACAGCGTCCGGAGCTGGTCGAGCGCCTCGCTCAGGACCTGCTCCTCCTCCGGAGGGAGGTTGCCGCGGGTGCGCTGCTCGAGGATTCCGAGCAGGTCGATCTCGCGCTTCGCCCAGCGGGGCAGGACACGCCGCTCCCCGTCCGGAGTCAGCGGGAGCTCGCCCAGGAACCGGAAGGCCATCTCGACGTGGGGCTCGACGAGCTCCAGGAACGACGGCGGCGGAACGTCCATCTCGGCCATGCGGTCGAGCTCGGCGACGGAGGCTTCGGAGGGCGGCCCGTCGCTCTCGACTTCCTCGGGCGGCGGCGTCGCGGCTCGCTCCAGCCGCTCCGCGGCGGCGTCCGCGGCCGGCTCCGGCGCTGGGGTCTCCGGCTCTGCGGCGGCGGACTCGTCGCGAAACGCCGACCGACGCTCGCGGAACTTGTTCTCCGTCATGCTGGCACCTCCGTGTATCTCCGTCGTACCCGAGGACCGATCCCGGTCAGGATCGAGTACGCGATGCCGCCGGACTCGGCGGCGACGTCTTCGGCCGATCGGCTCGCACCCCCCTGGGTGCCGATCATCGTCGCGGTCTCGCCCGGTCGCAGGTCCGGGAAGGGTGTCGCATCGACCATCGTGAGGTCCATGCACACCGTTCCCCGAATGGGAACCGGTCGACCGCGCAAGAGGACGTGACCGCGCTCCGAAAGGGCGAGCGGCCACCCGTCCGCGTACCCCACACCCAGCACCGCGATCCGCTCGCGTCCGCGGGCCACGTAGCGGCCGTGGTAGCTGACGGGATCGCCCGGAGCGAGCTCCTTGACCGCCAGCACCCGCGCGTGCCACGAGAGGGCCGGCTCGAACGGTGGCGGCCCGGGGCCGGCCGTCCCCCGCCACGTGTCCTCGTCCGCGTCCGCCGCGATCTCGCCCGCCGCGCCGTACAGGGCGATGCCGGGCCGCGCCAGGACCCGGATCCGGTGGCCAGCGCCGGCTCCGAGTCGCGAGGCACGAGCGAACCGGAGGGCGGCGGCGCTGTTGGCGGCATGGACGCGGTCGATCCGGACCCCACGCGCATCGAGCTCGGCGAGCACGGCCTCGAAGCGATCCATCTGTCGCTCGGTGGGTTCGCGCCCCGCCTCGTCGGCGCTGGCGAAGTGGGTGAAGATACCGGACACCTGAAGGCCCGGCAATTTCGTGAGCCGCTCGACCATCCCGACCGCGTCGCGGTCCCACGCCCCGGTCCGGCCCATCCCGGTATCCACGTCGACGTGCACCTCGAGCGTGCGGCCGGCGGCACGCGCGGCCGCGTCGAGGGCCACCGCCTGTTCCAGGTCCGTGATCGCCGGAACGACCGCGAGGTCCACCGCTCGCGGTGCCTCCGCGGGCAGGACCGGCATCAGGCAGACGACCGGCCCGTCGATATTGGCGGCGCGCAGGCGGGCCGCCTCGTCGAGCGCGGCCACGGCCAGCCCCCAGACCCCGGCGGCGCGCGCGGCGCGCGCGACCGGCTCGAGCCCGTGCCCGTAGGCGTCCGCCTTGACCACCATCAGGATCCCGCATTCCCGCGGCAGCTGCCGAGCGAGCGCGCGGACGTTGCGGCCGATCGCGCCGAGGCTCACGTCTACCCAGCTGCGCGCGGTCGACTCCTCTATGGCGGGAAGGATCGGCATCGGCGCGCTAGGATACGGGCGCCGGTCGGACACGACAACTCGCCCGACCCTCCCCGGGCGCCTAATTTCGGCCGGTCATGCAACGCCCCGATCGAGCTCTCGAGACAGACGGGTTCGACGCCTCCTTCGAGGGGATCGTCGAGCTGCTGCGGCGCCTGCGCGCGCCCGACGGCTGCCCGTGGGACCGTGAGCAGACCCCTCGTTCCCTGCTTCCCTACCTTATCGAGGAGGCGCACGAGGCGGCGCACGCCATCGAGGCCGGCGACGACGAAGGGACGATCGACGAGCTCGGCGACCTCTTGCTTCACCTCGCGTTCCAGATCGTGATCGCCGAGGAGGAAGGGCGGTTCGACATCCCGCGGGTCGCCGGCGGGCTCATCCGGAAGATGGTGCGCCGCCACCCGCACGTCTTCGCCGGCGCCGCCTACGAGGGCACGGGCCACCAGGCCATGTGGGAGCGGCTCAAGCGCGAGGAGAAGACCGACCGGCCGGACCCCGGAGCCGATGGCGTGATCGGGCGTCTGCCCGAGCATCTCCCCGCCCTCGTCCGCGCCCATCGCATGCAGGAGAAGGTTGCGTCTGTCGGCTTCGACTGGGAGGACGCCGCCGGCGCGCGACGCAAGGTTGCCGAGGAGATCGCGGAGACCGATCGCGAGGCGGTCGGGGGGACCCCCGAGTCGCTCGAGGAGGAATACGGCGACCTCCTGTTCGCGCTCGTCAACTGGGGACGACTCCTCGGCGTGCATCCGGATACGGCGTTGCGCCGCGCCAACCGGAAATTCGAGTCTCGCTTCCGCCGGCTGGAGGCGCTTGCCCAGGAGCGTGGAGTGCACCTGGAGGGCTCGACGCTCGAGACCCTCGACGGCCTGTGGGACGAGGTGAAGTCGAGTGAGGACGTGTGATCGTCTCCCACCGGCATCGGTTCATCCAGACTACGAGTACTGAGCCGCCGGAGGCGGCGCGTCAGGGTGCGATGCGGTTGATCAGGCGCGGGAAGGGGATGGCCTCGCGCAGGTGGTCCAGGCCGCAGATCCACGCGACCGTGCGCTCGAGACCCAGGCCGAACCCGCTGTGCGGGACGCTGCCATACCGGCGCAGGTCGAGGTACCAGCCGTAGGCTTCCTCCGGCAGCTCCTCCTCGCGGATCCGCTCCACCAGCCGGTCGAGATCGTCCTCGCGCTGCGACCCGCCGATGATCTCTCCGTACCCCTCGGGGGCGTATAGGTCGTTGCATAGCACGACCTCGGGGCGCTCGGGGTGCTCCTTCATGTAGAACGCCTTCGCGGCCTTGGGGAACGAGTGGACGAACACTGGCCGATCGAAGGCTCCGGTGAGGAGCGTCTGATCCTCCCCACCGAAGTCCTGCCCCCACTCGATCGACGAACCCCGCTCCCGCAGGAGATCCACCGCGTGGTCGTACGAGAGCCGCGGAAACGGACGCTCGATCCGCTCCAGCGGCTCGAGGTCGCGTCCCAGTCCCTCCAGGTCCTCGCGACGACGCTCCAGCGCGCGGCGGACGAGGAGCTCCACCAGCTCCTCCTGGAGCGCCATGTTGTCCTCCCAGTCGTACCACGCCATCTCGGGCTCGAGCATCCAGAACTCGGTCAGGTGGCGGCGTGTCTTCGACTTCTCCGCCCGGAACGTGGGACCGAAGCAGTACACCCTGCCGTGCGCCATCGCCCCCGCCTCGACATACAGCTGTCCGGTCTGTGCCAGCGACGCCGTCCCCAGATCGAAGTACTCGGTCTCGAACAGGGTGCCGGCCTCCTCGCCGATCGCCTGCGTCAGGATGGGCGAGTCCAGGCAGATGAAGTCCCGCTCGCGGAAGAACTCACGAATCGCGAAGATCAGCTCGTCGCGGATCCGCATCACGTGCCAGGGGCGGGTGGAGCGGAGCCACAGATGGCGGTGGTTCAGAAGGAAGTCGACCCCGTGCTCCTTGGGGCCGATCGGATACTCATCCGCGATCTGGACAGGCTCCACGCCCGTCAGCGACAGCTCGTAGCCGCCCGGCGCCCGGTCGTCCTGGCGGACGGACCCCTGCACGACCAGGGACGACTCCTGGGTCAGGGCTTGGTGGGCGTTCCAGGTCTCCGGGGGGACCTCCTTTTCGACGAGCACGCCCTGCACGAGGCCGGTGCCGTCGCGAACCAGGAGGAACGAGATCTTCCCGCTCGAGCGCTGGTTATACAACCAGCCGCGGACCTCGACCGTTTCTCCAACGTGGTCGCGCAGGCCGGCGATCGATACCCTCTTCACGTCGCTCATTCGGCCCGGAAGCTAGTCTGGAGGTTTGCCTTGTCAATTCGCGCGCCGCTGCTCGCACCGCTCTTCGTCGCCCTCCTTCTCCCCGGCCTCGCGCGCGCCCAGATGGACCCGCCGGCGGGGTTCCGCGATGAGAGCCCGCCCCAGGCGAGAGTCGAGCCGCTGCAGTCGTGGGACCAGGCGTGGAAGCTGAAGCTCTCCCGCGGGGGATCGGCACCCCTCGTCTGGGCCGACTCCCTCGTCCTCGTCGCCAGTCTCGACCGCAACCTCCACCTGGTGGCTCCGGCCGACGAGCCGACCGTCCGCTACAAGAAGAACTTCAAGGGGGGCTTCAGCGCCGCGCCGGTGGTGACCCCCCGTCGCATCTATCTCCCCGAGCTCGAGGAGGGCGGACGGCTCATCGCACTCGATCGAGCGACCGGCGAGACCGCCTGGACCTCGAACGCCGGCGACCTCGCCGCGAGCCCGGTCCTGGACGGCAGCCGCATCTACACGGTCTCCTCGCTGGGTGTGGTGGCGGCCTGGACCGACGAAGGCAGCGAGCTGTGGAAGACCGACCTCGAGACGCGGGTGACGGCGCGGCCCGCGAAGCTGGGGAACGTCCTCGTGGTCGCGGCGACCGATGGACGGCTATTCGCCATCGATACGGCCGGCGGCGGAACGGTGCTCGACTCGACCACACCGGGCGCGGGGCCGATCTGGGGCGACCCCGTCGTGCTCTCAGGGGCCGACAATGCCGGCACGGCGACAGCGGTGTTCGCTACGCTCGACGGGCAGCTCCTCGAGGTCGGAGCCGACCTCGCCATCGTGCGGCAACGCTCGTTCCCCTCCCGCTTCTACGCCGGCCCCACCCGATCCGGCCAGCGCCTCTACCTGTCCGGTCACGCGGGAGCGATCTGGAGCTACGACTGGAACGCGGACGCGATCCACTGGCGACTCGACCTCGACAACGCCACGCTACGGATGGCTCCCGCGGTGGGTGACGGGCACGTGGCGGTGGGAGATCTGCGAGGCGAGCTGGTGATCGTCGACCGGGAACGTGGGGTCGTCCTGTGGTCCATGCGGCTCGACGGAGCGCTGACCTCGACCCCCCTGTTCCGCGGCGACGACGAGCTGTTCGTGATCAGCGAGCAGGGGACCCTCTACGCCTTCCGCCCCGCCCACCCGTGAGAGGATCCAGCCCGTAGTTAGCGCTCGCTGTCGATGATGGGCCGCTTTCAACGCCCGCCTAGTAGTTGTAACCGATGAAGAACGAGACGTGCGGGCTGTCCCTTCCGTCCGGGAACAGCTCCCGCTTGTCCTCGAGCGCGAATCGGCGAGCGTAGTCGAGCCGTAGGATGAACGGACCCGCCAGCGGATAGCGCACCGATGCGCCGTAGCTCCCCAGCAGCCCCGGCCAGCTGCCCAGCTCCTGCAGCGCGCCGTCGCCGTCCTCGTACAGCCCGTCCGCCGTCCACGCGTTCCCCACGTCGACGAACAACCCGCCCCAGATCCCGCTGCCGATCAGCGATGCGACGCCGGTGAGGTAGGGGTTGGGCCGGAGGATCGGAAAGCGCCACTCCTGGTTGAGGAGCACCGTGTAGGTCCCGTTCAGGATGTAACTGGGGTACCCGCGTAGCGATGCCGGTCCCCCCAGGTAGTAGAAGGTCGGCACGTCGCCGGAGGCGAACCGGCCCCGGGCACGTACCGCGTAGCTGGTGTTCAGCGAAGTGCGGAAGTACTTCCGCGCATCGACCAGGAGGTCGGTCGACTCGAGCCCCGACTCCGAGAGGTTGACCACCGAGCTGACGGTCAGGTTCACGCGCTGTCCGTCGACCGGCCCGACCGCGCCCCAGAGCGTGTTGTCGAATACGTAGCCCAGGGAGCCGATCGTCAACCAGGCGTCCCGAAGGAAGATGTCCCCGATCTCGTTGAAGTCGGTGGGAAGCTCCGTCAGGTTGTTGCGCTCGAACGACACCTCGGTCTCCACGCGCTGGAACTTGGAAATCGGATAGCTGACCAGCCCGGTCGCCCCCCAACGCTCCTCGAAGAAGTCGTTGCGGACCCCGATGCCTTCCTGGCCGAACCCGCGGCGATCGAACTCCGCCCCCAGCAGGGACCTGAAGAACGAGCGCAGCCGGTACGCGCCCACCCCCCAATTGACACGCTTCTTAAGGTTGACGTAGGTGAGTGCGCCGGTGAACCCGGAGAAGATGTTCGTCCGGCCCTGCTGGGCGTTGACCTGGGCGATGATGAGATGGTCGCCCATGAGATCGGAGAAGAACATCTGGGCCCCCTGACCGCGGCTGCCGTCCTCGGCGAACGCCAGCGCGCCGGATGCGAAGTCGAGGCCGAACTGCCGCTCGTAGTCCCGCTGTACGTACTTCCCCGGCTCCGGCAGGAGGTCCTCCCAGTACCAGCCCGGAAGCTCGGGGTCCACCGACAACGCCACCGTCTCCGGCGCCCCCCTCGGGACGTCCACCCGGTAGATCTCGTACGACTGGTTCTCGAAGGCGCTGAAGACGATCTGGTCCCGTCCGGCGGCCCGGACCCAGCGAGGGTGCATGGTCCCGGCGGCGAAGCTCGAGGCCCGGAACCCGTTCCCTTCGCGATCGATCACGTAGAGGTCCAGCGTCCCGCTGCGGTCGGATGCGAAGACGAGCCGTGATCCGTCCGGCGACCAGTCCGGATCCCGATCCACCCAGCGTCCGAAGGTCAGCGGTCGGATCTGGCGGCCGGCGACATCGATGACATAGAGGTTCCGCGCCCCCTCGGGTCCGAACGGCGTGCGGTCGGAGGCGAACACGATCTCTTCCCCGGTCGGGGACCAGCGCGGGGTGGCCTCAAGATACCGGTCGTTCGTCAGCCGCACGAGGCGATCGGACTGCATGTCCCACACGTAGAGATCCGCGTACCCCGCGCGGGAGAGCCCGACGAAAGCGACTCGCCGACCGTCGGGTGCCCAGGTCGGGGAGGCGAGAACGACCAGGTCCGACCAGCGCTTCTCGGCCTCGCGTCGGCCCGAGCGGACATCGGCGACGTAGAGGACGTCGGAGGCCCCCGCCTTGGCCACGAAAGCCAGCTTTCCGGTCCGGCTCACGTCGATCGTCGAGAGCAGCGGGTGGAACGTCTCGTAGGCGGCCGACCGGCCCGCCGTGACGACCGTCTCGAGGTCCTCGTTCCGCCCCGTGAGACTGGCGGTCTGGATCGTCGTGTAGCCGGAATGCAGCGAGACGTAGCTCAGCGCGGGCTCCGGCCCCATCACACCCGCCGGGACGATCGCGGGCGTGAAGTTCAGCCTTCCCTGGGTCACGACCGGTGTCGCGGTCGTGCCCGCGGGCCGCTCGCCCGCCAGCTGCGGGAAGTACCGCTCCCGCAGGTGCTGCTGCCACTGCTCATTGGCCTCGGCGAGCGGGATGCCGTACACCTTGCGGAACGTGGTCGAGAAGTTGCGGTACTTCCACTCGCTCTCGAGGAGCTCCACCACCCGCTCCTCGCCGTAACGTTCGGCGAGGAACTCGAACGCGTTCTGACCCAGCTTGTAGAGGGCGTACGAACCGGCGTACCTGTCCATGTCCTGAAGGTCGGGGACGAGCCCGTTCAGGAGGAGGTCGCGCGCCATGAGGTCGCCTTCGGCGTTCCACGGGCCCGACCAGAACTCGGCCAGCCCCTCGGTGAACCACAACGGGGAGTTCCACTCGTAGCCGCCCGGATGCAGTCGCTTGAGGTGGGCTCCCTTGCGCGCCTGGAAAACGTGCACGAGCTCGTGCCGGATGACGTGCCGGAAGTCCGCGTAGCTGCCGTTGAAGGGCAGGGCGACGCGTCCCTTGAGGAACTCGGTGAACCCGGCCACCCCTTCGGGCAGGAAGAACGGGACGATGTTGGTCTGCTCGAAGTGCTGATGGCTGGCGAACACGACCATGGGGATGCGATCCCGCGGCACGTAGGAGAACTTCTGGCTCAGCGCGTCGAAGCTCTCCTCCGCGTACTCCAGCGCGATGAGCGCCAGCTCACGCTCCTCCGGGTAATAGTACAGGTCGACGTGCTCGGAGGAGAGCACCTCCCAGTCGAAGTCGTCGTACTGGATCTTGTTCTTGCCGAACGTGGAGTACTGGCTCGCCGCGGGCGCGGCGGTCAGGAGCACGGCGGCGGCGACGGCGGCGAGCAAAGGACGGATGGGACGGCGCTGCACGGGGATCTCCTGCCTGGGGTTCGAGCTGGCGCCCGTCAGAGTATGGACTGCAGCTGGCGCGGCGGGCAAGGCATGAGGCGTTGCCCCGCGGACCTGTAGTCCGAAAACCGCGACCACGCTCACCGGGTTTAGCGCTCTCCCGGGCCGGCGGCCAGGGCGGCCGCGACGTCCGGCGGGATCCGTCGAGGTCGGCGATCGGCGTCGAGGGCGATCAGCGTCGTCTCCCCGTTGGCCACCCGCTGACCCGCGACCGAGAGCTCGTAGCCGAACGACACGGTCCGGCTACGGAGATCGCGCACCCGCGTCGCGATCTCCACGGTGTCCTCGTAACGCGCCGCGCCGCCGTAGCGGCAGCGCGCCTCGAGCACCGAGAACACGAGCCCGCGCGCCTCGAGACCGCCGTAGGGAAGACCGAGCGCCTGAAGGTATCGGGTGCGGCCGATCTCCATCCACACGAGGAAATTCCCGTGGTAGGCCACCCCCTGCTGGTCGGTCTCCGCGTACCGCACCTCGATGGAGGTGACAACCTCGTCGCCGCGGACGTCGAACTTCACGCGGTCTCCTCGGCATCCAACGTTTCGAGCATCTCGACGGCGGTCCGGGTCGCTCCCCACTCCGCCGCCACCGCGTGAACCGCGCGGGCGAGGACGTCCCGTGGAACCCCCACCCGCAGGGCGCCCCGCAGGTGGGACGAGAGCTGGCGGTCGGCGCCGAGCGCCAGCAACGCGCCGACCGCCGCCAGCTCCCGTCTGGCCGCGCCCGGCGGCCCGGGCCGCCCCAGCACCTTGCCGTATCCCTCGACCAGCGTCCATTCCGCGATCTCCGGATGGAGCCGGCGGAGCCGAATCTGGAGCGGCTCGAAATGGTCGCCATAGACCTGCCGGCACAGGGACTCGCCGCGATGGCGGAACCCTTCGGGATCAGAGGACTCCACTCGCCGCTCCCCCCGCGCGCGGCCGTCCCGGGACGCCCATGCCTGCCAGGTGAAGAACGCGTTGATCGTGCGGGGGAAACCGGCGAACAGGTAGGTCTGGAGGAGGAGCTCCTCGATGTCGGCGGGATCGACCGCCCCCGCCTCGTCGAGGGCGCGGATCAGCCGCTCCGCGTCTCCGCTCGCCGCGGCGGCGCCGAGGCGGACGATGGCCTCCGCCTCCGCCCCCTCGATCCTCCCGCTTTCCGTACCGTCGCTTCTCACGCGCCGACCCGCTCGAGCGGAAGCCGGGCGTCGATCCGGCCCACCACCGCCCCGGAGCGGTTCCGAACCTCGGGCCGGGCATGCGCGTCCAGCGCCGCGTCGTCACCCGGCGCCACCACGCCGAGCCCCTCGATCAGCGCCATCAGCGCCACGTCCTGCGCGCGTCCGGCGCCATCGACGACCTTGAGCGCCATGCCTAGGGGGTCGTCGCCGGCGCGTCTCCGGAGCGCTGCGCAGAACACGCCCTCGGCGCCGGTCTTGACGATCAGGCGGTCGCCGCAGCGACGGAGGAGATCGGTGTCCAGCCGGCCGCTCCCGCCCACCATGTCGGGATAAGCGGCCATCGCGTCGAAGATCCGGCCGATCGCCCGCTCTCGGTCGTCCCCGCGGCGGGCGTCGCCGGCCGCCAGAGACGCCCATGCCCGGGCCATCCCCTCCACCGGAAGCGCGAAGACGACGACCCCGCAACCATCCACGGCCCGGCCGATCGCGGTGGCGTCGAGGTCCGCCAGCTCGGCGAGCAGCCGCCAGATCCTCAGCTGGAGCGGGTGACCGGGTTCGCGATAGGTTTCGAGCGACCATCCCCGCGCCCGGCAGACGGCCAGCATGCCGGCATGCTTGCCCGAGCAGTTGTTGTGGATCGCGGTCGGCCGTTCGCCCGTCCGCTGGAGCTCCTCCGCCGCCGCGCGTCCGATCGGCTCGTGGGGCCCGCACTGAAGCATCGCCTCGTCGAGGTCCGCCTTTCCGAGGATCGATCGGACGGCCGCGAGATGGACCGGCTCCGCGTTGTGCGACGCGGCCATGACGGCCAGCTCCTCGGGGGTGAACCCGTACCTCTCGATCAACCCGTCCTCGACCACGGGCAGGAGTTGGATCGGCTTCGCGGACGAGCGCAGGAAGGCCCGCCGCGAGGGGTCTCCGTGCCGCGCCACCAGAAGGCCGTGCTCGTCCACGACGGCCGCCGTGACGGCATGGAGGGACTCGATCTCATCCCCGCGCCAGAGCCGCACGCCGTCGATGTCGCTCGGGTCCCCCATAGACGGGCTACAAATTGGCCGCCGCGACCTCGTCGCGCACGGCCCTTCGCTCGAGCGTCAGGAGGATGCCGGCCAGGACGAGCGCGCCGCCGAGCCAGGTGCCGGTTCCCGGCATCTCGGACAGGAGGAGGGCCGCCCAGAGCGCGGCGCCGACCGGCTCCCCGAGGATCGCCACGTTGACCTGGAACGCCGGCATGTAGCGGAGCGCGTAGTTCATCGAGGTGTGACCGAGGATCGTCGGGCCCAGGGCCAGGCCCGCCAGGGCCGCCCACGTCGGGGCACCCCATCCCGCGAGCTCGGCGCCGGAAGCCACCGCCGCGACCAGCAGCCAGGCCGCCGTGAGGCCGTAGATCACGGTCACGTAGGGGACCAGGTCTTTGCTCGCCCGCAGGACCTTCGCCAGGATGTAGTACCCGGAGATCCACAGCGCGCCGAGGAGCGCGAGCAGGTCTCCCAGCAGAGCCCGCCGGTCGAGCGCCAGATCGGCGCCGGCGATCACCCCGGTCCCGACGAGCGCCAGGCCGATCCCCATCCACGCGTTCCGCGACGGCCGCTCGCGCAGGAAGGCCCGTCCGAGGAGCGCGACGAAGACCGGCTGGGTGCTGACCAGGACGACCGACGCGGCGACGGTCGTGTAGGCGAGCGAGGCGATCCAGCACGCGAAATGGAGCGCCAGCAGCAGCGCCGCCGCCGCTCCGGTCCACCAGTCGACGCCGCGCCACGCGCGCCAGAACCGCAGGCGCGCGGCCCCGCAGAAGGCACCGAGGCACGCCGCTGCCAGGGCCATCCGCCAGAACGCGATCGAGAGCGGCGGGGCGTCCGCCCAGCGGACGAGGATCGCGGCCCAGGTGATCGCAAGCACGCCCAGGGCCATCGCGGCCCGCGCATGGTGACCCCCGGACCCGCTCACCCCTCGATCGTCTCCCGGATCAGCCGCTCCCACTCCCCGCAGCAGACGCCGCGCTCGTATCGCTGGAGGAACGCGGCGCGGGCGCGCCGACCCATCCGCCGCCTCTCCTCCGGCTCCCGGCGCAGCCGCCGCAAGGTCTCGACCAGCCGCTCGACGGCGCCGGATCCGAGCTCGACCGGGTCGATCACATGCCCGATCTCCTCCCGCTCGATCGTCCGCGCCGTATCCGATCCACGCGGCCCGACCATCACCACCGGTCGGGAGGCGGCCATGATCCCGTACAGCTTCACGGGCACCACGAGGCCGGCCATGTCGTCACGCATCGTCAGGAGATGCACATCGCCCAGCGAGAGCGAGCGGGCGAGCAGCCCGCGCGGCTGGTACTCCAGATAGCGAAAATTCCGGATGTCCCCGGCGCGGTCGAGGATCTCCCGCTTGCGCGGGCCGCCGCCGATGAACACGAACTCCATCCCCGGCTCGTCCTCGAGCCGCTTCATCGCCGTCACGACCTCGTCGAAGCGGTGGGCAAGGCCCGCGTTCCCCGAGTACATGACCACGAACTCGCCCTCGATCCCCAGCTCGGCGGCGAGCGGATTGTCGGAGCGCTCGATCGGCTCCAGCTCGTCGCTCCGGCTCCAGACCGGGATCGTCCGGATCGACGGCTCGGGCACACCCTTGGCGATCAGGCGCTCCTCCATGCAGGCGCCGAGTGCGACCACGAACCGGGCCCGCCGGTGACTTGCCCGATCGAACGGGCGGAGGATCCCGAGCGCCGCGCCGGGCAGGATTCCCAGGGCGACTTCGATCTCGGGGTGGATGTCCATCGACCAGATCGCGTAGGCGCGGTGTCGGAGCCGCTCGGCGAACCATCCCGCCACGCCCAGCATCGACGGTGTGGTCAGGAGGACGACGAGGTCCCAGCGGCGACCGCTCGCGAGCCGCGCGGCGGCCTGCGCGATGAAGGCGCCGTACTCAGCCATGCGACCCGGGTGGCTGCGACGCCCCAGGCCGAGCGACGGAATCCGGACGACCCGCACCCCACGCCGGATCTCGCGGGCGGGCGCGTCGACGCGCCCGCCCCCGTAGCTCCCGCGGCTGCAGAGGACTCCGACCTCGTACCCTTCCCCCACGAGGAACTCGGCCAGGTCGGAGAGCACCTGGCCGGTCGCGGCGACGTCCGGCCAGTAGTGCTGATTGACGAAGAGGACCGACAGCCTGCGGGTCACTCCGGCCGCGGCTTGGTGACGATGAACGACCCGAGGGCGAGCGTGTCCATCTCGGTGCGCAGGAAGCAGTCGAGCGCCTCTTCGGGCCGGTTCACGATCGGCTCGTTCTCGTTGAAGGAGGTGTTGAGGACCATCGGCACACCCGTGCGCTCGAGAAAAGCGCGGATCAGATGATGGTAGAGGGGATTGGCCTCGGGGGTGACGGTGTGAGGCCGGCCCGTGCCGTCGACGTGGGTCACCGCCGGGATCCGCGTCCTCTTCTCCTCCCGGATCCCGTACACCTTCATCATGAACGGGACGTCGTCGTCGACCTCGAACCACTCCCCCATCGACTCGCGCAGGACCGACGGCGCGAACGGACGGAACGACTCGCGCAGCTTGATCTTGGCGTTGATCACGTCGCGCATGTCCGCGCGGCGGGGATCGCTGAGGATGCTGCGGTTGCCGAGCGCGCGCGGGCCGAACTCCATCCGTCCCTGGAACCACCCCAGCACCTCCCCGTCGGCGATCCTGCCGGCGACCTCCGCGCACAGGGCGTCCTCGTCGGGAGCCTCCCGGACCTCGCAGTGGGCGCCGTCCAGCGCGCCCGCCGCGGCGTCGAGCGCGGACCGCAGCCGCTCGCGCCCGAACCCCGGCCCGTAATAGGAGTGGATCATCGGCTCCGGACGCCCTCCCCCCGCCTCGTCCCGCCACGCCACCAGCGCCGCCCCGATCGCGCCGCCGGCGTCGCCCGGGGCGGGGGGCGTGAACACCCGCGCGAAACCGGTTTCCCGAGTCACCTTGCCGTTGGCCACGGAGTTCATCGCCGCTCCGCCGCTGAGGACCACGCGGTCGAGTCCGTAGCGGGAGTGGAGCGCCCCCAGCATCTCGAGCACGACCTCCTCGAAGCGCGCCTGGGCCGAACGGGCGACGTCGAGGTGGCGCGTGGCGATCTCCTCGCCCTCGGCCCGCGCCGGGCCCAGCAGTTCGACCAGCGCCGGTGTGAAGTGCCGGTCGACGGTCGGCGCGCCCGCCTCCCAGCGGTAGCCGAGGTCCTCGCGATGGTGACGGAAGTAGCCGAGGTCGAGGCGGAACCCGAGCACGTCCGGATCGGTCCGCACGACCCGCCGCATCGCCGCGCCGAAACGGGGCACGCCATACGGCGCCAGGCCCATCACCTTGTATTCGTCCCCGTACCTGGGAAATCCCAGATACTGCGTCAAGGCCAGGTAGAAGATGCCCAGGGAGTGGGGAAAGTGGACGCGGCCGTCGATGCGCATCCCGTCCGCCGCGCCCACGCCCCAACTGGCGCTGGAGAAGTCTCCGAAGCCGTCGATCGAAAGCAGGACGGCTTCCGCGAACGGTGACACGAGGAACGCCGAGGCCTGGTGCGCCAGGTGGTGCTCGACCCGCCGGATCCGGCCGGCGAACGGAGTCCCCCCCGGACAGGCCCGCGCGAGCTCGTCCTCCAGCCCCCCGATCCGGCGGGCGTTCCGGATCCGATCGCGGACGAGGCCGAAGTCGGGCCGGTGTCGGATCGCGTGGGTTGCCTTGCGCCACAGGTTCGCCCGCGGGTCGCGGTTGACTGCCACGTAGTCCACGTCCCCGATATCCAGACCCGCCTCCTCGAGGCACCACCGGATCGCCCCGCCCGGAAACCCGGCCCAGTGCTTCACCCGCTGGAGGCGCTCCTCCTCGATGGCGGCCACCAGCCGGCCGTCGACGACGAGCGCCGCCGCCGCGTCGGCATGGTACGCGTTCAGGCCCAGCACGTTCATGCGTCCTTCCTCCGCGC
>DATKCO010000051.1:0-3469 GCA_035513155.1 Gemmatimonadota bacterium | reverse complement strand
AGCCACGCGATCGCGCGCGCCGGCAGCAGGACGGCCAGCGCCCACGCGGCGGAGCCGAACACGAGCAGCCCCAGCGCCCATTCCTCGGGCGGCACCAGGGTCGTCGTGCCCTTCGTCTCGCCGAAGATCGCCGGCAGCGGGAGGAACGGGAGAGCGAGCAGGAACGCGCCGACCAGGCCGCCGAGGAGACGCCCGGCGCTCAGAAGCGGCGATCTTCCGCCCGTTCCGGGCGGGGCTCGATCCCGACGCGCTCCGCTACGATGTACATGGGGCGCCGCTTGACCTCGTCGTAGATCCGCCCCGTGTACTCGCCGATGATCCCAATCGTCACCAGGATCACGCCGCCGAGGAACAGGATCGACGTCATCAGCGAGGCCCAGCCGAGGATCGCCCGATCGGTGAACAGCCGCAGGTAGAGGATCGTGGCCATCAGGAGGAACGCGGCCAGGGAGACCACCAGGCCGAGCAGAGTGGCCAACCGCAGCGGCAGGTTCGAGAACGAGAAGATCCCGTCGAACGCGAGGCGGAAGAGCCGCGCCACCGAGACGCGCGGCGCCCCGGACCAGCGCGCGTCCCGCTCGTACTCGATCGACGACTGGCGGAAGCCGACCCAGGACCGCAGGCCCGCCAGGTAGCGGTTCCGCTCGGGCATCCGCTGGAGCTCATCGACGACGCGCCGGTCGAGGAGCGAGAAGAGCCCCGCCTGGAGCGGCAGGTCGGTCTCGGACGAGAGCGCGCGGATGATCCGGTAGAAGCCGCGGAACGCCACCCGCCGCGGCCACGACTCCTGCCGCCGCGTCTTCACCGTGTGGACGATCTCGTTCCCCTCCCGCCACCGCTCGACCAGGGCGGGGATCAGCTCGGGTGGATCCTGCAGGTCTCCGTCCATCAGGACGACCGCCCCGCCGGCGGCGTGGGCGAGCCCGGCGGTCACCGCCGCCTGGTGGCCGAAGTTGCGCGAAAGGCGGACGAGCTTGACGCGCGGGTCCTCCGCGTGCCGCTCGGCGATCCAGCGCGCGCTCCCGTCGCTCGATCCGTCGTCGACGAACACGACCTCGCTGTTTGCGAGGTCGCCGGTCAGGACCTCGAACAGCCGCCGGGTCAGCTCGGGCAGCGTCTCGACCTCGTCCTTGATCGGGACGACGACCGAGAGCCGCGGCCTCGATCCCTCATTCATCGGGCTCGTCCTCCTGTCGCGGGGGCGGGGATCCGATCCGATAGATGGCGACGAGCGGGACTCCCTGCAACTCCACCGCGAAGGCGGGGTGACCGTTCTCGACCAGATCGACGAGATCCGGGCTCATGAATCCCTGGCGCATCTGAACGAGCGCCCACTCCGCCTCGCCCGCCGGCGCGCCGAGGACGAGGTCCGGCCGCAAGCCGCCCCACGCCTGTTGCAGCTGAAGGCCGAAGGCGTCGCCGAACACGTAGACGGATGCCCCTTCGGGAAGCTCCTCGCTCATCCAGGCGAGCACGGGGCCCGTGTACGTGTCCAGCCAGTAGGTGGTCTCGAAGCCGAGCGCCCGCGCCCCGCGGACCCCGCCAACGGCCTCCGAG
The DNA here is from genome assembly GCA_035513155.1 of Gemmatimonadota bacterium. Taxonomy (GTDB): domain Bacteria; phylum Gemmatimonadota; class Gemmatimonadetes; order JACCXV01; family JAHWKZ01; genus JAICNR01. The sequence continues at coordinate 1,912 of DATKCO010000051.1, read as the reverse complement.
TAGTACGCCAGCTGGTAGGGATGGACCCAGGCGAGCTGGATGGCGGCGGGGAGGAACGCGAGCGTGGCGACCGTGGCGCGGCCGAGAGTGGCGGTGGCCTCCCACGCGCGCTGCAGGCCGTAGCCGGCCAGCAGACCGAGGAAGGGGAGCACGACGACGAACATCCGCACGCCGTCGTGGTGGGGCGCGCGTGGGAGGAGCATGAGCCCCCACAGGAAGGCCACGGTCCCGGCGCAGAGGACCACGGCGGGGTCGAGTCGCCGGAGCCCGGCCACCGCCCCGGCCCCGGCAAGCGCGAGGATCCCCAGCGGGGTCACGGCGGCGGTCATGACGAACGCGTGGTGCCACGGGGCGTCGAACGCGTACACCCGGCCGAGGTACAGGGTCGCCACCGGAGCGTAGTCGCCGCGGTGGAGGCTCTCCCAGAACCAGCGCCCGATGAAGAGTCGGGGGTCGAACCACAGCATGGGGTTCAGCGCCCAGCAGAGCGCGGCGCCGACGAGCGCGGCGAGCGGCAGCCCGCGGAGCGTCGCGCGCGGGTCGCGCCAGAGGCCCCACGCCGCCAGCGGCACGACGGCGAGGAGGCCGGTGAACTTGGTGCCCGCAGCGAACCCCCAGGCGAGGCCCACCAGGATCCAGCCCGCTCGTCGCCGGTGCTCGATCGCCCACCAGCCGGCCGCGCTCGCGGCGACCCACGAAGCGATGAGCGGGGTCTCGGTGGCGCCGATGTGGGCGTGGCCGAAGAGGCGCGGCATGAGGAGGATCGAAAGCGCCGCGCCGAGCCCGGCGATCCCGCCCCACGCGGCCGTCCCCCAGCGGAACGCGAGGAGGACGAGGCCGGCAAACAGGAGAGCCGGCGCCAGTCGGAGGGCCGCGAGATGGCCGATCAGATCCCGGGTCGCCCACCAGGTGAGCGCCATCGCCTCCTTGTAGAGAGGGGGGTGCGGGTTGTGGTAGTGGTCGTAGTCCCAGGCGTCGAAGACGGCGTCCCGCGTCAGGGCCGCCCCGGGGTCTTGGACGAGCGTCCGCACCCACTCGACCTGGAGCTGGGCGGAGCCGAAGTAGCGGGGCTCGTCCCAGGTGATGCCGGGATCCTCGATCGTCAGTCCGACGAGGAGCAGCGTGACCCCGCAGAGGGCCCACCCCACCATCCGCCTGCGGGCTTCGAGCCAGGCCCTCACGCGATCCCCCGCTCCGGCCGCACGACGGCGGCCAGCGAGAGCCCGAGCGGCAGGCTGCGGCGCGCTAGCCACGCCGCCTCGAGCCGCTGCCAGCCGAAGAGCGCCCGGTTCATCCATCCCGGCGCGACCCCGAAGTCCGCCCGCTCGCCGCCGGCCCCGCGCCGCTTCATCCCGCGCACGACCGCCGCCGGCAGGAGGATCCCACCGAAGGTGTAGGTCAGGACCGCGGGCGCGAGTCCGGCCGCCCCGATCCGCGCCGCGAGCTCCGCGCGCGTGTAGCGCCGGACGTGGTGCATCGCCTCGTCGTGCGGCGACCACATCCAGGGATGCGCGGGGACGTGGACGACGGCGAGACCATCCGGCTTCAGCACCCGGCGGACCTCGGCGAAGACGCGCGCGTCCTCGTCCACGTGCTCGGCCACGTCGAGGAGGAACAGGCGATCGACGGTGCCCGTGCCGAACGGCAGCGCCCGGGCGTCCGAGAGGGCGAGCCGGACCGCACCTTTCTGGCGCGCGTAGCGGAGCGCGTCCACGTGGTCGTCGATCCCCACCGCGACCGCTCCAGCGCCGAAACGCTCCAGCACGGCGCCCGTGCCGCACCCGACGTCGACGACGCGGTCGCCGGGCCTGGGGGGCCCGGCCCCCGCCCGCCGGAGCAGCGCGGCCACCGCCTCGCGCTTGCCGCGGAACCACCAGTGGTCCCGCTCGAGCCGGTGCATGCGGCCGTATTC
>DATKCO010000050.1:0-22379 GCA_035513155.1 Gemmatimonadota bacterium | reverse complement strand
GCAGCGGATCCTGGCCGGCCAGACGATGACGGTCGACTTCCAGCTCAGCAGCGAAGTCGTGCAGGCCGAGGGGATCGTGGCGACGATCGAGCGCGAGCCGCTCGTGGCGCGCGACAACACGATCTCCAAGTCCCGCTTCACAGGCGAGGAGGCGCGGAACCTCCCGGTCGACGACATCGAGAGCGTGATCACGCTCGGCGCCGGCATCTACGAGGACCAGACCCTGGGGGGGTTCGTCATCCGGGGCGGCCGTTCGAGCGAGTCGGCGACGTACGTCGACGGCGCCATGATCACCGACTTCTCGAGCCAGCGTAACTCCGTGGAGCTGTCGAACTACGCGGTCGAGGAGATCGACGTGATCACCGGCGGCTTCAACGCCGAGTTCGGCCACGCGCAATCGGGGATCATCAACATCGTGACCCGCGAGGGCGGCCCCGCGCCGCAAGTTACGCTGCGGTTCTCGACCGACGAGCTGTCGGGAGGGATCGAGAGCTCCTTGGGCTACAACGACCTGCAGATCTCGGCGGGCGGGCCGCTCGCCGGAGGCCGGCTGTCGTACTTCGGTTCGTTCCAGGCGACCGGGGCCGAGGACTTCCTTCCCAAGGCGGCGGGATTCAACCCGGCGACCGGAGACCAGCGGGACGCCTCCGGGTCGACCCGGAGGCCGCTCCCCGGAAACCGCGGCGACCGCACCCTGGCACAGGCCAAGCTGACCGCGATCCTCCCGACCGGGTCGAGGCTGGCTAGCACCTATCTGTTCTCGCGCGACCAGCTCGAGAGCTACCAGCCGAGCCGGGGGCTCTTCCAGTTCCTGTCGAATACCGCCAGCAGATCGCGGACCCACGACGTCATCCTCGGCTACGACCAGACCCTCTTCACCACCGGCCGGCGGAGCCTGAGCCTGCAGGTCCGCGGCAGCTACCATCGATCGCGATTCCACCGCGGGACCCCGCTGACCGTCCGGATGGCCGAGCAGCTCCGAGCCCACTCCGGCCGGACCGGAAGCCCGTGTGGGCGGGAATGCGATGTCGCGGAGGACGCGTTCGAGGAGGACTTCCTCAACTACCGGGTCGGAGACGTCGAGTTCTTCTTCGAAGGATCACCCCCGAACAGCGTCTTCGACCTGCCCGCTCTCGGCCGGGGTCTGCCCGATGTGGTGTTCGGTCATCCTAACCTTTTCTTCACGCGCGGGATCTTCCCATCATTCACGGACGAGACCGAGCGGCGATACGGGATCCGGGTCGATCTCGACGGCCAGCTGAACCGCATCCACAGGGCTAAGGTGGGGCTCGAATGGACGTGGATCAACTCGACCCACGTGGGCGGATCCCCCGTATCCACCTTCCTCGCCGACGTCTACGACGTGGATCCCCGTGTGGCCGCCGCGTACGTGCAGGACCGGCTCGACTACGGGGACCTGGTTGTCGACCTCGGTCTGCGGTGGGACCACTGGGATCCGAACACCTTATTCCCAGCCCTGCCGGGGAAGGTCGATTGCTCGATCGCCACAACGACCGGGCAGTGCCGGGAAGCCGAAGTGACGGAAGCCCGGTCGCGGAGCGAGTGGTCCCCCCGCATCGGGGTGGCTCACCCGGTTACGGACCGCACTCAGGTCCGGCTCAGCTATGGCCGCTTCTATCAGCTGCCCGAGCTCCGCCATTTCTTCTCGTCGTTCCTGACCGACGAGGGGAACACCGGCTCGGTGAGAATCTTCTACGGCAATCCGGAGCTCGATCACGTCGAGACGACCGCCTTCGAAGCTGGAGTGACCCACCTGCTGGGGAACGACATGGTGCTGGACGTGGTGGGCTACAATCGGGACCGACGCGGAGCAATCCGGGCGGAGGTCTTTCAGGCCAGATCGATCGATCCGGCCCTGGCGGAGCGGCGGATCTTCGTGAACGGGGACAACGGGAACGTGAAGGGCCTGGACATCACGGTCGACCGCCGGTTCGCGGGATACTGGTCCGCGAGTGTCTCCTGGTCGCTCCAGTGGGCGCGCGGGACGACCAGCTCCCCGCTCGCTTGGGCGACCGGCTTCGGCCAGCTTCTCGATGACCTCGAGGCGCCCGGCGTCCTGCTGACGCCCCCCAATCAGCTGCAGCCCGAGGACTTCGACCGCCTCCACAACGTGAACGGTCAGTTCATGCTGCAGCTGCCGCCGGATTTCGGGGCGGGCGCGCCATGGACCAGGATACTGAGGAACGTGGCCATCTACGCCGCATACAGCGCCCAGTCCGGCACGCCGTTCACCCGGACCTCCCCCGAGGGCCGGCCGGTCGGAGACCTGAACTCCAGTCGCCTGCCCTGGATCCAATCCGGAGACGTCCGCGTCAGCAAGGCGTTCCGACTGGGATCCGCCCAGGTCGAGGTCTTCACGCTGGTCAAGAACGTGCTCGACCGGGTGAATGTTCTGTGGGTCGAATCGCGGACGGGATTACCGGACCAAAGCGGCCTCGAGTTCGTCGAGAGCCGGAATCCGCAGATCTCGTCCCGCTTCCGGCGCGAGGAGTCGCCTGCGGGCTTTCCGGTGGCGCTCACGGACATCCTGGAGGAGTGGCGCGACGAGTTTTCGCGTCAGGACCTGGACGGGGACGGGATCATCACGCTCGCCGAGAGCCAGGAGACCCTGTTCCGCGCCGGGATCGCCAGCACCAATCATGCGCTCCGCTACGGCGAGCCGCGGCAGGTCCGGTTCGGGGTCCAGTTCCAGCTCTGATGTCCCAGGACTTCACCCCTTCGGCCGAACCAGCTCGTCGAAGAGCGGATATCCCCTGAGATCCAGGTAGTCGATCGTGTTATGGACGTCCAGCATGATGTAGCGCCAGGGCATCCCCCCCACGAGCAGCTCTCGAAGGATCGTGACCGCATCCTCCCGCTCGCCCAGAACTGCGGCGATCCGGGCGCGGTAGATCGCGCCGTTGGTCGCGTAGTAACCACGTCGGCCACCGGCTGCCTCCATCTGGTCGGGGAGGGCGGTGATCCGGCTGGCGATCGCGCGCGCCTGCTCCTCGTGCCCCAGTCGGGCGGCGATCAAACCCTCGTATCCCAGGAGGTTGACATTGACCGGTCCGAGACCCGTGTACGGGGACACTCTCGCGAAGGCTTCCCCCGCCGCCGCCCAGCGGCCCGCCTCGTAGAGGAGCATGCCGTAGACGAACGGGTTGGTCTCCTTGAGCGACGGGAAGGAGTCGAAGACAGCGAACGCTCGCTCGAAGACCTGCCGGGCCTCCCGGGGGTGGCCGTGGGCCCGCATCTCCATGGCGATGCCGGCTAGGGCCGTCGCCCGATTCCAGCGCCCATCCGTTGTGGAGGGGAGGGCCTTCATCTCCTCTTCGATGATCGACATCGCCTCCTGGATTCTTCCCTTGCAGATCAGGACCCCCGATCGTCCTGTGGCCTTGAAGTAATTATGGGGATCGCGAGCATGCGCGCGTCGAGCGATCTCGTACTCGCGATCGCACTCCCCGAGCAAATGGAGGGCGTTGACGTCGGTCATGTAGTTGCCTGACAGCGCTTCCCCCTGCAGATCGATTCCCGTGAAGGCCTCGGCCGCCTCCCGTGGCCGATTGACGTCGAGCGCAGCCTTCGCGAGGAGATCGCGCCACTCCGGCGAATGGGGTACGATCTCCACGACTCGACGCATGGCGACCAGGGCCCCCGACAGATCCCCGCGGGACCGCGCCAGAAAATACTCCAACATTGCCCGATCCCACGGGGGCATCCGCTCGCGGCTCGCCGCCAGCGAGGCCGTGATCGAGTCCTCGTATGCCCTTCCCCACTGCTTGTGGTAGGAATATGCGACCCACAAACGGGGGACGGTGAACGCGGGATCCTCCGCGGCGGCGCGATCGAACGCCGCGATCGCCTCGGGCATGTTGAAGCGCGCGAACTCGTCGATCCCGCGGACGAGCTCCCGGTAGGCCGCCGGGCTCGGCGGCTGGCTTGCCGCGTGAGCCCACGAGGAGAGCCTGGGGTCGACGGCGGTGGCGAGCGCGCCCGCGACCCGCCGTCCGAACACCTCCACTCCCTCCCCGGGCGCGGTGTGGTCGACCGGGATACCGACGATCGTCCGGAGCATCTCGCCGCTCTCGACGTCATCCACGCGCGCCCGGAAGACGAGCCGGCCTCCCTCGCGGTGAAATGCGCCGATGACGACGAGTCCGGCCTCGTGACTCTGGTCGTCCGTCGCCACCCGGACCACCCCGATCTCGCCGAGACCCCGGAGGACTTCGTCCCTTGCGAGATCACCTACCGGGTCGAGCCGGGGATCGCCGCTCTCGTTCTGGATGGACAGAACCTGGACCAGATCCCGCTGCAGGACGGTGAGCTTCTCGGGGACTCCGGTGCCGCCGCTGAGGAAGAGGGCAGCCAGCGACACGCTGGCGAGAGCGATGTTCCGGATCCATCGCTTCGACCGGCTCGTTGTCGATGGCTCCAACAAGCCGGAGATCTCCGCCGCAGGGTAGAGGGTGCGCGTCGAGGGGTACGTCCCTTCGCTAGTCTGGGACGGCGGCCTCAGCGCGCCACGCTCGGAGGCCTCGGCTCGCAGTCGCTCCGTGAGCTCCGAAACCTCCGGATCCGCGCCAGTTCCGAGCTCCCGTTGCATGAGCGCTTCGTGCTCCTGCGCGCACTGCAATGCCCGGCCCCGGTCGCCCGCGGCCGCCATCGCCTGCATCGCGCGCACGACGATCCAGCCGCTGAAGGGCTGGACGCGCGCCAGATCGCTCCACCAGCGCGCGGCGGCCACCGAATCGTTCCGGCTCTCCGCTTCCACCGCCAGCTTCTCGAGCGCCTTCTCGTAATGTCCTGCGAGCTCGGCACGCGTTTCCTCGGCCCACTGGTCGAACTCCAGATTCTCGGTCAGGTGGAATCCGTCCAGGAAGGGTCCTGAGTAAACCTCCACGACCGTCTTGGGGTCTTCGCGCTCCAGCGCGTCGCGAAGCTCCCGCACGTCCGGTTCGATGACGGCGGGGTCGAGCCGGAGGTTTCCACCCTGGGAGACCAGGGCGTTCTCCCCCAGAGTCTTCCGGATCTCGTGGATCGCCACGCTGAGGAGGTGTCGGGCGCGCCGCGTGGAACTGTCGGGCCACAGGAGCGCAACCAGGGTGTCGCGGCTCAACGTGTGATCGGTGGCGATCGCCAGCAGCGCGAGCAGGGCCAGCCGGTGCCGCTGGGACACCCGGCCCCCGACCACGCCCTCGTCCCCCACGATCGCGGGCAAGCCGAGTAGGCGCAGGCGATAGGAGCTCATCGATCGGCCTCGTGGGAGGGATTCGGGGGTACGACTCCCATCGTATTCCACGGCGAGTCTATTTTCAACGCTCCGCCACGTCGTCCTCGGGGCGTCGCGGCGTGCCGAGCGCCGCCCGGCTCGCGGAAGCCTGCGCCGCCGCGAGGCTGGTCTCGTAACCCGCCGCGATCGGGAGCCCGCCCTCCAGGGAGTTCTCCACCGCCCAGGCCCACGCCTCTTCGGGGGATTCAGGCTGGAGGACGATCGTGAGCAGGAACCCCGCGACCGCCGCCTGCCATTCGTCTCGATCCCGCTCTCGCCATTCGATGGTCGTCACCGGTTCCTCCCCGTTTCGAGCAGTATCTCTCCCACGCATCAACCCGCTGTCAATTCGAGGAATCACAGAAAAGCAGCCGGTGTTGATGGTTCTCGAATAGCGGGTTGAGACCTCCCGGATAGGCTCCTTCCGTCCGCCAGCCACGAAGCGGCCAAACCGACCGCAGCAACTGCTGACCCTGACGGTCATCGACCCGGAGGAAGGACCATGAACTGCATCTGCCCCTGCACGCGGCTTCATCGACCCGGCCGGCCGTCTTCGACCCTGACTTCGACCCTGGTCCTGACCCTGGCGGGACTTCTCGCTTGCTCGGGTGGCTCCGGGAGCGGAGGCGGTCCGGCGGGACCCGGGACACCACCTGGAGCTACACCCCCGCCCACCCCCCCCACAGCCCCTCCCACCACTCCCACCGTGACGATCGCGTCGCCGGAGAACGACCAGGTCTTCCAGCGCGGGGAAGCGATCACTTTCGCCCTGGCGGCCCCGGTCGACCCGTCGCACACCGTGAGCTGGGAGTCGAGCCTCGATCGAGCCCTCGGGGAAGGTTCGCAGCTCGAGCTCCAGAACCTGAGGCCCGGCACCCATACGGTCACTGTGCGGGTCGACGGAGCGGCGGCCGGCACCGTGCGAATCCAGGTCGAGGACCGGCCCTCATGGAACCTTGGCCTGCTGGGTCAGGTCACGGCCGACGGGGAAGCGGTGTCCAGCGATGGGGACTTGCTCGCGGTGGCCTGCTCGGTCAATGAGTCGTGCACGCCGGGCGTCCTCTTCTTCGACATCTCGAACCCGGCGGCGCCGGTGCTCAGGAGCGAGTATCGGCCCGCCGACCTGAACCCGCTGACCGTCTTCGTGTCGGGCGACCTCGTGGCGGTCGGGGGCGACTCGGAGTCCGGCTTCATGAGCACGGTCGGTGTCCGCCTGCTGGACCTCACCGATCCCGCCGACCCCCGCGTGCTCGCGAGCATCACGTCGGTCACTGAGGTGCAGGACGTGTTCATCGCCGAAGGCTTCCTCTACGTCGCGGCCGTGGGGTCGGTCTTCGTCTTCGACGTTCGCGACCCCGGAGCGCCTCTCCAGGTGGCGGAGATCCCGGCGCCGCGGGCGAGCGGGCAGGCATTCGCCGTCGCGGTCGCGGGAAGCCGGCTATTCGCGCTCTTCTGGAACGACGTGCCGCTCGTCCGATCGGACATTCTCGTGGCGGACGTCTCCGTGCCGTCCGCCCCGGTCGTCCTCGGCTCCGTTCTGGCCGGCAGAGGACTCAGGATGGGCGTGAGTTCCGACGGGCGGCTCGCGTTCGCTCCCGACCTCAACAACAAGTCCGTACACATCTATGACGTCTCGAATCCCGGCAACATCCGCCTCGCGGCGGAGTACCGATCGCTACCCGGGACCGAGCCGAGGGTCGTCGTCGTCGAGGGGAACCGCGCGTTTGTGAGCATGCACGGGGGTCTCGGGTTCGGCACGGGCGTCGAGGTGCTCGATATCTCCACGCCCGCCCGGCCGAAGCTGATCGGGTACTTCGATCTCGATACCTCGGGGACTGCCCCAACTCCATGGATCGAGTCTCATGGCGGCGGGGTCGTCTTCGCGATCGCCAGGCCGCAACTGCACGTGCTCGGGTTCCAGTGATGTCCTCGTTTCCAACTCGGCGCCAGCCGTTCACCCCAACAGGAGGTAGACCAGTGAACGCCAGGACCCAGGGCCGGGCCATCCGGCCGACGATGCTGCTTCTCACCTGCTCGCTTGTCGCTGCGCTGTTTACGGCGTGCTCGATGGACGGCCCGACCGACCTCGTCGATCGCGACGGCTCGCTCACGACGGCCGCCAAGCCCGACGGCGTGGGTGGGGGAAACGGGGGGGGCGGGGGCGACGACGGAGGCGGAACATCGGAGCCGACCGCCGAGGTCACGATCACAACCGTGGTGGCGGGTGCCGGCCTCTACAGCGACGGTGGTGGAACGTACTCCGGCGCCTTCAACGACGGAGACCTCTGGGTCCACGCGTCGTGCGAGGAGAGTCGAAAGTTCGTTCTCGATCTGACCGCGCAGGGGCTTCCGGCACCGTTCACCGCTACGGTCGAGGGTTGCGGATTCCCGCCGCGGCTGACAATCGAAGCCGGGCTCATCGGCGCTTCGGTGGGGGACGTCCTCGGGAAGCCGGTCCCCGCGGGCAGCACGAACATGGGAGACGCCACGAACTATTACTTTGCGGATCCTGACGGCACGACCTACAACGTGATCTGGCAGGGCGGGATCTGTGTCCACTCCGTCACCGACAACGGTGATGGAACGACCACGTACGGCCTCTCCACCGATCCGGTGAGCAGCGCCTGCGCGGTCGACCTCGCCGAGCAGGCGGACCTCGTCCGGCGGAAGACCAAGGGCAAGCCGGGGACCGAGCCGGTCGCCAGCGACGGGAGCGTCATCGCACACCTGGATCTCGAGGTGAGGGTGATTCCCGCCCCATGACGATCCCCTGAAGAGAGCCGGGGAGCGGGAGGTGGTCGGCCGATCTCCCGCTCCCACGCTGCGGGCCGCGGGCCGATCCTCCGGAGCCCGCGGACGGATGATCGCTCTATCCCCCGAATCGTGAAGTGGTCGACCTGCTCTAGCGCCGCGCGCCGAACCGAGGGTCGAGTTGGCCCAGACGAAGGCGACGATGGTGGCCGCGCGCGCGGCAACGAGCGGTTGTCGTCCCGCCGTCCCCCGGGCTATGATCCCGGGGAGCTCTCGGAACCCCTCACATCTCCACCGACGGAGGAATCGCGCCATGCCCGTTTCCGCTTCCCGGCTCCTGTCCGTTTTCGCCCTCGCCGGCGCGTGGCTCGCGACGGCCGTGCCGGCCGCCGCGCAGGACGCCGAGCCCGCCGTCGCGCGCGTCGAGATCCAGCCCGCGCGCGTCGAGGCGACCGTGGGCGACACCGTGCAGCTCACCGCGACCGCCTACGGAGAGGATGGCGAGGTGCTCTCCGTCCCCGCCTCCTGGTTCACCTCCTACGAGGTCGGCGCGATCGACTCGGCCGGGCGGTTCGTCGCCACGAACTCCGGCGAGCGCACGATCGGCGCGATGGCCGGGCGAGAGACGGCCACGATCCCGGTCGTCGTCGCCGCGCTCCCGCCCTCGCGGGTCGAGATCGGGCTGCCGGCGACGACGGTCGCGGCGACCTCGTGGCTCCCCCTCGAAGCCACCGCCTACGACCGGCTCGACCGGATCGCGTTCGACGCCGATGTCACCTGGCAGTCCAGCGACCCGTCGGTCGCCGAGGCGATGGGGCCGTGGCTGGTCACGAAGAAGCCCGGCACGGTCACGCTGACCGCCACGGTCGAGGGAGACGCCAGCGCCACCCAGGCCGTGACGGTGACGGCCGCGCCGGGGGGGCCGCCCGCGCTCCGGGCGCCACGGAGCGTCGTCCGGACCGGCGACGTGGTCCGTCTCTGGGCCCCGCCGGACGGACGGGCGTCGGTCTATCCGCGCTGGACCGTGCTGGGACCCCGGGCGCGGGTCGATCCGGACGGCGCGTTCGTCGCCGAGGAGCCGGGCCAGTACGTCGTGACCGCCGACATCGGGGGCCAGACCGCCTCCGTCGCGCTCCGCGTCGAGCCCCGCACGTTCGACCGCGAGCTCCAGTTCGTCGGCCGCGGCGCGGTCAGCTACGCCCACACGGGTGACCTGTGGGTCTTCGAGAACGCCGCCTACGTCGGCAACTTCGGCGACAACTCGCTCCGCGTGTTCGACGTCTCCGATCCGGCCAACCCGGTGATGACGGACTCGATCGTGGTCGACGCGCGGCGCGTCAACGACGTCAAGGTGAATGTCGAAGGGGGCTTCGCGATCATGACACGCGAGGGGGCCTCGGACCGCAGGAACGGAATCCTCGTCCTCGACATCGCCGATCCGCTGCACCCCACGGTCTTCAGCGAGTACACCGAGACCGTGACCGGCGGGGTCCACAATACGTTCATCGTCGGCGATCTGGTGTATGCCGTGAACAACGGCACCCGCGACATGCACATCATCGACGTGACCGACCGGCGGAACCCCCGGGAGGTCGGCCGCTGGGGCCTGCCGAACCCGAACAAGGTCCTCCACGACGTCTTCGTCAAGGACGGCATCGCCTACCTGTCGTACTGGGACGACGGGCTCGTGATCCTCGACCTCGGAGGCGCAGGCAAGGGCGGTACGCCGGCCGAGCCGGTGTTCGTCTCCCGCGTCTACTACCCCGGCGGCAACACCCACGTGGCGTGGCGCTGGCGCGACTACGTCTTCGTCGGCGACGAGATCTTCCCACCGGACTGGGATCCCGACAAGCCGATCCGACCGACCGGCTACATCCGCGTGTTCGACGTCTCGGACCTCGAGAATCCGGTGGAGGTGGCGAAATACGAGGTCCCGGAGGCCGGCACCCACAACGTGTGGATCGAGGACGACGAGACGACGCTCTACATCGGCTACTACAACGCCGGCCTGCGCGCCGTCGACGTGTCGGGCGAGATGCGAGGTGACCTGTACCGGCAAGGCCGCGAGATCGACCACTACATCACCGCCACCGACGAGAACGTGAAGGTGCCGAACGCGCCGATGAACTGGGGCGCGATGATCCACGAGGGGAAGATCTACTCGGCGGACTTCAACTCGGGGCTGTGGATTCATCAGTGGGTGCCGACGGGGGACCGCCCTATTTCGTAGGGGTCGCTGAAACGGCCGATCTGCGGCGTTGCGCGCCTTGCATCTCGGCCGTTTTGAGCGACCCTTCGGCGTGGCGAATCAAAAAGCGGACACCGTTCGATGCCAAATGCGAAGGAGGTTTTATGTGCCGGAACATCCGCACTTTGTTCAACTTCGAACCGCCGGCGACCGAGGAGGAGATCGATGCCTCGGCGCTCCAGTACGTGCGCAAGGTGAGCGGGTTCACGCGGCCTTCGCAGGCCAACCGGGAGGCCTTCGACGCCGCCGTCGCGGAGGTCGCCCGCGTCACCCGCGAGCTGCTGGGCGCGCTGGAGACGCGCGCGACGCCGCGCGACCGCGAGATCGAGGCGGAGCGGGCGCGCGCCCGCGCGGCGGCCCGCTACGGGTGATCGCCGGCGGTCGGGAGCCGTGGCTGGGGAGGCAGGATTCGAACCTGCAACCACCGCGTTAACAGCGCGGCGCTCTGCCCGTTGAGCTACTCCCCAGCGGCGGCTTCGGCTCACTTCCATGGTATCATGGCACGGTGTCTGGCGCTCGGGCTCGTGGCCACGGCGTGCGGGGGCGAGGCCGCCGACGGCCCCGCGCCCGGGGCGCGCGGACCGGTGTCGGGCTACGAGAGCCTCGTCGACTCGCTGCGGGCCGCGGGGATCGAGGTCGAGCACACCGGCGAGACGGCCCCGCCCTTCCTCTCCGTCCCCGCGCGGGTGGCGCGGGCGGAAGGCGATCTGGTCCAGGTCTACGTGTACGCCGACTCCGCGGCGATGGACGCGGACGCGCGCGGGATCTCCGGGGACGGCTTCACGGTGGGAGGACGCCGGGTGGCCTGGCTCGGGCCGCCCCACTTCCATCGTCGCGGGCGGCTGCTCGTCCTCCACATCGGCGACCGGCCGGGCGTGGCGCACGCGCTGGCGGCGATCTTCGGCCCTCCGTTCGCGGGCCCCTCGACGCGGGATTCGACCGGCGGCTGAGCGCTACCGGGGGCAGCCTTCCCCCGTTTCGTCGACCGGGATCACCACCCGGATCGTCTCCATCGTCACGGACTCCAAGCGATCCTCGTGTGACACGACGGCCACGATGGGCTCCATCGTGACTTCCGCGAGCCAGTCGGCCGACACGGTGTCCGCGGCTGCGAACCCGCTCGGCTCCGTCCGGGGCGCGACCCGGGGCCCCGACAGGGCCACTACGAGTCCCGCGGACACGAGCGTGATTCCGATCGTTCGGCTGGGCATGGCATCCTCCTCACCGGAGCTCGATGCTCCTTCCTCTGACCGTAGCCCACCGCGGTCGCCCCGTCTGTCGGGAATCGCCCGGGATCCCCGTCGGGAGAATGCCCTCAACCGGCGACCCGATCGAGGGCCGCCTCGAGCCGGGCTCGCACCTCCCCCGCCAGCTCGGCCAGCTCCTCGCTCTCCGTCAGGTCCATGATCGGCAGGGGGTCCATCGCCTCGACGATCGTGGTCCGCGACTCCGGATCCCGGCGCACGACGACGTTGCACGGCAGGAGCAGCCCCACGTCGGGCTCGGCCATCAGCGCGCGGTGGGCGAGCCCGGGATTGCAGGCCCCGAGGATCACGTAGGGCGGGAAGTCGACATCCAGCTTCTCCCGCAGCGTCTCCCGGACGTCGATCTCGGTCAGGATCCCGAACCCCTCCACGGCCAGCTCCTCCCGGACCCGGCGATCCGCCTCCTCGTAGGGCAGATCGACCACGCGGCTCAGCGCATACGGTGCATCGGCTCTCTTCATGGCATCCTCCTCCGTCGTGGGATGGGCTCTCTCCCTTCGACGGTACCCGCCGGTCGACGCCGTGTCTGTCAGGAGTTTACCTTTTCGCCGTCCAGGGAAAGCGTCTCCCCGTCTCGCCGGAGGTCACCCATGCGCCCCCGCTTCGTCGCGCTGTCCGCCTGGCTCGCCCTTTTCTCCGTCCCGCCGGCGGCCGCGCAGACGGTCGACAGCCTCGCGGTGAGCCCTCCGGCGATCACGGTCGCCGCCGGCGACACCGTGGCCTTCTCGATCGTCGCGTTCGACGCGGCGGGAGGCGCGGTCGCCGATCCGCGGGTCCAGGGGTTCCTCAATCCGCTCTCGCTGGGCCAGCTCCTCCCCGACGGCCGCTTCGTGGCCGGCCGCGAGGCGGGGACCGGCCAGCTCGCCGTTCGGAGCGGGCGCGCGATCGGCCGGGTGACCGTGACCGTCGTGGCGCCGCCTCCCACGCGACTGGAGATCGACGCGCTCCCGGCGCGGGTGGTCGCCGGCAGCGCGCTTCCGCTGGCGGCGCGCGGCTTCGATCGGTCGGGCATCCCGCTGGACGTCGATCCAGGTGACCTCCGGTGGACGACCAGCGACCCCCGGGTCGCCACGATCGACCCGCTCGGCGCGCTCGTCACCCACCAGCCCGGCGAAGTCACGGTCACGGTCCGCCATCGCCTCGGAGCGGAGTCGCCGCCGCTCGCGCGCGAGACCCCGACCCCCGCGCCGGCCGGCGCCCAGGCGAGCCGCGAGCTCCGCGTCCTTCCCGCTCCGCGCGGCCCGCTCGCGATCGAGGGCCCGGACGCGCTGCGGAGCGGCGAGGTCGGGCGCTTCGCGGCCGGCGGCCCGGACGGGCGCCCGCGCTGGAGCGTGGTCGGCGCGGGGCCCGGCGGCGACGCGGGCGCCACGATCGACGCCGAGGGCGCGTTCGTCGCCTCCCGCCCCGGCACCTACCTCGTCCAGGCCCGTCTCGGAGACCGGGTGGCCGACCGGCCGGTCACCGTGACCCCGCGGGCCGTGCGCCGCGACTTCAAGCTCCTCGGCCGCGGCCCCGTCACCGACCGCCTCACTGGCGATCTGCGGGTCTTCTCGAAGGGCGGCCGGACGTACGCCTACCTCGGCACCGCGCAGTCGAACGCGATGCTCGTCTTCGACGTCACCGACCCCGCCGCGCCGGTCCTCACCGACAGCGTGACGACCGACGCCCGCTTCGTGCTCGACATCAAGACGAACGCGGACGCTTCCCTCGCGGTCATGGGGCGCGAGGGCGCCGCCACCCGCGCCAACGGGATCGTCCTCCTCGACCTGGCGGATCCGGCGCATCCGACGGTGCTGTCCGAGTATACCGAGACGCTGAGCGGAGGCGTCCACAACACGTTCTTCGATCACCCGTACGTCTACGCCACCCACGCCGACGGCGCGCTCCACGTCATCGACGTCGGCGATCCGCGGAACCCGCGCGAGGTGGGCGTGTGGCACACCGACACCCCCGGCCGCTATCTCCACGACATGTTCGTCAAGGACGGGGTCGCGTACCTCGCGTACTGGCAGGACGGCCTCGTCATCCTCGATGTCGGCGGGGGCGGGAAGGGCGGCACCCCGACCGGCCCGATCGAGATCTCGCGCTTCACCTACGACGCCGCGGAGCTCTACGGCCCCGGTGGCGGCGGGCCGCGCGGCACCCACAGCGTGTTCGTCGACGGGACGATCGCCTACGTGGGCGACGAGGTCTTCCCGGCCGTGTTCGATCTCGAGCAGCCGATCTACCCCCGCGGCTACATCCACGTCGTGGACGTGTCGGACCTCGAGCGTCCGCGCGAGATCGCCCGGTACGAGGTGCCCGAGGCGGGCGCCCACAACCCCTGGGTGGAGGACGGAGTGATGTACGTCGCCTACTACCAGGGCGGCGCGCGCGCGGTCGACGTGAGCGGGGAGATGCGCGGCGACCTCTATCGCCAGGGGCGGGAGATCGCGAGCTACGTCACCGACGCGTCCGCCGACGCGTTCCTCGAGAACCGGGCCTTCGCGTTCGGCAGCCAGCTCCACGAGGGCCGGCTCTACGTCTCCGACATGTCGAGCGGGCTCTGGATCTTCGAGCTGGCCGGCGAGCCGCGAGTCCAGTACCCGGCGGAGTAGGGCCTGAGGCTCCCGGTCGCGCTCCGCTCGCTGCGGCACCGCAACTTCCGCCTCTTCGCCGGCGGCCAGATCGTGTCGCTGACCGGCACCTGGGTGCAGATCGTGGCCCAGTCGTGGCTCGTCTACCGGCTGACCGGCCGGGCCACGATGCTCGGACTGGTCGGCTTCGCGAGTCAGATCCCCATCTTCCTGCTGGCCCCGCTCGGGGGCGCGATCGCCGACCGGTTCGAGCGCCGCAAGGTCATCGTGGCCACCCAGGCCACCGCGATGGCGCTGGCCTTCGCGCTCGCGGCCCTGACGCTCGGCGGGGTCGTCCGCGCGTGGCACATCGTGGCCCTCGCCGCGGGAATGGGGATCGTCAACGCGTTCGACATCCCCGCCCGCCAGGCCTTCCTGGTGGAGATGGTAGGGCGGCAGGACCTGATCAACGCCATCGGGCTCAACTCGTCGCTGTTCAACGGCGCGCGCATGATCGGGCCGGCCATCGCCGGGGCGCTGGTCGCCCTGGTGGGGGAGGGATGGTGCTTCCTGATCAACGGGCTCTCGTTCGGGGCGGTGATCGTCGCGCTTGTGTCGATCCGCGTGGCTCCGTTCCGCCCTCCCTCGCACCAGGCCTCGACCCTGGCCCGCATCCGGGAGGGGTTCGCGTTCGCGATCGGGGAGCGGCCGGTCCGCGCGCTCCTCCTCATGCTCGCCGCGATGAGCCTGACCGGCATGCCGTTCCTGGTGCTGATGCCGGTGTTCGCCGACCGCGTGCTCGAGGGGGGACCGGCCGCCTACGGGATCCTGATGGCGGCTTCGGGCCTGGGTGCCCTGAGCGGCGCGGTGACGCTGGCCGGGCGTCGGGACGTGCGCGGGCTGGGCGGCTGGGTCGCCCGCGCGGCCCTTGCGTTCGGCCTCCTGCTCGTCACCTTCTCGTTCTCCCGCTGGCTCTGGCTCTCCGTCGCGCTCATGCTGCCGATCGGATTCGCGATGATGGTCGAGATGGCGTCCTCGAACACGCTGATTCAGTCGATGGTCCCCGACGCGCTCCGCGGCCGGGTGATGGCGGTGTATTCGATGATGTTCCTGGGAATGGCGCCGCTCGGGTCCCTGCTCGCGGGCTGGGCGGCGGACCGGATCGGCGCCCCGACCACCGTGCTGATCGGCGGCGTGACCTGCGTCGCCGCGGCGGCGGTCTTCCGCTGGAGCGTCCCGCGGCTGCGGGCCGACGCCCGCCGCCTGATCGTGGCCCAGCAGGCGATCGGGGGCGACCCGCCCGCCGGGGCCGCGGACCCGCGGTGAAGCTCCCGCGGCCGATCCCGGCGCTCGCCGCGGCGCTCGCGCTGATCACGCTCGCCGCGGGCGCGCGCGCCCAGCCGGCCGTGCGCCCCGCGGCCGACTGGCGCACGGTGGAGACCCCGCACTTCGTCGTCCACTATCCGGCCGAGATGACGGCGTGGACGGAGCCGATGGTCGGACGCCTGGAGGCGATCCACGAGGCCGTCACGGCCGCGGTCGACTTCGAGCCTCGCCGGCGGACCACCGTGATCGTCGACGACCCCAGCAACCAGCCCAACGGGATCTCGTTCGGGCCCGTCATCTACCTGTGGCCCACCCCGCCCGATCCGTCCTCCGACATCGGCGAGAACCGGGGTTGGGGGGAGACCCTGGCCATCCACGAGTTCGTCCACTCCGCGCACCTGACCCGTCCGAGCCGCAACCCCCGCGACCGCCTGCTCTACGGCCTTCTTCCGTTCCCGGTCGAGCCGATCGCCGTTCGCTCGCCCCGATGGGTCCGGGAAGGATACGCGACGTACCTCGAGGGCAAGCTGACCGGCAGCGGGCGGCCGTACGGGGTCTGGCGACCGGCCGTCCTGCGGGAGTGGGCGCTGGCCGGCCGGCTTCCGACCTACGCAGGGCTCGACCGGACCGGCGGATACAGGGAGGGCTCGATGGCGTACCTGGTCGGCAGCGCCTACCTCGAGTGGCTGGTCGGGCGGAGCGGCGAGCAGAGCCTCCCCGACCTGTGGGCACGGATGACCGCGCGCCGCCGGCGATCGTTCGAGGAGGCCTTCGCGGGCGTGTTCGGCGGGCCCCCCTCCGAGCTCTACGGCGAGTTCACCGTTGACGTCACCGGCAAGGCGCTGGCGGCGCGGGAGACCCTGGAGGCCGCGGGCCTCGTCGAGGGCGAGCGGTTCCAGCGGCTCGACGGCTTCGCCGACGACCCCGCCGTCTCGCCGGACGGGACCACCCTCGCACTCACCCTGCTGCCGGCCGACCGCCCGTCGCGGATCGTCGTCTGGTCGACCCAGCCCGACACCGCGGCCGCGCGCCGCGACCGGGAGGCGAGCGACCGCGCGCTGACGGCCGACCCCGAGGACGTGCCGGTGATCGAGTGGCGCCCGCGGCCGCGCGCGCCGCTCGCGACCCTCGGTCCGGTCGGCGGGCGCGGCCATCGGGCGCCCCGCTTCCTGCCGGGTGGCGAGCGGATCCTCGTGGTCCGATCTGAAGGGCTGGGGGACGGGCGGTCGCGTCCCGACCTGTTCGAGTGGACGTGGCGGACGGGCGCGCTGCGCCGGATCACTCACGGCGCGGGGATCCGCGCGGCGGACCCGGCGCCGGACGGCCGCAGCGCGGTCGGGGTCCGCTGCCGGAACGGCCTCTGCGACCTCGTCCGGATCGACCTCGAGAGCGGGGCGGTCTCGCCGGTGGCGGCGGGCGGACCCGAGGCGCCGTTCCACCGCCCGCGCCTCTCCCCCGACGGGAGCCGGGCCGCGGTCGGCGTCCAGCGCGGAAGCACCTGGCGGATCGCGATCGTCGACCTGGCGAGCGGCGAGGCGCGGGACGTCGGGCCCGACGACGGCGCGAGCCGCTTCGACGCGGCCTGGCTCCCTCGCGGAGACGCGCTGGTGGCGGTCTCCGACGCCGGCGGCGTCCACGACCTCGAGCGGATCGACCTCGCGGACGGGACCGCGCGGCCCCTGACCCGCGTGGTCGGCGCGGCGCTGTCGCCCGCCACCGACCCGACCGGCCGGTGGATCTGGTTCCTCACCCTGGAGAGCCGCGGGAACGACGTGCGGCGGATCGAGGCCGGGCGGGAGCCGCTCGACCGCGTGATCGCGCTCGACCCGGCGCTCGCGCCCGCGGCGCCCGCCTCCCCGCCGGCCCCACCGCCGTTCGCTCCGGCTTCGTTGCCGCCCTCCCGTGCGTACGGGCTCGGTCCGCGGGACTACACGCTCCTGCCCCGCGGGTCGATCGCGCCGGGCGGGGTCGCGGGCGGCGTCACGCTGGCCAGCGCCGACCCGGTCGGACGGCTGATCTGGTCGCTGGACGGGCTCGCGGGCACGGGCGGGGCGTGGCGGGGCGCGGCCGCGTCCGCCGCCTTCCGCCGCTACCGGCCCGAGGTCCGGGCGTCGGCGTTCGCCGTCCGGCAGGAGCCGTCCGAGCAGGACCGCGTGCGGCCCGCCGGGCTGGACGCCGACTACGCGGGGGTCGGCCTCGGAGTCGCGCTCGAGCGGAACTTCCTCTCGCGCGTCGAGCGCTTCGGGATCGGCGGCTCCGTCGGCCGGCTGGAGGCCGCGGGCCAGCCGGACGGCACCCGCGCGCTCGGCTACGCCGAGGCGAGCCTCTCCGCGCTCGCGACCCGGGGCCCGTGGCGGCTCACCGGGGCCATCGGCGGAACCGGCGCGGCCGGCTCGACGGCCGGGGAAAGCTGGACGCGGGCGACCGCGGCGCTCGCGGTCGGCGTCGGCCGCGGGTCGCTCGGCCTCTCCGCTGATTCGCGGGCGGGCTGGACGGGCGGCGATCCGCCCCTGTGGGAGACGTTCGCGGCCGGCGGCGTGCGCTCGCCCCTCGTCGATCCCGCCTTCCTGTCCCAGCGCCTGCCGCTCCCCGCCGTCCCGGTCGGGTACGTGCAGGGCGAGCGGATCTGGACGGTCCGCGTCGCGGCCCGGGTCGCCGGGGTGTCCCCGTTCTGGTGGGCCGGCACGGCCGGCGAGGAGCTGGGCGACTGGAAGCGCCTGGCGGGCGTCGAGTGGGTCGCCGACCAGGACGCGATCCCATACCTGGGCCTGCCGGCGTCGCGCTTCGAGGCCGGGATCGCGCGCGCTCTCGACGAGCCGCTCCGCCACGAGACGCGTGGCTGGCTGTCGCTCTCCTTCCGGCCCTAGGCCACAGGCAAAAAAGGGGAGGCCGTGAGGCCTCCCCTTCTCGATGCACCGCGCGTCGCCGCCCGGGTCAGTCGTTGCGATAGATCTCCTCGGCGCCGCAGTCGTCCCACGCCTTCTCGAGCGCGTCGGCGTCCTCTTCCGTGTGCGGATGGACGGTCATCACGATCCCGCCTTCCTCGATCGCGGTCCGATAGATCGTCGCCCGCTCCTCGCTCATCCCCGCGCCGACCAGCGCGCCGATCAGCCCGCCGGTCACGCTGCCGGCGCCGGCCCCCGCGATGGCGGCGGCCAGCGGCCCCGCGATGACCAGGCCCAGACCGGGGATCGCGACCGTGGTGCCGATCGCCGCGATCGCACCCGCGATCGCACCCACCGTCGCGCCGATCGCGCCGCCCGCACCGGTGCCTTCGAGCGCCTTGCTCTCCTTCTCCACGACCACGTCCTCGGTCGGGAAGAACTCGTCGCGGGCCTGCTCGGACATCAGCACGGTGATCTCCTCGCTGCCGTAGCCCAGCTCCCGCGTCTCGTGGTAGGCGCTTTCCGCGTCCTCGGAGTCGTGGAAGATCGCGCTCAGGGTTCCCCTCACATGCCGCTCGTCCACGGCCACGCGCTCGTCATTCGTTCTGTGGTCCTCTTTCATGCATCCTCCATCCGTCTGGTCGATGTCCAATCCCTCTTTCTCGCTTCGACCAGAGTGTAATGCGAGCGGAAGGGGGAGTCCGTCAGAATCCCGACAGTTACGGGGGGGTCGGAGGGGAGTCGATCTGGAGGCGACGCTGGATGTCGTCGGTCGCGCGCCGGAGCGCCGCCGCGTCGCGCGAGCGGAGCACGAGCTTGCACCGGTAGCGACCGTCGACGAACACCGGGTAGGAGCCGATCCCCACGTCGGGGTGGGCGCCCTGGATCTCGCCGAGCGGCTCGGAGAAGTCCCCCTCCTTGCCGCGGAGCCAGAGCGTCTCCTTATAGAACGGCGACGAGAGGAGGAGCTCGGCGGCCATCTCGAAGATGTCCTGGAGCAGGACCGGGACGCCGGGGAAGACGATCACGCTCTGCACGCGGAAGGCGAAGGCCAGCTGCTGACGCCCGCGCATGACACGCGAGCCGCGCGGCAGCTCGGCCATCGCCGCTTCGGACGGGGTGAGCCGCTCCCCGTAGTCCGCCGACAGGAGCTCGCGGGCCTCGCCGTGGGCCTCGAGCGGCAGGTCGAGCGCCTCGGCCACGGCCTGGCGGGTGACGTCGTCGTGGGTGGGGCCCATGCCCCCCGTCACGAGCACGAAGTCGTGCGTCGGAACCATGCGCCGGAGCTCGTCGGCGATCACCTCGCGCCGGTCGCCGACAATGACGACCCGCTCGACCAGGATGCCGAGCTCCCACAGCCGCCGCGTGAGGAACGGCGTGTTCTGGTCATCCACCTCGCCGGAGAGGATCTCGTCGCCGACGACGAGCAGGGCGGCCGAGCGCGGTCGCAGCGACTCGTCCGTCACGAGTCCCTCCACTTCTCCTCGGTGGAGTGACCGGGGAAGGCGCGCGCGCCGGGGTCGATGCGGGCCTTGGCGAAGTTGACCGCGATGGCGACCTCGCCGAAGCCGGTGGCGATCAGCGGCAGCTTGCCGCCGTGGTGCGCCACGTCCCCCGCCGCGTAGACGCCCTGTAGGTTCGTCTCCATCCGCTCGTTGACGACGATGCCGTTCTTCTCCATCGCCAGCCCCCACCGCTTGACCGGACCGAGGTCGGCCTTGAATCCGATGTTGACGAGCAGCGCGTCGACCTCGAGCGTCTGCTCCTCGTCGGTCCGGTTGTCGAAGATCGTGACGCTCTCGACCCGCTCCTCGCCCTCGACCGCCCGGACCTCGTGGAAGGTCCGCACGTCGATCTCGCCGGACGCCATCACGGCCTCGACGGTTCCCTCGTGCGCGCGGAAGCCGTCGCGGCGATGGATCAGGGTGATCGACTCGGCGATCCCGCGCAGGTTGTCCGCCCAGTCGAACGCCGAGTCGCCGCCGCCCACGATCAGCACCCGCCGTCCGGCGAGCGCCATCTTGTCCTTGACGAGGTACTGCATCCCGTTCCCCTCGAACCGATCGATCCCCTCGACCTTCAGGCGCCGCGGCTCGAACGCGCCGATCCCCGCCGAGATCACGATCGTCCGGGTCAGGCGCTCGGCCTGGTCGGTCCGGATGCGCCAGACCGCGACATCGCCCTCGTCGGTCCGCTCGGCCGGCTCGAGATCGATGGCCGTCTCGTCGAGCCCGATCTCGGGATGGAACTGGAGCGCCTGCTCGATCAGCCCCTCGGCGAGCTCGCGGGCCAGGATCCTGGGGAAGCCACCGACGTCGAAGACGTACTTCTCGGGATAGAGAGCCGTGAGCTGGCCGCCCAGCTCTCCCAGCGCGTCGAGGACGAGCGTGCGCATGTGCCGCATCCCGGCGTAGAACGCGCCGAACAGGCCGGTCGGCCCGCCGCCCAGGATCGTCACGTCGAAGACGCCGTCTTCCGTCATCGGCGGCTCACAGCGTGTCGAGCAGGCGCACGAGGTTCTGCTGGAGCTGCTGCTGTCCCTGGATGCCGAGGGTGGCGGTCACCCGGTGCCGGAGCCGGGTCATCCCGTCGCCCAGCACGCGCTCGAGCTCGCGCGCGCGGGGAGTGAGCCAGAGCCGCCTGATCCGGTGGTCGGCGCGGTCGGTCTCGATCCGCACGAAGCCGTTCCGCTCGAGCCCCCGCACGATCGTCGTCATCGACGACTTCGCCAGGCCCGCGCGGCTCCCCACCTCGCTGATCGGCAGGCCGTCCTCCTCGAAGAGGGGCCACAGGACCTGGCAGGTGGTGGGCGTCACGGCGTCGAAGCCGGCGTTCCGGCACGTCTCGACGAGGCGTCCGCGCCATCGCTCCGCGCCCTCGGCGAGGAGGCTGCCCAGATGGATCCGGTCTCCGTTCACCCGGTACTTGTACGAGGTCGAACTATCCCCTGTCAAGTTCCGCCCAGCCGCCGCTCGATCGCGTCGACGAGCGGCCCGTTCGCCTCCGGGATCGGCATCGTCCGGTACTCCTCGGGTCGGGCCCAGCGCGCCCAGCGGGGCGGTCGGGGGGCCCCGACGGGCTCGCAGAGGTAGGCGTAGAGGGCGACCCGGCGATCCGCGTAGGCGTGGCAGAGCGCGGCCGCGAGCTCGCCGACCCGGACGACGAGGCCGGTCTCCTCCTCGACCTCGCGGGCGAGCGCGGCGGCGTGGTCCTCGTCGGGGTGCACCTTGCCGCCGGGCAGCTCCCAGGTCCCCGCCAGCTCCAGGTCCCCGGCCCGGGGCTGGACGAGCAACCGCCCGCGCGCGTCGACGATCGCGGCAACCACGATCTCCTGGACCTCGAAGGCTTCCGGCACGCGACCAGACTAGGGGGCGGCCGTGCCGCCCGCCACCGGTGCCGACCGGCGGGCCAGGGCCTCACGTCGCGGAGCGGGGTTGGTGGACCGCGGCCCTGTTGACCGCGTCCGACGTCGGCCCTATACATCGGAGCGTCCCGGTCATCACCATCCACGCCAGCGAGGAAGTGCGCTCATGAACCTCACGTGCCCGCAGTGCGGGACCGTCTACGACGTCAGCCAGTACGCGCAGGGCCACACGTTCCAGTGCCAGTGCGGTCGCGAGCTCAAGGTCGGCGAGGCGGGCACTGCCCCCGCCGCGGCCGCCCCCACCGCGGCGGCCCCCGCCGGCGGCGCGCCGCCGCCGAAGCCGGGCGATCCGGGCCTCGAGCCGATCGTCAAGGTGCTGGTGTTCTTCGCCAACCTGTGCTTCTCGCCGCTGGCCGCGATCGCCTCGGTCGTCGTCTGGCTCGTCATCAAGGAGGAGCGGCCGCGGACGGCGAAGGACCTGTGCCAGATGACGTGGATCCCGTTCGTCGTGTGGGCGATCCTCGTCGGCCTCTACATCGCGTTCATGGGGGTGGCGATCTTCAGCGGCATCATGGGGAGCGCGACCTACTGAGCGCCACCGCCGGCCTCTCGCGCCCCCCGATCGTCCACCAGCCGCCCGCGCTCCGGCCGCGGGCGGCGGCGTGGCTCGGGTGCCACGGGATCCCCGACCGCTGCCTGGCGGTCGGCCG
>DATKCO010000049.1:0-67170 GCA_035513155.1 Gemmatimonadota bacterium | reverse complement strand
GCGTCGTGGACGGTGCTCGACACCAGCACTTCCCCGGGCGCGGCCTCCGCGGCGACCCGCGCGCCGATGTGCACGCCGATCCCTTCGATATCTGTCGCGGAGCGGATGACCTCGCCCATGTGGATCCCCGCCCGGATCTCGAGACCGATCTCCCGCAACGCGTCCCGGATCGTGAGCGCCGCGAGGATGGCCGGCGTGGGGCCGTCGAAGATCGCGACTGTGCCGTCGCCGGTGGAGCCCGCCATCTCCCCGCCCCCACGGGCGACTTCGCGCTCCACGACGGAGTGATGTCGACGCAGGAGGTCGCTCCAGGCGGCATCCCCGAGAGTGGCCGCCTTTCCCGTGGATCCGACGATGTCAGTGAAGAGGACGGTCCGGAGAATCCGAGAGGTCGTCATGGAAGCCGACTCAATATAGAACGCGAGCTCGTCCGCGCGCCCGCGCAGTCTCGTAGCCTCAGGGAGCGAGCCCCCGGAGGGCTGCCCAGTACAGGAGCGTGGGGGTGGGGTTGCTCCACACGCGGACGCGCGCGGCCTGCACCGCGCGGGCCATCGCCGCCAGCCCCACCGCGCCGTGGCGCGCGGCGGCCTCGCGGTAGCGCGGCAGCAGCTCGGGGTGGTGCAGCGCGATCCGCTCGTCGTCCGCCGCGCCCAGCGACACCGCGAGCGCGTCCTCCACGATGCCGCAGAGGAACTCGAAGACGTGGGCGTGAGACTCGCGGACGCGCGGCAGGTCGGCCTCGACGAGAAACCCGTGCGGGCTCCCCGCTCCGAGAGCGCCCACCCGGAACAGCTCCACCGCGAGCTGCTTGAGGGCCAGGATCGCCGGGTCGGCGAGCGCCAGCGCGCGGCCCGGCCGCCCCTCGGCGAGCGCGGTCAGCGCCGCGGCTTCGTCGGGGTCCAGGCCCAGCCGCTCGTCCACGAACGCCCGCACCTCCCGGTCGTCGAGCGGCGCGAACGCCAGCGACTGGACCCGCGAGTGGATCGTGTCGGGGAGCGCGTCGGGCCGCGTTGCGGTCAGGACGAAGCGGGTCCGGGGCGGAGCCTCCTCGAGCAGCTTCATCAGCATCCCGGTCGGCTCGTCCCCCGGCGGGTGCTGATCGACGTCCCCCAGCAGGAAGAGCTGCTCGTCCGCCTCGTACGGAGGCCGGCTCGCCTGGCGGGCGACGGCGTGGAAGTCCTCCATGCGGAAGGAGGCCGGGTGGTCGTAGACCGGCGGCTCGGTCGGCCGCCCGGCGCGGCGGGTGAGATCCTGTCCCCGGGCGTCGTCCCGATAGTAGGACTCGGCCGGCCGCGGAAAGTACCAGTGGACGTCCGGGTGGGCGGCGCGGAAGATCCGCCGGCACGCGGAGCAGCGGCCGCACGGCTCGTCCGCCGGCTCTCCCGCGCCCTCCAGACCGAGCCCCGTCTGGGGATCGCCCTGGCAGAGCATCCGCTGGGCGAGCCAGCGCGCGGCGGTCTGCTTCCCGACCCCGGAGGGGCCGTGGAAAAGGAGCGCGGCCCCGAGCCGCCCGCGCGCGAGCGCCGCGGTCAGCGCGCGCCGGACCGCGGCGTGCCCCGCGAGCTCGATCCGCTCCCGCCCGGCGTCGCTCACCGCCGCCTCAGCCAGCCGATCGGGTCGACCGCCCGTCCGGACTGCCGGATCTCGAAGTGGAGCTTGGGCCCGACCAGGCTGCCGGACTCCCCCACCGTGCCGATCGTCTGCCCCTTGGGAACCCGCGTCCCGATCGACACGGCGGCGCGGTCGAGGTGGGCGTACAGCGAATAGTCCCCGCCGTCGTGGTCGAGGATGACCATCATCCCGTAACCGCCGTTGAAGTCGGCGTAGACGACTTCGCCCGCCTCGACCGCGCGCACGGGAGTCCCGCGCGGCGCGCGGATGTCGATCCCGTTGTTGACGATCTCGGTGTTGTAGACCGGGTGCCGCGAGCGGCCGAACCGTTCCAGGATCTCGCCCTCGACCGGCCAGTCGAGCGCGCCGAAGTCGCCCGTCAGCGTCGAGGCCGCCGGGGCGGGAGCGTCGCGGCCGGCCTCCTCGGCCTCGCGCCGCGCCAGCGCCTCGCGCTCCGTCCGCCGACGCTCGAGCGTAGCCAGCAGCGACTGGATCCGCTTCGTCTCCTCCTCGAGCGCGGCGGCCGCCTCGAGCTGCGCCGAGCGCTGGCCCTTCACCTGGCTCAGCGCGCGCTCGCGGTCGCGCTCGGTGGCCGCCAGGCTCTGCACCTGCTCGACCCGCTCCTCCCGCGCCTCGGAGAGGCCGCTGCGCGCGCTCTCGAGCGCGGCGCGGTTTCGCCGGATCGTCGACTCGAGGCGCGCGATCCGGTCCAGCAGCCGCTGGTCCTGCTCGGCGACGAGCCGCAGATACTTGTAGCGACCGAGGATCTCGGCGAACGAGTCGGCCATCAGCAGGACCTGGAAGTTCCCGTAACGCCCGAGCTTGTAGATCGTCCGCAGGCGCCGCGCCAGGATCTGCCGCTTGACCGCCAGCTCGTCCTGGGCCCGCGCCAGGTCTCCGGTCGTCGACTCGATCTCCCGCGAGCGCTCCTCGATCTCCTCCTCGAGGGTGCGGACGAGCTGCTGGGTGACGCCGAGCTCGTTCTCGACCCGCCGCAGCTCCTGGAGCACGCCGGACTCCCGCCGGCCCAGGCGCGCGGCCTCTTCCCGCTTCTGCCGGATCTCCTGCTGGAGAGCCTCGAGTCGCTGCCGCTGGGCCTGGAGTTCCTCCTCCTCCCCCTGGGCGCGCGCGGCGGGCGCGGCCCCCGCCAGGAGCGCGACGAGCAGCGCCGCGGCCGCCGCCTTCCGCCTCACCACACCGCCAGGTGTCGATGGAGGGTGAAGATCGAGGCCACCGCTCCCAGCGTGCCGCCGAGAAGGATCCCGGCCACGATCTGGAGCGGCGAGTAGAACTCGAGCGACACCACCCGCTGCTCGAGCAGGGAGTAGGTCGCCGTCAGGAGCACGAGCGCCAGCACTGCGCCGATGACGCCCTTGGCGAACCCCTCGATCACGAGCGGCCGGGCGATGAACGCGCGCGTCGCGCCGACCATCTTCATGATCGCGATCTCGTCCTCGCGCGAGATCAGCACGATGTTGATCGTCGCCCCGATCGCCACGAACGCGATGGCCGCGAACACGCCTCCCACGACCAGGCCGAGGAACAGCGACAGGTTCTGCAGGAAGTCGAGCTTCTGCACCCAGTCCTCGCCGTACTTGATCTCCTCGACGAACGGGAACCGCGCGATGCGGGTCGCCAGCTCCTGCACGTCGTCGGCGTTCCGGAAGCCGCGCTTGAGCGCGACCTCGACCGAAGCGGGCAGCGGGTTCGCCTCCAGGTCCTCGTACAGGGCGCTGTAGTCGGCCAGCTCGACGCGCGCCCGGGCCAGCGCGTCGTCCTTGGAGATGTAGGCGATCGAGTCGACCTCCGGGTAGGCGGCCACCTCCCGCATGAGCGCGGAGGTCTCCGCCGGATCCGTCCCGTCGACCAGGTACGCGATGACCTCGACGCGCTCCTCCACGCTCTCCAGCACGCGGTCGATGTTCGACCACACGAGTCCGAACACCGACAGGGTGTAGAGGGCGAAGGCGATGGTGGCGATGGAGAGCGCGGTCAGGAGGGGGGAGCGGCGGAACGCGAAGAACGCCTCGCGTGAGGTGTACGCCATCAGCTCGTGGCCCCGTCGCCCGCAGTGTCGCGCACGATCCGCCCCTGGTCCAGCTCGATGATCCGCGCCCGCGGGTGCTCGCCGAGGAGCGTCCGGTCGTGGGTCACGAGCATGACCGCCATGCCGCGCAGGTTGATGTCCTTGAAGACGCGCAGGATGTCGAGCGCCACCTTGGGATCCAGGTTCCCCGTCGGCTCGTCGGCCAGCAGGATGAACGGATCATTGACCAGCGCCCGCGCGATCGCCACCCGCTGCTGCTCGCCGCCCGAGAGCTCGGATGGCAGGTGGTCGGCCTTGTCGGACAGGCCCACGGCGGCCAGGGTCCGCAGCACCTTCGGCGTGATCTGCTCGGGCGGGGCGCCGGTGACCTCCAGCGCGAACGCGATGTTCTCGCGCGCGGTGCGGTTCTTCAGCAGGCGGAAGTCCTGGAACACGATCCCCAGGCGGCGGCGCAGGCGGGGGATCTCGCGGATCCGGATCCGGTCGGAGGCGTAGCCCGAGACCCGCACGGTGCCCCCGGAGGGCCGCTCCTCCATCGTCACCAGCTTCACCAGCGTGGTCTTGCCGGCCCCGGACGGCCCGGTGACGAACATGAACTCCCCCTTCCGCAGGTGGAAGGAGACGTCCGCGAGCGCCAGGCCGGTCCGCGGGTACTCCTTGTCGACGTTCTGGAACAGGATCATGCGGCCGGGCGGTCAGGGGTCACGCCGTCAGGCCCCCTGGAGCGCGCGCTCCGGCGGAACCCGGATGTCCACGTAGACCCGATCCTCGAGCCGCTCGACGAACGCCTCCTCCGCGCGCTGCTGCCCCAGCTGGGCCCGGAGCCGCGGGGCGATCTCCTCGAACCGGACCTCGTCGCCCCCGCCGCCGCCGCGGGACACCACCACGCTGAAGCCGGTCGGGGTCTCGATGACGGTCACTCCACCGGGCTCGAGGCCCTCGAGGGCGCGGGCGTAGACGGGCGGGAGCTGGGAGCGGCCGAGCTCGATCAGGGCCGCCGAGGCGGAGTCGCCGGGCATCTCGACCGCCTGCAGGCTGTCCACGTCGGCGCCGGCCCGGATCGCGGCCGCCAGGCCCTCCCCGCGCTCACGCGCCGCGGCGCGGTCGGCGTCCGTCACGTCGAACCCGATCAGCACGTGGCGCGCGCGAACCTCGTCCCCGCGGGTGTCGGTCACCTGGAGGACGTGATAGCCGAACACGGTCTCCACGGGACCCACCAGCTCGCCCGGGGGGCTCTCGAACGCGGCGGCCTCGAACGGCTCCACCATCCGCCCGCGGCCGAACCATCCGGTGTCGCCCCCCAGTTCGCTCGAGGCGGGATCCTCGGAATGCTGCCGGGCCGCGGTCGGGAAGTCGATCGCACCCGCCCGCAGATCGGCGAGGACCTGCTCGGCCTCCGCGCGGGCGGCCGCCTTGACCTCCACGGAAGCCTCGACGCGGACCGGGATCTCCTCGAACCGGACCGTCTCCGGCGAGCGGCCGAAGCTCGCCTGGTTCTCTTCCCAGAACTCCCGCACCTCCTCGTCGGAGACCGGGAGCGGCTGGATCTCGTCCTGGTGCAGCTCGAGATAGATCTGCCCCAGCAGCTCGCGCCGCTTGCGCTCCATGATGTCGGCCCGGTAGGCGGCCAGGCTGCCCCACTGGCTCTGCGACAGCTGGCGCAGGAACTCGGCCTCGCTGGGGAAGCGGGAGCGGATGCGGGCGATCTCCTCGTCGGCCTCCTCGGCCACGACCTCGGGGCCGACCTGGACCGCCGTGTCGCTCTCCGCCGCGGCCAGGATCACCAGATCGCGAAGCATCTGCTGGAACGCCTCGAGGGCGAGCTCGCGCATCTCCGGCGACTCCGGATCGAGGCCGAGCTGGCCCGCCAGGACCTCGGTCTGCTCGCGCCACTCCGACTCGAGCAGGACGTGCTCTCCGACCACGGCCATGATGCGGTCCGAGGGCGAAGCGGCCTCCGGGACCGCGACCTCCTGCGCGCGCCCGCCGACGGCCGCGGCCAGCGTGGCCACCAGGGCGAAGGTCAGGCTACGGCGCACTCTCGGGCTCCGGGGCGGGGATCTGGCCGGCGGGGGTCTGGCCGGCGGGCGGCTGCCCGGACGGCGGTTGCGGAGACGGCTCGGGGATGCCCGCGCTCTCGCGCAACCGGCGCAGGGCCACGAGGACCTGGTCGTAGGTGTCGGTGTTCCGCACCACCTCGACCGCGCCCTCCTGCGAATCGGCGATCGCCGCCAGGGTGGCGCGCTGGGTGTCACCGCCCGACAGCTCCTCGAGGCGCTGGGAGGCGAGCACCTGGCGAATCTCCTGCGCCACCTCCTCGAACGGCCGGTCGGCGTAGAACTCGCGGTGCTCCTCGTAGTACTGCCGCGCCTCCTCGTCGGAAACCTCGAGCCGCGCCTGCGAGGCGGACCGCAGATACGCCGACAGGAGGAGCTGGTCCACCCGCTCGTCCAGCTGGCTCTGACGCAGGGAGTCCAGGACGGTCTGCGCCTCCTCGGCGCGGGCCAGCATGAGCTTCTGCTGGATCATCGACGCCAGCGCCTGGACCATCCCCTGCTGATCGAGCTGCGCGATCGCCTGCCGGTTCCCCGCCGGCAGCAGCTCGTAGAGGTTCCAGATCTCGCCCAGCGCGATCCGGCCGCCGTTGAACGTCGCCAGGTCGAGGTCGCGCTCCTCCGCCGTCGGCGGCCGCCCCTCGTCCAGCATCGCGTTCAGCGAATCGATGTTCCGCTCGTAGAACTCGAGCCCGCCGGACTCCATCATCGCGGTGACGTAGCGGTCCTCGGCCTCGTTCTGCAGGGGACGCGAGAGCTGCCCCTCGATCTGCTCCCGGAGGTCGTCGAGAGCCGGCTTCTTTCGCTCGACCACCCGCAGGATGTGATAGCCGAACCGGGACTCGACGACCGGGGCGAGCTGCCCGACTGGGGTCTCGAAGGCGGCCTGCTCGAACGGCGCGACCATGTCGCCGCGGCCGAACGGCTCCATGCGGCCGCCCCGCGACGCGCTCGACGGATCGTTCGAGTGCTCGCGCGCGAGGGCTGCGAAGTCCGCGCCGGCCCGCAGCGCCGCGTGCAGGGAATCGGCCTTCTGCCTGGCGGCCGCGCGATCGGCGTCCGCGGGGCCGGGAGCCGGCGTCCCGTCCGCGCCCCCCGGGGACTGGCTCGCCGGCACCCGGATCAGGATGTGATCGACGGTCACCTGCTCGCCCACGTTCTCGTCGTACCATTCCTTCAGCTTCGACTCGTCGACCGCGATGTCCTTCCAGACCACGTCCTGGCGGAACTGGTTGATGAGGAGCGTGTTGCTCCACTCCGCCATCTGCAGGCTCTCGACCGGGGCCGGCTCGTACCGCTCCCGGGCCCGTGCCAGCACGAGGTGGGCGTCGATCATCTCGTTGACCGCGCGCTCGACGTCCCGGAGGTTGGCCCCGTAGTTGGCGCGCTGCATGTAACCGGCGACGTCCTCGACGGTGATCCTCTCGTCGCCGATGCGGGCAACGATCTCGCTCTCGTCTTCCCCTCCGCACGCGACCACCAACGTCAGGGTCAGGCCCAGCAGGGCGCGCGGGAGGATGGCGGGCCTCGTGGCCACGGATGCTCCTTCTGCTCTAGGTATGAGTTGCGATCTCCGAATGGCGGATCGTTCGAGAGGTCACGTTAGGGGCCCCCTCGACGGCGTGCAAGGACCGCGGACGGGTCGTACCCTGCGCCCCCGGAGGCGGTTCCGGCGTGGTCACGCGGCCGCCTCGAACGCGCCGACGACCCCCGCCAGCGCCTCACGCAGCGCGTCGTACCCGGCCGCGGTCAGCTCGAGCCGGAAGGGGTCGAGCCCGAGCACCGCGAGCTCGACCCCGCTCTCCGCCGCGCTGGCCTGGATCGCCTTGAGCCGGGGCTCGACGCCTGGCGGCCAGCGGAGCTCCGCGCTCGCCTCGCGCGGTCGGATCCGGATCCGCGCCAGGCCCGCGCGCGCGGCCAGGATCTTGAAGCGCGCCGCGTCGACGAGATGCCCCGCCGGCTCGGGCAGCGGGCCGTAGCGGTCCTCGAGCTCGTGGCGGAAGTCGTCGACCGCCTCCAGCGCGCGCAGCCGCGAGAGGCGGCGGTACAGGGCCAGCTTCTGCTGGGCGTCGGGGACGTAGCGATCGGGCAGGAAGGCGTCCGCATCGAAGGCGAGCTCGGGCTCCGTCGTCGGCCGCTCGGCCTCGCCCTTGAGGCCGGCGATCGTCTCCTCGAGCAGCCGCAGGTACGTCTCGAACCCGACCGCGGCGATGAACCCCGACTGCTGGGCGCCGAGGAGGTTTCCGGCTCCCCGCATCTCGAGGTCGTGGAGCGCGATCTGGTAGCCCGCGCCGAGGTCGCTGTGCTCCTCGAGCACCCGCAGCCGCTTCTCCGCCTCCTCGGTCATCCGCTCGCGCGGCGGGGTGAGGAGATAGCAGTACGCGCGGTGGTGGGAGCGTCCCACGCGCCCGCGCAGCTGGTAGAGGTCCGCCAGCCCGAAGCGGTCCGCCCGTGCCACCACCATCGTGTTCGCGCGCGGCACGTCGAGGCCCGACTCGATGATCGCCGAGGTGACGAGCACGTCGATCTCGTGGTGGAAGAGCTGCAGCATGACTCGCTCGAGCTCCTTCTCCGGCATCTGCCCGTGGGCCACGGCCATCCGCACGCCGGGGACCAGCTCCCGGACGAGCTTGCCGGCGGCCTCGATCGTCTGCACCCGGTTGTGGACGTAGAACACCTGCCCGCCGCGGTCCACCTCGCGCCGGATCGCCTCCTCGATCAGGTCCTCGTCGAACTCCGAGACCCAGGTGACGATCGGCGTCCGGTCTCGCGGGGCGGTCTCGATCAGGCTCATCTCGCGCAGCCCCATCAAGCTCATCTGGAGGGTGCGAGGGATCGGCGTGGCGGTCAGGGTCAGCACGTCGACGCTCGCCCGCAGCCGCCGCAGCCGCTCCTTGTGCCGGACGCCGAAGCGCTGCTCCTCGTCGATCACGACGAGCCCCAGGTCGGCGAACTCGACGTCCTTGGACAGCAGCCGGTGGGTGCCGATCACGATGTCCACCGTGCCGCCCGCCACGCCTTCGAGGACCGCGCGCGACTCGGCCGGGGTGTTGAACCGCGAGAGGGCGCGGATCTCCACCGGAAAGTCCGCCAGCCGCTCGCGGAACGTCTCCTGATGCTGGGTCGCGAGCACGGTGGTCGGCACGAGCACGGCCACCTGCTTGCCGTCCTGGACGGCCTTGAACGCGGCGCGGATCGCGATCTCGGTCTTGCCGTACCCCACGTCGCCGCACACCAGCCGGTCCATCGGCCGCGGCCGTTCCATGTCGCGCTTGACCGCCTCCGCGGCGGCTCGCTGGTCGGGCGTGTCCTCGTACAGGAACGCGGACTCCATCTCCCGCTGCCATTGCGTGTCGGAGCCGAAGGCGAAGCCGCGTGCGGTCTCGCGCCGGGCGTGGAGCTCGAGCAGCTCCTCGGCGAGCTCCCGGATCGCGGCCTCGGTCCGGGCCTTCTGTCGCTCCCATTGGCCGGTGCCCAGCCGGTGGATCGTCGGGACTCGGCCGTCCTCGCTGGTGAACTTCTCGACCCGGGCGAGCTGCTCGACGGGGAGGTAGAGCGTCTCGTCGGCGGCGTAGCGGAGCTTGAGCGCCTCGACCTCGCCCTCCCCGGTCAGGGTGAGCCGCTCGAGGCCCTCGTACTGGCCGATCCCGTAGTCCATGTGGACCAGATAGTCGCCGGGCTCGATCTGGGTCAGGTGCTCGACACTGACGCCGGAGGCGTATCGGCGGCGGCGGCGCACCCGGCGGCTGCGGTCGAAGATCTCGTGGTCGGTGTAGACGGTGAGGCCCGCGTCCGCCACGCGGAAGCCCCCCTCGAGCGCGCCCACGGCGAGGCGCGCCTGGCGGACGTCGGGGGGCAGGAGCTCCTCGAGCCGCTCGAGCTGCCCCAGGTTGTCGCACAGGACGACGGGGAGGACCCCGGCGGCCAGGTCGTGGCGCAGGACCTCGGCCAGCCGCTTCATGGAGCGGTGGACGGGCTCGGGCTCGCGGGTCGCGAACCGGATCGCGGCCTCGTCGCCCTGCATGTGGAGGGCCTCCAGGGCCAGACTGCGATACGCCGCCAGGCCCCGATCGAGTCCCTCGGGGTCGAGCCAGAGCGCTTCCGGCGGCGGCACGTCGCGCTCCTCGGCGGCCTCGCGGTGGCGGCGCACGACCTCCTCCCACGCCTCGGCGGCCGCGGCCGCGACCCGTGCCGGCTCATCTCGGACGACGAGCGTGTCCGGGTGGAGCCAGGCCGAGAGCGCGGTCAGCGCGCCGCTCCCCGGCTCCCCGTCACCTGCTTCGGCGGGGGACGCGGGGCGCTCGCGGGCGGGCAGGATCTCCACCCGGGCCAGCGGGGCGAGCGAGCGCTGGGTCCCCAGGTCGAAGGCGCGGATCGACTCCACCCGGTCGCCGACCAGCTCGAGCCGGACCGGATCGTCGTAGCGGTAGCCGAAGACGTCGACGATCCCGCCGCGGATCGAGAAGGTCCCCACCTCGGCCACCATCGGCTCGCGCTCGAAGCCCATCCCGACGAGCCGCCGCGCCAGGTCGTCGAGGTCGGCCCGGTCGCCCGGGGCCAGCCGGAGGAGCCGTTCCGAGAGCGCCGCGGGAGGCAGGATCTTCTGGAGCGCCGCGCGCGCGGTCGTGACCCCCACGCGGACGCTCCCCTCGAGGAGCCCGGCCAGGAACTCGAGCCGCTGCCCCTCGATCTCCCGCTGCGGGGCGCGCGCCTCGTAGGGGAGGATCTCCCACTGGGGATACCATCCGACCGATCCCTCCCCCAGGAGCGACTCCAGGTCGGCGACCCACGCCTCCCCGCGCTCGGACGTGGGCGCCACGACGAGGACCGGGGCCGCGAGATCCTCGGCCAGGGCCGCGGCCATGACGCCCTTGCTGGACCCCGCCAGGTTCGTGGCCCGGACGGGCGGCGCGGCGGGGCCGGGCTCCGCCAGCGCGCGGCGCACCGCGCGGTACGCGGGCGACGCGCGGAACCGGAGGGCGATGTCCTCGACGATCATGGGCTGCTCTCGAGGGTGGCGAGTCTACAAGTTTACTTGTCGGCCCGGACGCGTCGCGCGGCCGCCTCGGCGGCCAGCGCCAGCATGGCCAGGACGAGCGCCCACGGCCAGAGCTCCGGGCCACGGCGGCGCGGGAACAAGGCCGCGCGCCAGCGCTCCGGCGGCACCGCCGGCCCCCACGCCGCCTCCCACGCGGCGGCGGGGACGCGGGTCAGATCGCCCTCGGCGGCGTCCCCGTTGACGGCCACGAAGATCGCCGATCCCCGGGGGTCGCGCACGCGGTAGAGACCCGCCCGGTCGGGTCGCGGCGCGGCCCCGCCGGGCGGGACCTCCCAGGTCGTCGCGCCGTCCCCGGCGTGGAGCGGCCCCGTGACGCTCGCGCCGTCCGGCACGCCCCGGAGCGGCTCGCCGACCCGCGTGCCGGCCGCGCCCGCTCCCCAGCGCGGGTCCCAGGCCGACAGCGCGGCCTCGGTCACCAGCGGGAATACCGGGGTGGTACCGAGCCGGGTGTGGGGCGGCCCCAGCGGGATCAGCCAGATCGCGACCGGGCCCCGCGCCCAGAGGGCCGGCCGGCCGGTGGCCAGGTCCCACGTCCAGTCGGGCTCGGCGCCTCCCCGCGGCGCGAGACCCCCGCGCACGGGAGCCCGGTCGAGCAGCGGCTCGGGGACGGGGACGGCTCCCCCGCCACCCGGCACCCGGCCGGAGAGCGGAGCGCTGCCGGCCGGCAGCTCGAGCGCGAGGTCCGGCAGCCCGAGCTCCGCCGCCGGGAACCATCCCGGCGGCGGCGCGCACGCGGCCGTGGGGCACGCGGGGCTGAAGAGGAGCCGGGTCCCCGCCCGCGCCGCGCTCGCCAGGAGCGCGGCCTCGTCCGGCCGATAGGCCCGGATCGGAAGCAGCGCCAGGTGAGGCCGCCGCTCGGCCAGGCCGGCCAGCGAGGCCGTCCGCTCGACCCGGGCCGCTCCCGGCAACACCTCGAGGGCGGCGGCCCAGAAGAGCGAGCCCGACTCGGGGGGATCGTCGGCCGGAGCCCATCGTACGACCTCGTACTGTCCCCCGCCGCCGCGGGCGAGGTAGAGCCGATCGTCCGCCGGCTGGGCGTCCCCCTCGCGGAACCGCACGGTGGCCGAATCGGGAACCACCCAGCTGACCGCCCCCTCCGTGCCGTCCAGCGGGATCGAGCGCGGTTCCTCGAGGGCACCGCCGCGGGCCCGGCCGACCTCCGCGGTGGCCGGGGCCGACCCCCAGGCGCGCCCGAAGACGGCCGCCTCCCCGGCAGCCACCCAGCGGGCGCCCGCCAGGGCCCGGTTCCCCTCCGCCTCGAATCCCCGGATCCCGACCACCCGGTATCCCTCCCGCCGCGGCGCGGAGGGCAGGGGCGGAACTGCCCCGGCCGATCCGTCCGTCAGAAGATACGTCTCCGTACCTTCGTCCGCCCGTTCCGCAAGGACGTCTAGCGTCCGGGGCCAGTCGCTGGGGCGGTCGCCGGGGCCGAGACCCGACAGCCGCTCCCGGAGCGCGGGCGCGGAGCCCTCCCACCACCCCACGATCCCGTCCGCCACCGCCGCCAGCGCGAGCCGGTCCTCGGGCGACGCGGCCGCCAGCAGCGAGTCGGCGGCGGCGGCGATCGCATCCCAGGCGGAAACCCCGGCGGCGAGCTGGCCGGCGCTCGCCGAGACGTCGACGGCGACGATCGCGCGGGTGGCGCGGTGGGAGGCTGGGTCGCCGGCCCCGCACCCCACCGGCCGGGCCGCCGCCACGATCAGCGCGGCGACCGCGATCACCCGGAGGAGCGCCACCCAGCGGGAGCGGGTCGGGAGCCGGGGGGCCGGCGCCCGGCGCGCGCGCTCCAGGAGGTAGAGGGAGGAGAACCGGATCGGCTCGCCCGAGCGGAGACCGCGCCATTCCAGCCACAGAGGAAGGAGCGCGAGCGGCAGCGCCAGCAGGGCCAGGGGGTGGAGGAAGCCCATCGTCAGGAAGGCCCGACGAGGGGGCGGAACAACGACTTGCGCGAATTCCCCGGGTGCGGGGCCGCCACCGGCCGGGCTACGATCAGACCCGGTGCCGGCGGGCGGCCAGGTACCGCCCCAGGACGGCGGCGATCGGCTCGTCGCTGGTCGTCGCCACCCAGTCGAAGCCGCGGTCGTGGGCCTGGTCCCGATAGCGCCGCTCGAGCGCGTCGAGTTCCTCGCGGTACCCCCGGGCGAGCTCCTCCGGCCGCGCCCTGAGGGTGCGTCCGGTCTCGATGTCGACGATCTCCCCGCCCGCGGGCAGGATCCCGAGCGACCGCTCGGCGGGGTCGAGGACGTGGAACACGACGACCTCGTGCTTGCGGTGCCGGAAGTAGCGCAGTCCGGGGAGGAACCGCTCGGGCGGGCCGAGCAGGTCGGAGACGAGGACCAGGAGCCCCCGCCGCGGCAGCCGCTCGGCGAGCTCGCGGAACGGGCCCTCCGGTGAGGTCCCGCCCGCGGCCTCCTCGGCCTCCAGCGCGGCGAAGAGCCGGGCCTTCTGCGCCCGACCCCCGCGCGGCGGGACGAAGGTGCGGATGCCGTCGTCGAAGACGGCCAGCCCTACCGCGTCCTGCTGCGCGAGAAGGAGCCACGCGAGGGCGGCCGCCAGGGCGCGGCCCCACGCCCACTTCGTCACCCGGCCGGCGCTCGCGAACCCCATCGACGCGCTCGCGTCGAGGACCAGGGTCGCCCGCAGGTTCGTCTCCTGCTCGCTCTCCCTCAGGTACCAACGGTCGGTGCGCCCGAAGACCTTCCAGTCGACCCGCCGCAGGTCGTCCCCCGGGACGTACGGCCGGTGCTCGGCGAACTCGAGCGAGCCCCCGAGGCCCGGGCTCCGGTGCCGCCCGGCCAGGTATCCCTCGACCACGAGCCGGGCGATCAGCTCGAGGGATCCGAGCCGCAGGAGCTCCTCGGGCGGCAGCAGCCCGGCCGGCCCGCGGGCCGGCGGGCGGGCGACCTCAGCCGCCGTCACGATCCACGGCGGCGACGAGCCGCTCGATGACGTCGCCGACCCCCACGCGCGCGGCTTCGGCCTCGTAATTGAGCACGATCCGGTGGCGGAGGACCGCGCCGGCGAGCGTCCGCACGTCGGTCAGATCGGGTGCGGGCCGGCCCTGGAGGAGCGCCCGGGCCTTGGCCCCCAGGGTCAGATACTGTCCGGCGCGGGGACCCGCGCCCCATCCGACGTACTGGCGCACGGCGTCCGGCGCCTGGGGATGGTCGGGGCGGCTCCGCCGCGCCACGTCGACCGCGTACGCGACGACCTCGTCGGGGACGGGCGCGCGGCGGACGAGATCCTGGAACTCCAGGACCTCGGCCCGCGTGACGACCGGCTCGACCCGGACCTCCGGCCCGGCCGTCGTCGCGCGGACGATCTCGATCTCCTCGTGGCGCTCCGGGTAGCGGACCTCGAGCTCGAACATGAACCGGTCGAGCTGGGCCTCGGGCAGCGGATAGGTGCCCTCCTGCTCGATCGGGTTCTGGGTCGCGAGCACGAAGAAGGGGTCCTCGAGCGGGTGGGTCGCGCCGCCGGCCGTCACCTCCCGCTCCTGCATCGCCTGGAGGAGCGCTGCCTGGGTCTTGGGCGGCGTGCGGTTGATCTCGTCGGCCAGCAGCACGTGGGTGAACAGCGGGCCCGGGAGGAACCGCAGCCGCCGCCGGCCGGTCTCGGGGTCCTCCTCGATGACCTCGGTGCCGGTGATGTCGGTCGGCATGAGGTCGGGGGTGAACTGGATCCGGCTGAAGCGGCAGTCGAGCGCGTCGGCCAGCGTGTGGACGAGCAGCGTCTTGGCGAGCCCGGGAACGCCGACCAGCAGCGCGTGACCGCGCGAGAGGAGGGCGACCAGCAAGAGCTCCCGCACCATCTCCTGGCCGACGATCACGCGTCCGATCGCGTCGTCGAGCGCCCGCCGCGAGGCCAGCAGCCGCTCGGCGGCCTGCACGTCGGCATCCGGCGACCGGGGCTCGAGCCGGGGGTGCGCCTCCATCAGCCGTCCCTCCGCTTGGCGATCCAGATCATGTCCTCCCCCTCGGCGTCCGGCGGCTCCCCGTCCCACCCTCCGTGCAAGGCCTCGACTTCATAACCCGCGCGCGCCAGCAAGTGTTCAAACTCCCAGCGCGTAAAGTACCGCACCCGGAGGCGCTCGAACGCTCTCTCGGCCACCCGGTCGTCCTCCCCGAGCCGCTCGTAGACGTACGTCAGGTCCACGATCTGGGACTCGAGGTCGTAGCGCGCGGCGGCGCGCTCGCGCCACTCGCCCCTGGCGTCGCGGAAGCCGCGGCCGGTGTCGGCCAGCAGTGCGGGCCCGTCGGCCGCCTCGGCGAGCACGTCGAGCCCGGGGTCGAACAGGTCGAGAACGAGACGGCCCCCGGGCCCCAGCGCGGCGCGCGCGGCCGCCAGCGCGGCCAGCTGGTCCGCGACCGTCAGCATCGCCTGGAAGACCCGAAAGGGCATCACGACGCGCGCGAATCCGCGCCGGAACGCGTACGCCCGCATGTCCGCGCGGACGAGGGAGAGGCGGCGGGCGTCCGCGCGCGGGGCCGCCCGCCGCTTGGTCGCCGCTCCCGCGAGCAGAGACCGGTTACGCTCGAGCCCGGTGACGGGGACCCCCGCGGCGGCGATCGCGAGCGCGACCCGCCCCGTGCCGCACCCGACCTCCAGCACCGGACCGCCGCCGCGCGTCGCCTCGGCGACGTAGAAGGCGGCATCCGCGGTCTGCCCGGCGTGGAGCGCGTCGTACCGCGCGGCGGCGGCGGGTATCTCGAGGTCGCGGGGGAGCGGGAGGGTCGTCACCGACGGGGTGGACCGCGGCCGGGGTCGGCCGGCCGGAGGATCAGCTCGCGGCGGGCGGGGCGCAGCGCGGGAAGGCGTCCAGCTGGTCCGGCTCCAGCACGCCGCAGAGCGCGGCCCGGGCCTCGCTCGCGGCGTCGGCGAGCGTGCGGCCGGCCTCCGCGAACGTCAGCTCCCCGAGGCGGAGGGCCCGCAGGGTCTCCAGCACGAACGCGTGCCACCCGTCGAGGATCGCGGCGATCGCCGCGCGCTGCTCGGCCGTCAGCTCGAGGCCGGGCTGGAACGCCGCGCGGCGGGCCTCGAGCTCGGCCAGCTGCCCGGGGGTCAGGATCGACTCCAGCTCGGCGTCCAGCGCGGCGCCGATCGCGCGCGCCTCGGCGACGGTCGCCTGGGCGTCGATCTCGCCCGCCCGCCAGCGCGCGGTCAGGTCGGCGAGCGCTGTCCGGGCGCGGGCGAGCGCCTCGGCGATCGCCTGCCGCTGCCCCTCCTCGAGGTCGAACGCGAGGTCGACGGCGCCGACTTCGGACGCCGCGATCCGGTCGCCGGTCGCGGCGATCTCGGCGGCGGCCGGCGCGGCCGGCGCGGCCGTCGGGTCGGGCGAATCGGGCCCGGCCGGAGAGCCGGACGACCCGCACGCGAGCGCGGCGGCGAGCAGGAGGGTCACGAAGGGCGCGGTGCGGCGCATGTCCCAAGGATATCCCGTGTCTCCGATCGCCGCAATCGACGCGGCCGGCCGCCGAGAGCCTATCCTCCGGGCGTCCACGCCTCCGGCGCGAGCTCGAACCCGGCGGGCGTGAATCCCGGCGCGACCGCGCATCCGACCAGCGTCCATCCCCCGAGCGTCCGGGCCGCTTGCCACGCGCCCGCCGCACCACGAGCTGGGGCCGCTCGCCGGCCGCGAGGTCGACCCCGAGGATCCCGCGCTCGACCGTGGTGCCGCCGGCCGAGGTCGACAGCTCGAGCGGGTCGCCGGCGTGCCACGACCACACCTCGTCGGCGTCGACGCGGTGCCAGCGCGAGCGGCGGTCCGCGGCGAGGAGGAACAGGATCGAGGTGCCCACCGCGCGCCCGTCGGCCGATGACCTCGCGCGCGTCCACGCTTCCAACGTACGCGGGCATGCGCCGCCTCGCCCGCGGGCCTAGATTGCCCCACCCCCCGGCGCGCGTTGACGCTGGATGCAGGGCTTGTTATTTTTTTCACAAGCGCTCGCTGGGGTCCGAAACAGCGATCGTCGGAGGACGCATGGCCAGGCCCGATCCCCCCGCCGCGGAGCGGAAGCGCGTGCTGCGCGAGGTGGGCCGATATACCGGGTTCGGGCTGGCGTGGGCGCTCTCGGTCCTCTTCTTCCTCCTGATCGGATACTGGCTCGACGGCAGGTTCGGCACGTTGCCGTGGCTCACGATCCTGGGGGCGTTCACCGGAGCGGCGGGCGGCTTCGTCAGCCTCTACCGCGGGATCTCCGCGGCGGCGGCCGACATCGAGAAGCGGCGCGAGTGATCGACGTCCGCTACCTCGCGCTCCTGCTCGCGCTCGCGGCGGCAGTCGCCACGGCCGCGTGGCCGTGGGTGGACCGCTGGCCCGGCGGGCGGGAGGGACTGGTCACGGGCCTCGCGTTCTCGATCGTGAGCCTGGGGATCGGATTTCACGTCCTGCGGCGGTCGGCGCGGCGCGGCGGTTCGAGGTTCTTCGCCGCGGTGGTGGGCTCGACGGTCGCGCGGGTCGTCGGGCTGCTCGCGCTGGCGCTGATCCTCGCCGGCGAGCCGGGGATCCACGTCGGGGTCGCCCTGCTCACGGTGGTGGGGCTCCATTTCGCGCTCGGAACGCTCGAGATCGTGTATCTACACCGAACGGACGCGCTCGGATGACGATTCAGGAAGCCGCCGCCCACGCCCAGGACGACCTTCACGCCGAGGCCGCGCACGGGGCCGAGGAGGGGGTCGACATCGTCCACCACCTGGCCGACGCGCGCTACATCGAGCTCCCCCCGTTCGGCGAGATCCACCTGCCCGAGATCCACCTGTTCGGCCTCGACCTCTCGATCACGAAGTACACGGTGTACATGTGGATCGCGGCGGCCCTCCTGCTCCTCGTGCTGCTCCCGATGGCGCGGCGCCGGGGAGGCGTGTACCACGGCCTGTTCAACGCGTTCGAGGCGCTGATCGTCTACGTGCGCGACGAGATCGTCTACGCCAACCTGGGGCGCGAAGAGGGCCGGCCCTACGTGCCCTTCATCGCGACGCTGTTCTTCTTCATCCTGTTCATGAACCTGCTGGGTCTCGTGCCGTACGGCGCCACCCCGACCGGGAACCTGGCCGTGACCGGCGTGCTCGCGCTGTTCGCGATGGCCGCGATCGAGGTCAGCGGAATCGTCGCCAACGGGCCGGTCAAGTACGCGAAGTCGCTGGTTCCCGCCGGCGTACCGATGTTCCTCGCGCCGATCATGATCCCGATCGAGATCATCGGGCACTTCGCCAAGCCGTTTGCGCTCATGGTCCGGTTGTTCGCCAACATGACGGCCGGGCACGTCGTGATCCTCAGCATGCTGGGGCTCATTTTCCTGCTCAAGACGTGGGCGGTCGTGCCCGTCTCGATCGGCTTCGCCCTGTTCATCTTCCTGCTCGAGATCCTGATCGCGTTCATCCAGGCGTACATCTTCGCCGTGCTCACCGCCGTGTTCATCCAGTTGTCCCGTCACCCCCACTGAACAAGGAGACTGAAATGCCAGACATCGCTTTCGGATTCGGTTGGCTGGGCGCCGGGCTGGGCGCCGGGCTCGCGCTGATCGGGGCCGGCATCGGCATCGGCAAGCTCGCCGGGCCCGCCATGGAGGGGATCGCCCGTCAGCCCGAGGCCGCCGGCGAGATCCGGCTCACGATGATCATCGCCGCCGCCCTCATCGAGGGGATCGCGCTGTTCGCCCTTGTCATCTGCATCCTGATGGCGCTCAACGCGCCGGGCGCGTAAAGGACCGCCATGGATCTGCTGAGCGCCGATCCGGGCCTAATCGTCTGGACGATCGTCACGTTCCTGCTGCTCCTGGGGATCCTCTGGAAGTTCGCCTGGAACCCCATCCTGGGGGCTCTCGAGGCGCGCGAGATGGCGATCCAGAAGACGATCGACGACGCCGAGCGGCTGCAGGCCGAGGCCGCCGCGATCCTCGAGGAGCACCAGAAGCGGCTGGCCGAAGCGCGCGCGGAGGGGAACCGCGTCCTCGACGAGGCGCGCCAGGCGGGCGAGCACATGAAACAGGACATCCTCGAGAAGGCGCGGGCCGAGGCCGAGAAGGTGCTCGAGCGCGCCCACCGGCAGCTGGAGCTCGAGACCGAGCAGGCGATCCAGACGATCCGCGCGCAAGCGGCCGACCTGGCGCTCAAGGCGGCGGAGAAGGTGATCGAGCGGTCGCTGACCGACGCCGATCACCGCCGCTTCGCCGCCGAGGCGATCGAGGAGCTGGTGGAGAGTCGCCGCTGATGCCGCCGGTGGGAGCCTAGCGTGCGGGCCGGCACGATCGCCCGCGTCTACGCGGAGACGCTGCTGCGCTCGGCCGAACGGCACGACCGGCTCGAGCCGGTCGACGAGAGCGTGCGGGGACTCGCCTCCGTGTTCGCGGCGAGTCCCGAGTTCCGACGCTTCCTGGCGGCCCCGCAGATCCAGGCCGCGGACAAGCGCGCGCTCGTACGGAGCGCGCTCGCGGACCGGCTCGATCCGCTCCTGGTCCGCTTCCTGGAGCTCGTCATCGAGAAGCACCGCGAGGGTCTGCTCGAGGAGATCCTGACGGCCTGGACCGAGCTCCTCGACGCGCGCGCCAATCGCCAGGCGGCGACCGTCACGACCGCGGTCCCCGCCGATCCCGAGTGGGTGACCCGCGTGCGGGCGGCGCTCGAGCGCGCCACCGGCAAGACGATCGTCCTCGAGGAGCGGGTGGACCCGTCCCTCCTCGGAGGGCTGGTCGTGCGGACCGGGGACACGGTCATCGATGGAAGCCTGAAGAGCCGCCTGAGCACGCTCCGCCGCCGGCTCCGCGCGGCGGGCCGAATGCATGCAGCCTAGGAACGCATCCACGAGAGAGGCGAGGAACCGACGATGAAGATCCGCCCGGAAGAGATCACGACGGTCCTGGAGAAGGAGCTGGAGAGCTACGAGGCCGCCCTCGACGTCGACGAGGTGGGCACCGTGCTCGAGGTCGGCGACGGGATCGCGCGCATCTACGGCCTCGCCGGCGCCATGTCCGGGGAGATGCTCGACTTCGGGGACGACCTCTACGGCCTGGCGCTCAACCTCGAGGAGGACGTGATCGGCGCCGTGATCCTGGGCGACGACATCGCGATCAAGGAGGGCGGGGAGGTGCGCCGCACCGGCCGCGTGCTCGAGGTGCCGGTGGGGCCCGCGCTCCTCGGCCGGGTGGTCAACGCGCTCGGCCAGCCGATCGACGGCAAGGGCCCGGTGACGACGGAGCACTACCGCCAGATCGAGTTCCAGGCGCCCGGCATCGTCGCGCGCCAGCCCGTGAAGGAGCCGCTCCAGACCGGCCTCAAGGCGGTCGACTCGATGGTGCCGATCGGCCGCGGCCAGCGGGAGCTGATCATCGGAGACCGCGGCACGGGGAAGACCGCGGTCGCGATCGACACGATCATCAACCAGAAGGGTGGCGACGTGTTCTGCGTGTACGTCGCGGTCGGCCAGAAGGCCTCCACCGTGGCGGGTGTCGTCGA
The DNA here is from genome assembly GCA_035513155.1 of Gemmatimonadota bacterium. GTDB lineage: Bacteria > Gemmatimonadota > Gemmatimonadetes > JACCXV01 > JAHWKZ01 > JAICNR01. The sequence continues at coordinate 46,949 of DATKCO010000049.1, read as the reverse complement.
GCGGCTCGAGAAGGAGGGCGCGCTCGACTTCACGATCGTGGTCTCGGCGCCGGCCGCCACGCCCGCGCCGCTCCAGTACATCGCGCCCTATTCCGGCGCCGCGATGGCCGAGTTCTTCATGTACACCGGCGAGGACGCGAAGCCCGCCTCCAGGGACAACCCCGGTCGCGCGACCCTGGTGGTCTACGACGACCTCTCCAAGCAGGCGGCGTCGTACCGGCAGCTGTCGCTCCTGCTGCGCCGTCCCCCGGGGCGCGAGGCGTATCCCGGCGACGTGTTCTACCTCCACTCGCGGCTGCTCGAGCGTGCGGCCAAGCTCTCGGACGAGAACGGCGGCGGCTCCCTGACCGCGCTCCCGATCATCGAGACCCAGGCCGGCGACGTGTCGGCTTACATCCCGACCAACGTGATCTCGATCACCGACGGGCAGATCTACCTCGAGCCGGACCTCTTCTACGCCGGCGTGCGGCCGGCCATCAACGTCGGCATCTCGGTCAGCCGCGTGGGCGGAAACGCCCAGATCAAGGCGATGAAGAAGGTCGCGGGAACGCTGCGGCTGGACCTCGCGCAGTTCCGGGAGCTCGAGGCGTTCGCCCAGTTCGGCTCCGAGCTCGACAAGGCGACCATGCAGCAGCTCGAGCGCGGCCGGCGGACGGTCGAGATCCTCAAGCAGCCGCAGTACGAGCCGATGCCGGTGGCCGAGCAGGTGGCGATCATCTTCGCGGTCACCAAGGGGTACCTGGACGACGTGCCGATCGAGAACGTGCGCGACTTCGAGCGGTCGTTCCTCGAGTTCGCACGCAACTCGCGGCCCGAGGTGCTGGAGAAGATCCGCTCCGAGAAGGAGCTGACCGACGAGGTGAGCCAGGCGCTCGTCGATGCGGTGGAAGCGTTCAAGAAGGACTTCCTGCCGGCCGTGGAGAGCTGACCCGTGGCCAAGGCGCGCGAGATCAAGCGGCGCATCCGCTCGATCGACAACACCCGGCAGATCACCAAGACGATGGAGATGGTCGCCGCGTCGAAGCTCAAGCGCGCCCAGGACCGCATCGTCGCCGCGCGCCCGTTCGACGAGTTCATGCGCCAGGTGATCGCCCACGTCCGCGAGGGGGCCGCCGAGGAGCTGGCCGATTTTCCGCTTCTCCGGAGCTCCACGGTCTCGAATCGCGCCGGTGTCCTGGTCGTGACCTCGAACCGCGGGCTGGCCGGCGCGTTCAACGCCAATCTCGTCAAGGCGGCGCGCGCGCACATGGCCGAGCTGCGATCCGAGGGCAAGGAGGTCGAGCTCCACGTCATCGGGAAGAAGGGCGCGTCGATGCTCCGCTATCTCGGTGAGGCGCCCGAGCGCACGATCGTCGATCTTCCCGACCGCCCTTCCTACGAGGACGCCGGAACGATCACCGAGCCGCTGATCGAAGAGTTTCTCGCGCAGCGGCTGGACGCGGTGTATCTCGTGTACTCGCAGTTCCGGAGCCCGGTCGAGCAGCGGCCCGTCGTGGCGCAGCTGTTGCCGCTCCCCGAGCGCGGCGGGGTGGGGACCGACGTCGCCCCGGAACGCGACGGGGGGGAGGGAGACAGCGGCCGCCGGTACGAGCCGGTGTACGAGTTCCTGCCGTCGCCGGAGGCGATCCTGAGCCAGCTCCTCCCGCTGTTCCTGCGCTATGGCGTCTACCGGGCGGTCTCGGAGAGCGCGGCGAGCGAGCACGGCGCGCGCCGCACCGCGATGAAGAACGCGACCGACAACGCGAAGGAGCTGATCCGGAACCTGACCCGCTCGTACAACCGCGCGCGGCAGGCCCAGATCACGCAGGAGATCGCGGAGCTGGTAGGCGGGTCCGAGGCACTGAGAGGATAGCGTTTCAGCCAGTTTTTCTTCCTCAGCCGACTGAACCATAGGGAACGAGGGAACGATGAACGACCCGAGACAGACGAGCGGCGCGACTGCGGCGGCGCCGGAACAGACCGCAGGGAAGTCGGCGGGGAAGAAGACCGGCAAGGTCGTGCAGGTGATCGGTCCCGTTCTCGACGTGGAGTTCGAGTACGAGGACCTGCCCCCGATCAACACCGCTCTCCGCCTCGATTACGAGCCGGCGGCGGGGGAAGAGGGGGAGTCCGTCCATCTCACGGCCGAGATCCAGCAGCACCTGGGCCGGAACCAGGTCCGCGCGGTCGCGATGTCGTCCACCGACGGCGTCGTGCGGGGGATGGAGGTGGTCGACACCGGCGCGCCGATCTCGGTGCCGGTGGGGAACGAAACCCTGGGCCGGATCTTCAACGTGCTCGGCGAGCCGATCGACGAGCTGGGGCCGGTGAACACGGACGAGCGGCGCTCGATCCACCAGGACCCGCCCGACTTCCCCGACCTCGAGCCCAAGACCGAGATCTTCGAGACCGGCATCAAGGTGGTCGACCTGCTGGCGCCCTACGTCAAGGGCGGCAAGACCGGCCTCTTCGGCGGCGCGGGGGTGGGGAAGACCGTTATCATCATGGAGCTCATCCACAACATCGCCACCGAGCACGGCGGCTACTCGGTGTTCTCGGGGATCGGCGAGCGGACCCGCGAGGGGAACGACCTCTGGCTCGAGATGAAGGAGTCGGGCGTCCTCGAGCGCGCGGTCCTCTGCTACGGACAGATGAACGAGCCGCCCGGCGCGCGGCTCCGCGTCGGGCTCGCGGGGCTCACGATGTGCGAGTACTTCCGGGACCAGACCGGGACCGACGTGCTCTACTTCATCGACAACATCTTCCGCTTCACCCAGGCGGGCTCGGAGGTCTCGGCGCTCCTCGGCCGGATGCCGAGCGCGGTCGGCTACCAGCCCACCCTCGGCACGGAGATGGGCGAGCTCCAGGAGCGGATCACGTCGACGAAGCGGGGCTCGATCACCTCGGTGCAGGCGATCTACGTTCCGGCCGACGACCTGACCGACCCCGCGCCGGCCGCCGCGTTCAGCCACCTGGACGCCACCACCGTGCTCTCGCGGCAGATCTCCGAGCTCGGGATCTACCCGGCCGTCGATCCGTTGGACTCGACCAGCCGGATCCTCGATCCCAACTACATCGGACAGGAGCACTACGACGTCTCCCGCGACGTCCAGCGGATCCTCCAGCGCTACAAGGATCTGCAGGACATCATCGCGATCCTCGGGATGGACGAGCTCTCGGAGGAGGACAAGGAGCTGGTGAACCGGGCGCGCCGGATCCAGCGCTTCCTCTCCCAGCCGTTCCACGTCGCCGAGCAGTTCACGGGGATCCCCGGCAAGTACGTCAAGCTCGAGGAGACGATCCGCTCGTTCCGCGAGGTGGCCGAGGGGAAGTGGGACCACCTGCCGGAGCAGGCGTTCTACATGGTGGGGACGATCGAGGAAGCGGCGGAGAAGGCCAAGCGGATCTCGGGCGAGGAGTAGCCGTGGCCGCGCTCGCCACCGGGACCGACCGTCGCCGCCTCGAGGTGCGGATCATCACGCCCGAGCGGATCGCCTTCGAGGAGCCCGCCGACGCGGTCGTGGCCACCGCCTACGACGGCCAGTTCGGCATCCTGCCGGGCCACGCACCGATGATGGTGGTCCTGGGGATCGGGGAGTTCCGCGTCCGGCAGGGGGACCGCTACGAGTGGTTCGCGATCGGCGAGGGGTTCCTCCACGTGGTGGACGACGTCGTCACCGTCCTCACCCCCTTCGCCGAGGCCGCCCGCGAGGTCGACGTCGAGGAGGCGCGGCGGCTCGAGCTCACCACCGCCGAGAACCCGCTCCTCCAGGGGACGATCCTCGGCGAGGAGCAGCGGAAGCGCCTCGCCCGGCTGCGGGAGCGGGTCGCCGCCCGGGCGGACTGAGCCGGGCCCCCGACCGGCTCCCGGTCGGGGTCTTCCACCCTCCACCCACAGCCCGCTCCCCCCGGCTCCTCGCGTCCCTTTACCGTCGTTTCGGGAGGTCAGAAGTCGAGCCGCCCCGCTTCGGATTCGGAATGTGGACAACTGTGGAAAAGTTTCGGGGTGTGCCTGGCGATTCCGTGTAACGCGTTGCAGCGTAAAGACTTACGAGAAAACGATCGGGAGACGCCGCTCGAACGGCAATTCACAATTCGCGCGGCGCGACCCTCGCGATCCTACTGGGAAAGGGAGCGGATGACCGGGCCCTCGACGCGCTCCTCCTCCTGGCCCGGTTCGACCCGCAGGCGGGCCTCGTCGGCCTCGGTCAGCTCCATCCGACAATTTCCCTGGAACCACACGCCGGGCTCGATGACGAACGCCCGGGTCAGGATGTCGCCCTCCATCCGCGCCCCCTTCTGGAGCTCCACGCGCTCGGTCCCGAGGACCTCCCCCTCGAAGCGGCCGCTGATGACGACCTGCCGGGCCCGCGCCCTCCCGGTGAACGCTCCCCCCTGTCCGATGATCAGCGTGTCACCCACGTGGAGCGTTCCCTGGAACGCGCCGTCCAGGCGCAGGGTCCCCTCGACCCGCGCGGTTCCCTGACAGTCGACGCCGGCTCCCAGGAGCGAGTCCAGCCCGTTCGATTGACCTTCCTTGCGGCCCATCGGGCCTCCTCTCGTGAAGGTGCCTACCGGAGGAACGGCGCCGGGTCGATCGCCCGGCCCCCTTTCCGGACCTCGTAATGGAGGTGGGGGGCCGTCGACCGGCCGCTGTTCCCACTGTACGCGATCGTCTCCCCCCGCCCGACGCGCTCGCCGGCCGCGACGAGGAGGACCGCGTTGTGACCGTACATCGTCTGGGCTCCCCCTCCGTGGTCGAGAACGATGTAGTGCCCGTAGACCGGGTCGCTGTCCGCCGCGGTCACGGTCCCGGCGGCCGTGGCCAGGACGGGGGTGTGGACCGGCACGGCGATGTCGACCCCGGGATGCTCCTCGGCCCCCGTGAAGCCCGCGGTCTCGAACCCCTTGAGGGCGAGCGGCCATCCCGAGGGGACGCTGTCGGGCGCGGCGCGGGCCGGGCGCGGCGCGGGCTCCGCCTCGCCCTCCAGGCCTCCGGCCAGTCCGGGGTCCTCGCGTCCGCCCGGCCGGCGCCCGGCGTCGGCGGGCGGCAGCCCCGCCATCTCCCGGATCTGCTCGTACGCGCGCTCGGTCCGCTCCAGGTTCGCCGCGATCTCGCCGACCTTGGCGTTCTCCGCGGTGAGGCGCTGGTTCTCCCGCTCGAGCAGCGCGGCGCGCGTGGCGCGGGAGGCCACCCAGCCATAGGTGACGAGCGCGAGGACCGCGACGACGAGGAGCCCCACCCCCAGCCCGGACCCGATCTTCAGCCACCGGTAGGAGACCCGCCACCGGCGGACGTTCCGCTCGTCGTGGGGGACGACGAGAACCGTCAGGTACTTGCCGGTCACCGCCCCGCGGCGAGCAGCCGCTCGACCAGCCCCTCGAAATCGTCGAGGGAGTAGAAGGTGATCTCGATCTTCCCCTTCCCCCGCGCCGACGCGCGGACGGTGACCTTGGTGCCGAGCGCCCGCTGGAGGTCCTCCTCGATCCGCTGGCGCTCGAGCTCGGCGCTCCTCGACGGCTCGGCGGGACGGCGGGGACCGCGATTCTCGCGCTTGACCCGCCGCTCGAGCTGGCGGACGGACAGCGCCCCGTCGATCGCCTCGCGCGCGATCTCCGGGATGCGCCGGCGGTCCTCGAGCGCGAGCAAGGCTCGCCCGTGGCCGGCGGAGAGCGCCCCCTGGCGGATCCACGACTGGACGGCGTCGGGCAGGTCGAGGAGCCGGAGCGCGTTGGCGACCGCCGGACGGCTTCGCCCCAGGTGCTCGGCGAGCTCCACCTGGGTGGCCCCGAACTCGTCCATCAGCCGCCGGTAGCCGGTCGCCTCCTCGATGGCGTCCAGGTCCTCGCGCTGGAGGTTCTCGATGAGCGCGATCTCGAGCAGGTCCCGCTCGTCCACCCGGCGGACGAGGACCGGCACGCTCGCGAGGCCCGCCTGCTGCGCCGCACGCCAGCGGCGCTCGCCGCTGACGAGCTCGTATCCGCCGTCTTCGTCCGGCGTCACGATCAGCGGCTGCAGGACCCCCTTCTGGGCGATCGAGGCCGCCAGGCCGGCGATCGCCTCGGCCTCGAAGGTTTGCCGGGGCTGAAAGCGGTTGGGGCGGATGCGGCCGACCGGCACCTGGGTCGGGCCCGGGCCCGGCCGGACCGCGTCGACCGCCTGCTCACCGAGCAGGGCTCCGAGACCCTTGCCTAGCCTTTTTCGCGGCGTGGACATCGTTCGATCAGCTCCTCTGCGAGCTTCATGTAACTGACGGCGCCGACGGACAGGATGTCGTACAGGATGACGGGCTGGCCGAAGCCGGGCGCCTCGGAGAGCCGGACGTTCCGGGGGATGACCGTATCGTACACCTTCTCTCCGAAGTACTCAACCGCTTCCTCCTCCACCTGGCGGGCGAGGTTGAGGCGCTGGTCGTACATCGTCAGGAGGACGCCTTCGATCGTGAGGCCAGGGTTCAGGCTCTTCTGGACGATCCGGATCGTGCCCAGGAGCTGGGAGAGGCCCTCGAGCGCGTAATACTCGCACTGGATGGGGATGAGGACCGAGCCGACCGCCGTCAACGCGTTCACGGTCAGGAGGCCGAGGCTCGGCGGGCAATCGACGAGGATGTACTCGTACCCCTGGCCTCGCCCCTCCAGGGCCGAGGCCAAGCGGTGCTCCCGCCCGATCTCGCTGACGAGCTCGATCTCGGCGCCGAACAGGTCGACGGTGGCGGGAAGGATGTCGAGGAACGGGATCGCGGTGGGTCGGATGGCCGCCTCGAGCGGCAGCCCGCCCACGAGAACCTCGTAGACGCTCGCCTCCAGGGCCGCCTTGTCCACCCCGAGGCCGCTCGTCGCGTTTCCCTGGGGATCGAGATCGACGAGAAGGGTCCGGCGCTCGGCCACCGCGAGGCAGGCGGCGAGGTTCACGGCGGTCGTCGTCTTCCCGACACCGCCCTTCTGGTTCACGATGCCGATGATCCGGGCCGTCCGGGGGCCCTCTCGCGCGGGCTCCGTGGCCGTGCCGCGGGCCGCTCCCTTTCGCCGCTTCTTCCGCCCTTTCCGGGTCGCCCCCACCGATGTTTCACGTGAAACATCCGGCCCGGGCGCCACCGCTCCTCCCCGCTCGATGTCCTCCACCGTCACGGGCGGATCGTCGGCGAACGCACGCTCGATCTCGCGCTCGAGCCGCGCTCGCGCATCGCGGACCCCCCCGGTCGGGGGGCTGGCGTCATTCATCGGGGTGTCGGGACAAGCGACGCACTTCGTTCGAGTTCGTACTGTCTCTCGGGCTCTCCGCCAATGTGCCTTCCCGCGGGCCGGGAAGCAAGCGCGGGGTCGCGAGGTCCCCCGGCGGCCCTCATCCTTCGGCGGGCTGCGGCTCGGGAGCCCCCGGCCCACCGCGCCGGAGCAGCCACTGCTGCGCGAACGTCAACACGTTGGATACCGTGTAGTAGAGGACGAGGCCGGACGCCAGGTTCAGGAACACGAACGTCAGCACGACCGGCATCGCGTACGTCAACGCCGCCATCTTGGGGTCGGTCTGCATCATCTTCGAGGAGACGAACATGGTCAGGCCCATCAGGACCGGCAGGATGTAGAACGGGTCCGGCTGCGACAGGTCCGGCAGCCATAGGAACGGCTGGCCCCGGAACTCGATCGCCGACTGGAACACGAAGAACAGGGCGAACAGGATCGGCATCGGGATCAGGTTCGGCAGACAGCCTCCCAGCGGATTCACCTTCTTCTCCCGGTAGAGCCGCATCGTCTCCTGCTGCATCCGCTGGGGGTCGTCCTTGTACCGCTCGCGGAGGTTCTGGATCTCGGGCTGGATCCTCTGCATCGCCTGGATCGAGCGGAACGACTTGGTCGTCAGCGGCCACATCACGAGCCGGACGAGGACACCGAACAGAACGAGCACGAGACCGTAGTCGGGGACGAACTGGTGGAGCCAGAGCATGACGATCACGATCCCCTTGCCGAACGGGGTGATCATCCAGCGGATCCACGACCAGCCGTACTGGTTGACGTCGTCCAGGCCGTCGTTGAAGGCGGCCAGCTGGCGATATTCCTGGGGTCCGAAGTAGAGACGGTACGCGCTCTCGCTGCCGCGGATCGGGGTCCTCACCGCCACGCGCACGTGGGGCAGGCTGTCGGCCGACTCCCCCCGGACCTCGACCGCGCTCAGCGTCCCCTCGATCGGCGCCTGCACGACCCCCAGGAAGTATTTGTTCCGGAGTCCCGCCCAGTCGATCTCGCCGCCCCGCGACACCGGGCTCCTGGCGGCGTCGTCGGGCTCGACCGAGATCACCTCGCCATCGACGCGGGCGACCGCCCGCAGCTGGCCGTAATCCTCGCGGGGATTCTTCTCGTTGCTCCTCAGGCGCGGCCCCAGCTCGGTGACCAGGATCCCCTCCATGGCGCTCCCGGGATCCAGCGCGAGCCGGTACTCCACCCCGTAGCCGGCCGGCTCGAAGCGGTACGTCTGCTCGATCCGCCCCGCCGACGACTCGTAGGCCAAGGTCAGCGTGGTCGCCGTGTCCCCGGCCGCCAGGGTGAGGCGCTCCCGGCTGGGCTGGAACGTCAGCGTGTCGATCCCGAGCCGGCGATCGCCGATCTCCGCCCACCGGTCGAGGAACGTGGCGCCCTCGGGTACGAGCCGCACGGGGCCCGCCTCCCGGTACGACTCGTACCGCAGGAGCTCGACCTGCCGGATCCCTCCTCCCCGGGGGTCGATCGTCATCCGGTAGAGGGGCGTCTCCACCTCGACCGGCGCCGGCGCCGGCCGGCCCTCGAGCAGGAGGTTGACGACCGGCGCCAGCGCCGCTGAGGTGTCGGCCTCCGCCATCGCCGTCGTGTCCACCCGGGCGGGGCCGGCGGCGGTGTCCGGCGGGGGCCCGGGCGGGGTCTCGCCCGGCACGCTCTCTACAACTTGGGTTGTGTCTGCGGGAGACACCCCCGCGGGGGGCGGCTGGATCCGGCCGTACCACCACTGGCTGGCGATCAGGACGACCGCCATGAGGACGAACGCGAGCAGGACCCGACGCTGATCCACGGACTCCCTCATCCCTCCGAGACGGGTCCGGCCGAAGCGCCCGGCCCGCATGGCGGGACGGGATCGTACCCGCCCTCGTGCCACGGGTGACAGCGCGCGATCCGCCGCGCCGCGAGATAGGAGCCCTTCAGCGCCCCATGAACCTCGATCGCCCGCAGGGCGTAGCCCGAGCAGGTCGGCTGATAGCGGCAGGTGGGGGGCGCCCACGACGTGGTGAGCTGGTAGAGCCGGATCGCGAGCACGAGCAGAATCTTCACGGCGCCTCGGTTCCCTCCACCAGCGCGGACAGGGCCGAGCTCAGCCCGGCGTAGTCGAGCTCGTACGCGGGCGGCCGCGCGCGGACCAGCCAGTCGCGCTCCTCTCCCCGGGAAAGCAGGGTCGCTCGCATCAGCTCCTTGAGCCGGCGTCGCAGCCGGTTCCGCTCGACGCCCGTCCGGCCGTGCTTGGGCGTGATGCAGGTGGCGCGGGAACGCGACTCCGCCGCCGGCCGCCAGTACAGCTCCAGGGCCGGACCGCGGGCCCGCTTCCCGCGGAGGAGCGCCGCGATCTCGCGGCGCGTGGTGATGCGGCGCTCGCGCGGCAATTGCCCCATCGGGCCGGATGTGACCTTGGTGGAGGTGGGACGCCGGGCTTACTGCCGCTTACGGAAGAATTCCGCGGAGACCGTCAGCTTGGTGCGGCCCTTCCGGCGCCGTCGCGCGAGCACCTTGCGCCCGTTCTTCGTCGCCATCCGGGCGCGGAATCCGTGCTTGTTGCGGCGCTTGCGCCGGCTGGGCTGATACGTGCGCTTCATGGCGGTCCTCGTCTCGAATGAACGCTCTATACGATCGGATGTCGGGCTGAAAAAGGGAGCCGAATATAGGTTTGGGCGCGCGTGAGCGTCAACCGCCTGTGATCGGAGGACGCATTTTCACGCGCCTGTTGACAGCCCCCCGGCACGCCGCTACTATGGACTCCCCTCGACGCGTTTCACACTCCGATCAAGCAAATTTTCGTCCCGCGGAGCCGCCTTGTCGTCAGCCGAACTGACCCCGATCGAGGTGTGGTCGCTCATCCTCGAAGAGTCCCGAAAAGTCATCAACCCCCAAACCTTCAAGACCTGGCTCGAGCCCACCGAGGCCGTCGCGCTCTCGGACGAACGCCTGCTGGTGAACGTCAAGAACCAGTTCGCGGTCGATTACATCGAGGGCCAGTACGGCACCGTCCTCTCGCGCATCGCCGGGTCGCTGTTCGACCACGATCTGTCGATCGCCTTCCGGTCCGACTCGGGCGACCAGCCCGAAGCCCTGGGCTCGCGCCCGATCGCCGCCTCGCAGCTCGGGCCGGCCACCGCCGAGCGGTCCGGCCCGTCCGCCGGGACCGTCAACCAGGGGATGCCGCTCAACCCGCGCTACACCTTCGAGACCTTCGTGGTCGGCAACTCGAACCAGTGGGCCCATGCCGCGTCCCTGGCCGTCGCGGAGACGCCAGCCCACGTCTACAACCCGCTGTTCATCTACGGTGGCGTAGGGCTCGGTAAGACCCACCTCATGCAGGGGATCGGCAACGAGGCACTCGCCTCGGGCAAGCTCCAGCGGGTCTGCTATCTGTCCGCCGAGCAGTTCATGAACCAGATGATCGAGGCCCTACAGTTCGGCAAGACGCTCGAGTTCCGCAACAAGTACCGGCGTGTGGACCTGCTGCTCATCGACGACGTCCAGTTCCTGCAGGGGAAGGACGCCACGCAGGAGGAGTTCTTCCACACGTTCAACGCCCTGTACGACGCCCACAAGCAGATCGTCGTCACCAGCGACCGGCAAGCGAAGGAGATCCCCACGCTCGAGGAGCGGCTCGTCTCGCGCTTCGAATGGGGGCTGGTGGTGGACATTCAGCCGCCGGACCTGGAGACCCGGATCGCCATCCTCCAGCACAAGGCCGCCCGGAACAACCTGCAGCTGCCGCAGGACGTGGTGCTCTTCATCGCCAAGAACGTCAAGTCCAACGTGCGCGAGCTCGAAGGATCGCTCATCCGCCTCATCGCCCACTCCAGCCTGAACGGTTCCGACATCACGATCGAGCTGGCCGAGGTGGTGCTCAAGAACATCCTCTCGCACGAGACCGTGCGCATCACGGTCGAGCGCATCCAGCAGGAGGTCGCCCAGGAGTACGGGGTGACGATCGACGGCTTGAAGTCGAAGAAGCGCACCAAGACGCTGACGGTCCCCCGCCAGGTCGCCATGTATCTCTGCCGACAGCACACGGACCTGCCACTGGTCGAGATCGGCCAGGCGTTCGGTGGCCGCGACCACACCACCGTGATCCACGCGTGCGACAAGGTCGAGAACGAGATCCAGCAGGACCGCACCATCCGGCTGCGCGTCGAGCAGCTGCGAGAGCGCATCGCTTCCTGACCACGTCCTGGGCGGCCCTGGACCGCTCCGCGAGGCCTGTGGACATCGACCGGGAACGAAAGAGGAAAGACGTGGACAGCTCGACGCTCGCGGGGATAACCGCCAGACTCTCCCCAGTCGCCCGCCGACCGTCCACAACCAGACCCCAGCGCCCGACTCGAAGCCGGCCGGGGTTCCGGCTCGACGCGCTGCGCTCAGACGTCCGGAACGGGCTATCTTGTCCACAGCCGAGGTCCCTCTACTACTACTCCTAATCATTGGATTCGCAGAAGCAGTGATCTTTCAGGCCTGGGGATAACCGCTCAAATCATCGGGGGGAGGATGCAGTTCACGATAGGCCAGAGCGAGTTCGTCGAAGCGCTGAGCGCCGTCGCCAACATCGTGCCGGCGCGCACGCCGCTTCCGATCATCGGCAACCTGCTCCTCGTGGCGGATTCCGACCAGCTCGCGCTGTCGGCCACGGATCTGGATCTGTCGGTCACGATCCGCGTGAAGGGGAAGGTCGACTCCCCCGGACGCGTCACCCTGCCGGCGAAGAAGCTGGCCGACATGGTTCGGGCCCTCCCGCCGAGCCCGGTGCGGGTCGAAGGCGAGGCCGAGCACGTCACGCTGGAGTGCGAGAACAGCCGATTCCGCGTCCATGGCCTGCCAGCCGAGGACTTCCCCAGCTTCCCCGCGCTCGGGTTCGAGGAAGGCCTGAGCGTGACGGCCGGCACGATCGAGCGGCTGGCGGCGCACACGAGCTTCGCCGCCTCCACCGAGGACACGCGGCCGATCCTGAACGGGGTCCTGTGGGAAGTCCTCGACGGCCGCATGCAGATGGTCGCGACCAACGGACATCGGCTGGCGCGCTACAGCGTACCGGCCCCGACGAACGGCGGGAAGAAGCCGGGCCGGGACATCATCGTCCCGCCGAAGGCGCTTTCCCAGATCGGGCGCCTCTTCGAGACCGACGCCACCTTGGTCGTGGCGATGGACGACAAGCAGATCGGGTTCCGGGGCGAGCGGGGCGTCGTCTACAGCCGGCTGATCGAGGGACCGTACCCGAACTACGAGCAGGTCATACCCAAGGACAACGACAAGCGGTTGCGTGCCGACAAGGAGCGGCTGGCCTCCGCCCTGCGACGGATGGCGGTCATGGCGAGCGACCAGACGCACCGCGTACGGCTCTCGCTGAAGGACGACGCGCTCAAGCTCTTCGTGTCCACGCCCGACGTGGGCGAGGGGAGCGAGGAGATGATGGTGTCCTACGAGGGCGAGCCGATCGACATCGGATTCAACGCGAACTACCTGCTCGAGGTGCTGAGGTTCGTCGACGCGGACGAGGTGGAGATCTCGCTGAAGGCGCCCGAGCGGGCGGCGCTGGTCCAGCCCGCGGGGGCCGACGGCGAGGAGGAATACCTGTGCCTCGTCATGCCCCTGCGGCTGCAGGAGTAGGGCGGCGGGCCCGGGGCCGCGCGCACGTTCCGAACGCCCAGATCCGACCACGTTAGACAAGCTCGAAAAAAGACCGAAAATCGTTGCCGGAAGCCGTTGTGGAAACTACCTTTAAGGGTGTTCTCGAGGGCTCGTCCGCCGACCCCGCCGTGCGACTGACCGAAATCCGGTTGGAGCAGTTCCGAAACCTCGCCTCCGTAGGCCTCCAGGTGCCGGCGGAAGGGGCGGTCCTGGTGGGCGAGAACGGCCAGGGGAAGACGAACTTCCTCGAGGCCGTGCACTACCTGTCGCGATTCCGCTCGTTCCGCGGGACGCGGCACGACGACGCGGTCGCATTCGGCGCCGGGCACTTCCGCGTCGAGGGTCACGTCCGGTACGCGGACGGCCGCTCGCTCGCGGTGGCGGTCGCGACCGACGGCGACCGGCGGCGCGTCGCGATCGACGGGGGACCGGTCGCCCGCCCCTCCGATGTCGCGGGGACGCTGCTCACGGTGACCGTGCGTCCTGAGGACCTCGAGCTGGTGAACGGATCGCCGTCGACCCGCCGACGCTGGGTGGACGAGCTCCTCTCACTCGTCTCGCGGCCCTATCGCCGGGGGTTGTCGAACTACGATCGGGTCCTGCGGCAGCGGAACGAGCTGCTGCGCGGCCGCCACGGCGTCCTCGCCCAGCTCGAGGCCTGGGACGAGGCGCTGATCGCGGCCGGGAGCGGTCTCGTGGTGGCGCGCGCGGGGCTCGTCCAGCGGTTGGCGGAAGGGTTCGCGCGCGCGGCCGCGCGCGTGGCCACGGTGGACGGCACGGACGATGCGGGTCGCTACGGCATCGCGTACCGCCCCTCCGTGCCCGTCGATCCGGCGGGGGCCGCGAGCGAGCCCGCGATCCGCGCGGCCTGGTCGCGCGCGCTCATGGACTGCTACGAGGTGGACCGGGCGCGCGGCTGGACGACCATCGGGCCGCACCGCGACGACCTCGCTCTCGAGCTTCGGGGACGCGAGCTGTCGCGGTTCGGCTCGCAGGGTGAGCAGCGGACCGCCGCGGTGACGCTCAGACTGGTGGAGGCCGACGTGCTGGAGGCGGACACGGGTCACCGGCCGGTGCTGCTCCTCGACGACGTGTTCTCGGAGCTCGACGAGGGGCGCGCGGAGCGCCTGCTGGCGCGGCTCGGCGACCGGCACCAGCGGTTCGTCACGAGCCCGCGGCCGCTGGCGTGGCTGGCGGACGGGCTGGCGCGCTGGACGGTCGTCGGCGGGAGGATCGAGAGCCGGACCGCGGCTGGGACGGGATGAGGAGCCCCCGGCGCCTCGGCACGGAGCTCGACGCGGTGCTCGATAAGATCGGGCTCGCGAAGGTGGTGGAACGGCACGCGGTGTTCCGCGAGTGGGAGGAGCGGATGGGGCCGGAGATCGCGCGCGCAGCGCGCCCCCAGCGCGTCGATGGCGACACGCTGATCGTGGGGGTGGCCAGCTCGGCGTGGCTCAACGAGCTGTCGCTGAGGCAGGGCGAGCTCCTGGGGCGGCTGAACGCCGGCCGCCGCCGGAGCTCGGTAGGGAGGTTGGTATTTCGACTCGATCCCGAAGCGAAGGGGTAGTGGAGCGCATGGCCAAGGTGACGACGAAGGCACGCGGCGAGGACCCGGCCCGCAACGCGCAGGCGGCCAAGGAGTACAGCGCCGAGAAGATCCAGGTCCTGCAGGGCCTCCAGGCGGTCCGTAAGCGCCCGGGCATGTACATCGGGTCGACCGGCCCGCGCGGACTGCACCACCTCGTCTACGAGGTCGTCGACAACGCGGTCGACGAGGCGATGGCCGGCTACTGCGACGAGATCTCGGTCACGATCGAGACCGACAACGCGGTCCGCGTCGAGGACAACGGGCGCGGCTTCCCGGTCGACATCCATCCCACCGAGAAGAAGCCCGGCGTCGAGGTCGCGATGACGACCCTGCACGCGGGCGGGAAGTTCGATCACGGCTCCTACAAGGTCTCGGGCGGCCTGCACGGGGTGGGCGTCTCCGTCGTCAACGCGCTCTCCGAGTGGCTCGAGGTCGAGGTCATGCGCGACGGCAAGCGCTACCACCAGCGCTACGAGCGAGGCGGAAAGGCGACCGAGCTCAGCGAGATCGGCACGGCCACCACCACGGGGACGATCGTCCGCTTCCGGGCGGATCCCGAGATCTTCCCCGAGATCGACCTGCAGTACGACACCCTGGCCACGCGCCTGCGCGAGCTCGCGTTCCTGAACAAGGGCGTCCAGATCGAGTTCGAGGACAAGCGGGGGGAGGACCCCCGGCTGGAGGTCTTCCGGTTCGACGGCGGACTGATCGAGTTCGTCAATTACCTGAACAAGAGCCGCAAGCCGCTCCACGCGAAGCCGATGTACGTGGAGACGACCAGGGACGACGTCGAGGTGCAGTGCGCGATCCAGTACAACGACAGCTATACCGAGACCCTGTTCACCTTCGTGAACAACATCAACACCCACGAAGGCGGCACGCACCTGTCCGGCTTCAAGGCCGCGCTGACCCGGTCGATCAACGCCTACGCGAACGAGCGCGGGCTGTTCAAGAAGGCCGATTTCACGCTCTCCGGTGACGACGTGCGCGAGGGCCTGACGGCGGTGCTGTCGGTCAAGGTCATGGAGCCGCAGTTCGAGGGTCAGACGAAGACCAAGCTCGGCAACTCCGAGGTCCGGGGGATCGTCGAGTCGGCGATGAACGAGGCCCTCAGCTCGTGGATGCAGGAGAACCCCGGGGCGGCCAAGACCGTCGTCGAGAAGGCGATGCAGGCGGCGCGCGCGCGCGAGGCCGCGCGCAAGGCGCGCGATCTAACGCGCAAGAAGTCGGCCCTCGAGACCGGCGTGCTGCCGGGCAAGCTCGCGGACTGCTCGATCGACGATCCGATGCTCTCCGAGCTCTACCTGGTCGAGGGCGACTCGGCCGGCGGGTCGGCGAAGCAGGGCCGCGACCGCAATTTCCAGGCGATCCTGCCGCTGCGGGGGAAGATCCTCAACACGATCAAGGCGCGAGTGGACAAGGTCCTCTCCAACGAGGAGGTCCGGACGATTATCACCGCGATCGGCACCGGCTTCGGCGAGGACGAGTTCAAGCTCGAGATGAGCCGCTACGGCAAGATCATCATCATGTGCGACGCCGACGTTGACGGAGCCCACATCCGCACCCTCCTCCTGACTTTCTTCTTCCAGTGGATGCGCGAGCTGATCGACGCCGGGAAGATCTATATCGCCCAGCCGCCGCTGTATCGCGTGTGGAAGGGATCGAAGGAGTTCTACTGCTTCGACGAGGAGGAGCGGGAGAAGGCGTTCGAGCGGCTGGGAGGCAACGGCGTCAACATCCAGCGCTACAAGGGCCTCGGCGAGATGAACCCCGACCAGCTGTGGAAGACGACGATGGATCCGGAGAGCCGCACGATCCTCAAGGTCCGCATGGACGACCACACGGAGGCCTTCGAGCTGTTCCAGACGTTGATGGGAGACGATGTGGAGCCGCGGCGGGCGTTCATCGAGAAGAACGCCAAGTACGTGCGCAATCTCGATGTGTAGGGGGATCGATGAAAACGGCCCATCTGCGGCGTTGCGCTCCTCGTGTCTTCCTGCGGCGCACTTTGCAGTGCGCCTCGGAATCCCCTCGTCGCGCGCCTTGCATCTGGGCCGTTTTGATCGATCCGCGGCTGGTCAGCACGGGCGCGAGCCGGGGCATGACCGGGCATTCAGGTTGATCTCATGAGCATGGAGATGTTCTAGGATGGCGATGGAGCAGGGTAGAGAACGGATCATCGAGCGGCACATCGTCGACGAAATGAAGGAGTCGTTCATCGATTACTCGATGAGCGTGATCGTCGCGCGGGCGCTGCCGGACGTGCGCGACGGCCTGAAGCCCGTGCACCGGCGCATCCTGTACTCGATGTCCGAGATCGGGCTGGGGCCGGGCCGGCCGCTGAAGAAGAGCGCGACCGTCGTCGGCGACGTGCTGGGCAAATACCACCCGCACGGCGACACCGCGGTGTACGACGCCATGGTGCGGATGGTGCAGCCGTTCTCGCTCCGCTATCCGCTGGTCGAGGGCCAGGGGAACTTCGGCTCGATCGACGGGGACTCGGCGGCCGCCTACCGGTACACCGAGGCGCGGATGGCGTCGATCGCGGCCGAGCTGATGGCCGACATCGACAAGGACACGGTCGACTTCGTTCCCAACTTCGACGATCGGTTGAAGGAGCCGTCGGTCCTGCCGGCGCGGATCCCCAACCTGCTCATCAACGGGGCCAGCGGGATCGCGGTCGGGATGGCGACGAACATCCCGCCCCACAACCTGCGCGAGGTGGTGAGCGGGTTGATGGCCGTGATCGACGACCCCGAGATCGACGTCGCCGGCCTCAGGAAGCACATCAAGGGTCCGGACTTCCCGACGGGCGGCTACATCTACGGCACCGACGGGATCCGCGAGGCCTACGAGACCGGCCGCGGCAAGGTCATCATGCGCGCGCGCGCGCGGACGGAGACCAAGGCCAACGGCCGCGAGCAGATCATCATCACCGAGATCCCCTACCAGGTGAACAAGACGAAGGTCATCGAGCAGATCGCGGACCTCGTCCGGAACAAGAAGGTCACCGACATCTCCGACATGCGGGACGAGTCCGACCGCGACGGGATGCGGATGGTGATCGAGCTCAAGACCACCGCCCAGAACGCCGAGGTCGTGCTGAACCAGCTCTACAGCTCGACCCAGCTCCAGCAGACGTTCGGGATCATCAACCTGGCGCTGGTCGACAACGTGCCGAAGGAGATGCCGCTCAAGGAGATGCTGGAGCGGTTCCTGGAGCATCGCCACGAGGTCGTGGTGCGGCGCTCCCAGTTCGAGCTCACCCAGGCCAGGGACCGGCTGCACATCGTCGAGGGGCTGCGCATCGCGGTCGACAACATCGACGAGGTCGTCCAGCTGATCCGCCAGAGCAAGAGCACGGACGAGGCGCGCGCCGGCCTGATGGAGCGGTTCGACCTCTCCGAGCGGCAGTCGCAGGCGATCCTCGACATGCGGCTCGCCCGGCTCACGGGCCTCGAGCGCGACAAACTCGAGGAGGAGTACAAGGAGCTGCTGCAGACGATCGCCCGGCTCGAGGAGCTGCTCGCGTCGAAGCGGCTGCGGATGGAGGCGATCAAGCAGGAGCTCCAGGATATCGCCGGCAAGTACGGCGACGCGCGGCGCACGGAGATCCTTCCCGGCGGGGCCGACATCTCGATCGAGGATCTGATCGCCGAAGAGGACATGGTGGTGACGATCAGCCACACCGGCTACATCAAGCGAATCGCCGCCTCCACCTATCGGCGCCAGCGGCGCGGGGGCCGGGGCATCACCGGCATGGGAACCAAGGACGATGACTGGATCGAGCGGCTCTACGTGGCGAGCACGCACGACTACCTGCTGGTGCTGACCGAGCAGGGGCAATGCCACTGGCTGAAGGTCTACGACATCCCCCAGGGGGGCCGGGCCAGCCGCGGGCGGCCGATCGTCAACGTCCTGCAGACCGACGCCGACGATCAGATCGCCGACGTGATCCCGGTGCGCGAGTTCGACGACCAGCACTACCTCATCACGGCGAGCCAGCGGGGCCAGGTGAAGAAAACCGTGCTCTCGGCCTACGGCAATCCGCGTCGCGGGGGGATCATCGGAATGAAGCTGGAGAAGGGCGACCGGCTGATCAGCGCGCAGCTCACCGACGGGTCGAACGACATCGTGCTCGCCACCCGCAAGGGGCAGGCGATCCGGTTCCACGAGGAGGAGGTCCGCGACATGGGCCGGGACACGATGGGAGTGCGCGGCATCACGCTGCAGGGGAAGAACGACGGCGTGCTCGACATGGTCGTGGTCAAGAACGAGAACAACGCGCTGCTGGCGGTGACCGAGAACGGCTACGGGAAGCGGTCGCTGATCTCCGACTACCGGGTGACCCATCGCGGCGGGAAGGGGATCAAGACCCTCAAGCCGACCACCAAGACGGGACCGCTGGTGGCGGTCAAGGAGGTGGTCGAGCAGGACGAGCTGATGATCGTAACGACCGGCGGGATCATCATCCGGCTGCCGATCCTGGGCATCCGGGTCATAGGCCGCGCCACCCAGGGGGTCAAGCTGATCAACCTCGATGAGGGCCACAAGGTCGGGGACGTGGCACGAGTCGTGCTGGAAGATGAGGAAGAGGGGGCTCCCCCGCTGGGGGCGGATGCCGCCGCCCTGGCGCCCGAAGAGCAGCTGGAGCTGCCCTCCGAAGAGGAGTGAAGAGCGAGCTGAAGGTCTCCGTCGATCCCCGGCCGTCTCGTGCGGCCTCGGACGGGTACATCCTGGTCGTCGATGACGATCCTTCGATTTGCGACACCCTGGCCACGATGTTGCATTTCAAGGGCTATCGGACCGAGATCGCGCACACCGGTCCCGACGCGCTGAAGATCGCCCGCCAGGACCCCCCCGACCTCGTCCTCCTGGACGTCATGATGCCCGAGATGGACGGTCTCGAGGTTTGTCGGGAATTCCGGTCCGACCCCCGTCTCTCCGACACCCGCGTGCTCATGCTGACGGCGCGGGAAGGCCGCCAGGACGTCGTCCAGGCGCTCGAAGCGGGCGCGGCCGACTACATCACCAAGCCGTTCCACATCGACGAGCTGGTGGCGCGCGTCCGCACCAACCTCGAGGTCAAGCACTATCACGACGACCTGGCCGCGATGCTGCGGATTTCGCAGGCCGTCTCCTCGTCGCTCGAGATCGAGAACGTGCTGTACACGATCGTCAGCGAGCTAGCGCAGGTCGTGCATTCGGACCGGGCCTCGCTGATCAAGGTCGTCGACCGTCATACCGGCTACGTGGTGGCGACCCAGGACGACCCCCACCTCCACAACCTCAGCATCGACCTGGACGGCTATCCCGAGATCCAGAAGGCGTCGGCGGAAGGGGACGTCGTGGTCGTCGACGACACCCATACGGATCCCCTCATCGGCCCCGTGCTCCACACGCTGCCGGAGCGCAAGTCCATCATGATCGTGCCGCTGCGGGTGCAGCGGGCGGACCTCGGGGAGTACGTCCTCCAGTCGTCCCGCCGCTACCGCCCCTACACGGAGCACGACGTCAAGTTCGCGCGCGTGGTGGCCAACGCGGCGGCGAACGGCCTGGCCAACGCGGCGCTCTACGAGCAGGCGGAGATCGACAATCAGCGCCTCACCCGCCTCGCCAACACCGACGACCAGACCGGGCTGTACAACCATCGATACTTCTATCAGCGGCTGGAGGAGGAGTTCAAGCGCGCCCACCGCTACGGCTCCGACCTGTCCCTGATCCTGCTCGACATCGACCACTTCAAGCAGGTCAACGACACGTACGGACATCAGCAGGGCGACGCCGTCCTGCGGGAGATGGCCGCGGTGCTTCATCGCACGATCCGCGAGACCGACCTGCTCGCGCGCTATGGAGGCGAGGAGTTCGCGGTGCTGCTGCCGGAGACGAACCTCTCCGGCACCTACCAGCAGGCCGAGCGCCTCCGCCGCCAGGTCAAGGCGCACTACTTCGAGGCACTGATGGGGAAGCCGCTGACGATCTCGTGCGGGGTCGCGTGTCTCCCGTTCAGCGACCAGGAGTTTCCCGTGCCGCGCCAGCGCCAGGACGCCCTCATCAGCTGGACCGACCAGGCGCTGTACACCGCCAAGCGCGGCGGGCGGGACCGGACCATCACCTTCGAGGGACGCGCGTCGCGCGAGTGAGTCTCGTGCTCTGGATCGCCGTGCCGCTGATCGGGCTGGCGCTGCTCGCGGGGGCGGCCTGGCTCGGGATCGGGTGGCTCGGCCACTGGCGCCTGAACCGACCGCCCGTCTCCACCCGACCCCCCGACTTCACCTTCACCCCCTGGGAGACCGACGCGGAGCACGAGTCGGTCGAGTTCACGACCGGCGACGTGCGCCTTCACGGCTGGTTCCTGCGCCACGAGGGCGCGCGCCGGGTGGTGGTCGTCATGCACGGCTATCGGGGGGAGAAGTCGGACGTGCTCGGCATGTCGACCGCCCTCTGGCGCGCCGGGTTCAGCGTGTTCCTGTTCGACTTCCGCGGGCGCGGGCGGAGCGCCGCTGCGCCGTTCTCGATGGGCTACTGGGAGACGGCCGATCTCGGCGCGGCGCTCGACTGGGTGGAGGGGCGTGTGCCGGGCGCGGCCATCGGGCTCCTGGGCTATTCGATGGGAGGGGTGGTGGCGATCCTCGGTGGCGGGGATCCGCGGGTCCGCGCGATCGTCGCCGACAGCGTGTTCGTCAGTCAGCGCGAGGTGCTGGAACACGCCGCGCGGCGGGACGCGCGCCGCTATCTCGGCCGCTGGGTCCCGGGACAGGCGTTCGTCCCGGCCATGGAGTGGTGGCACCGGCGGAGCGGGAAGCCGGGGTTCGACGCGATCGCCCCCATCGAGCGCCTGGCCGGTCTCGGGGAGACCCCGCTGCTGTTGATCCACGGCACCCGCGATCGCTGGATCCCGGTCGATCAGGCGCGGCGGCTGGCCGCGGCCGCGGCCCCGGCCCCGCTGTGCGAGGCGTGGCTGGTCGACGGGGCGTACCACTGCGGCGCGTACTTCGTCGATCGCGCGGCTTATTGCGAGCGGGTGGCCGCGTTCTTCGAGCGCCATCTGCCGGCGGGGGAGGCGGCGTGAGCGGGCGCGTCGTCGTCCGGCTGTTCGGGCCGGCGCGCGAGGCGGCGGGCGCCGGCACGGTCGAGCTGACCCTGCCCGCGGGAGCCACGGCGGGCGATGCGGTGGCGGCCCTGGCGGCCGCCCATCCGGGGATCGGAAGCCTGCTGCCGCGGTCCCGCGTGGCCGTTAACCTCGAGTACGTGGACCGGGCGACGCCGCTCCGTCCGGGAGACGAGATCGCGATCCTGCCTCCCGTCGGCGGCGGCTGAACGGGGCGGACCGCCGGCCATCAGCAGCCGGTGTTCCCGACTGCTGACGATGGAAAACCGAGGGCGATGCGGACTCTCTATCAGATCACCGAGGCAAAGATCGACGTGGGAGCCCTGCGGGACGCGCTCGCCGATCCCGGCAGCGGAGCGCTGGCGATGTTCGTGGGGACCACCCGCAACGCGTTCCAGGGGAAGGAGGTGCGGTACCTCGAGTACGAGGCGTACGGGGCGCTGGCGGAACTCGAGATGGAGCGTCTCGGTACGGAAATTGCCACTCTCTGGCCCTCGGTCACGGGGATCGCGATTGCCCATCGCGTCGGCCGCGTGGAGATCGGCGAGGCGAGCGTGGCGATCGCGGTCTCCGCGCCCCATCGGCGCGAGGCCCTGGCGGCCTGCGCGCACGGGATCGATCGCTTGAAGGCGACGCTGCCCGTCTGGAAGAAGGAGGTCTTCGCCGACGGGTCGGCGTGGCGCGAGAACGTGATCGAGGAGGACACGCACGAAGGGAGGTGAGGTTCGATGATCGCCGTCAGCTGTCGCGCCCGCATGACCGGACAGGACCTGTCGTTTCTCACCGGAGCGCTGTCGGCCCGGGACGGAGACGGCGCCTCCCTGCGATCGCTGGCCGCCGACCCGGAGTCGCTCGATCGATTGCTCGACAGTCGACTCCTGTTCGCGCGGCTCCTCGAGGCCCCGCGCCTGCTCGACGTCTCTCCCTACTTCTTCTACTACGTCGTCGTCCGGCGTACCTTCCTCGATCACGGGATCGACGACCGGCGGGTCGCGGATTACGTGGGCGCGCTCCTCTCCGCCCATGTGAGCGGCGCGGCGGACGGCCGCGGGCAGGGCCTCTACCTCGTCGATCTCGTGCGGGCGATCGCCGAGGCCCGCACCTCCGAGCACGCGTTCTCGCTCCAGACGGAGGTCGGGGACCGGGCGCTCTATCTCGCCGGGCTGTTCCCCGATTGGATCTACCACCGCCATCGCTACGGCCGGCGCCCGGTGGACCTCGACTACTACGAGGACATGGGGCGCCGCTACTACGCGGCCGCCGCGCGCCACGAGGTGGCCGCGCGGTACGAGCTGGCCGACGTGCTCGCGTTCCTGGCCGAGGCGTTCGCCGCCCTGCGACAGGCGCTGAACGATCTCGTCGACGACCATCTCCACCTGGCTCCGCGCCCCGACACGGTCGATCGGCTGTGGCGCCAGGCGCGCTACCGGCGAGGCGGCTGATGGCGCTCCTCGGCGACCTCCAGCGGCTCTTCGAGCGGACGTACGGCCGCGAGGCGGGAGTCGATCTCGAAGCGTGCGTGGTAGGCCCCCGGCGCTGCGCCGAGCTGGCGGCCCGCAGTGGCGACCATCCCGAGATGTCCGACTGGGCGCGCTTCTTCTACTACGTCGAGGACCGGAACCTGCGGTTGGCGCTGTTCTATGCCGACGACGTGATCGAGACGCTCGAAGCGCGCGATCCGCGCCGGGCCCTGTCCGAGGCCAACGTACTGCCGCTGCTCGTCTTCACCGAGGAGGCGAGCCACGCCCTACACACCACCTACGCGTTCGGGGATGGCGGGCCGCAGCGGGTCGCGGGCGCGGAGTTTCTCGCCGAGCTCGAGCTCCTGGCCCGCATCGACGCCTATCTCATGCTCTGCCACTTCGTCCGCGGACACGCTGACCGCTTCGACGCGGCCGACCGCGCGTGGGTCCGGCACCAGGCGCTGACCCGGTGGGACGTCCCGTACGACGACGCTGCCCTCGGCGCCCGCTATCGCGGAGCCGCCCGGGTGGCGACCGCGTTCGTGGACCGGCTGGAGGCCGTGGACGGCGAGCGCCGGCTGGAGGAGCTGCGCGCGTTCCGCGCCCTCTCCCTGGCCGAGAAGCGGGCGCGCGTCCGCTAGAAGCGGAAGCGACCTCCTCCGCGGAAGCGGAGGAGCCCGCGCGCATTCCCCGGCGCCCGTGCGCCGCCCGCCGTCAGCGTGACGCCGGGAAGCGTGGCGATCGACACCCGCGGCAGCGCTTCCCCGTAGCGGGCGCCGATGACGTCGATCAGCGCGTTGGCGACCACGCCGTATCCCTTGCACGTGGGGTGGATGCCGTCCAGGCTGAAGAGCCCTCCCACCACGAAATCGGTCGTCAGCCGCTCGCCGTCGATGTCGAGCCCGTTGGCGTCGATGGCGGAGACGATCGCGTGCACGTCGACCACGGCCAGGCCGTGCTCGGCGGCGGTCTGGGCGATCGCCTGATTGTAGGCGGCGATCGTGGCCCGGGCGACCGCCTGCTCGCCGGCGTCGAGGACGACCTCGCCCGGCAGCGGCTCACCGGTCCCGCCGAGGTCGACGGGCACGCCGACGCCCTCCAGGATCGCCTCGATCGCGTCGAACGTGACCTGGTCGCCGGGAGCGAGCGGTCCGGCGGGACCGAGCAGCGGGACAGGCATGCCGTCGGGCCCCGGGATCGGCTCGAGGGTGGCGGGGTCGACGACCACGTTCGGCACCGCGGAGAGGTAGGGAACCACGGTGACCGGCGCGACGTTGAGGAGCACGATCCGGTCCGTAGTCTCGAGGAGCCGCGCGATCAGCTCGCCGTACGCGGTGGCGAACTCGCCCGCCGGCGTGAGGAATCCCTCGGCCTCGCCGCCGCTGGTCACGTAGCCGAGCACGTCGTTGTTGCCGAGCCATACGGTGACGAAGGTCGCGTCCCGCTCGGCGACCTGCTCGGCCCAGGTCCCGCGGCCCCGCAGGACGAAATCGAAGAACGGATTGTCGGTCCGGGACGTCGCGCGGCTGCGGGCGTCGAGCGCCTCGACGGCGAGGGCCCCGGGCACGCCCAGGTTGCCATAGGGCCGGGCCAGCCCGGCGTTCAGGGGCGCCCCGGCTGGCGTGGCCCGCTCGATCGTGATCGGCGCGAAGCCCACGAGCTCGATCCGGCCCCCCTCGTCCGATCCCGGCCGGGCGATCCCAGGCGCGGCGACGAGCGGCTGCTGGAAGTCGCCGCCCACGCCCGCCTGGCCGGCGAGGAGACGCGGATAGGAGCAGGCCTGCCCCTCGATCCCCAACGCGCCGTTCATGAATCCGGCCGTCAGGCTGTTGCCGATCGCGACATAGCCGCGGAAGTCGAGTCCGTCGTCCCCCGGCTCCGTCGGCGGGCCGCCGCCGCACGCGGCGAGCAGGCCCGGGAGCGCGCCCAGCGCCAGGGCCGCCGCGCGCGCGCGGCGGGCGGCGCCGGCGGGGGTCACGGCAGGCCGAACAGGGAGATGCCCGGGAGGCCGGCCGTCGAGAGATGGGGGACCGTCGCCCCGTACCGCGCGTCGAGCGCGTCGATGACGAGGTTGGCGACGACGCCGTACCCCTTGGGCGTGAATCGCGCCCCGTCCAGGCCGAACGCCTGCCCGGTGGCGTAGTCGGCGGTCAGCAGGATCCCGTCCGAGACCAGACCTCCACTCGCCAGCCGCTCGACGAGCGCGTGGACATCGACCAGCGGCAGATCGTGCTCGGCCGCCAGCGCCGCGATCACCTGGTTGTACCCCAGCACGGCCGCGCCCACCTCCCCACGCTCGGCCGCGTCGAGCACGGCGCGATCGGGAAGCGGGGTGCCGGTACCCCCGATCGAGGCGGGAACCCCGATCCGGTCCTCGAGCAGGGGCAGGGCGTCGAGGAGGACGAGGTCGCCCGGGGCCAGCGGTCCGGCCGGGCCGAGGAGCGGCACCGTCGACTCGCGCTGGGCCAGCAGGGTGTCCCCGGTGACGGGGTCGACGACGGGCTCGCCGGTTACGGGATCGAGGACCGGCTCGATGACCGTAATCGTGACCGGCTCTCCGCTCTCGGCGTCGAGGACGATGCCCGGCACGGCGCGGAGGATCGGCATCGATCGCGGGTCGGGGATCGTGAACAGGACGACCTGCGCCCCGGTTTCGAGGAGGGCGTCGAGCAGAGCCTCGTAGGCGTTGGCGAAGGTGCCGGTAGGCGTCGGCAGGCCGGGCGCCAGATCCGAATCGCCGCCCGCCGCCACGTAGCGGAGGACGTCGCTGGTCCCGATCCACAGCAGGATCAGCGTCGGGTCCAGGGAGGCCGCCTGCTCGGCGAAGGTCCCGCGTCCGCGCAGGACCAGGTCGTAGAAGGGATTGCCGAGCGACGACGTCGCCGAGCTCTCGGCGATCAGTGCCTCGCTGACCAGGGCTCCCGGCACCCCCAGGTTGTCGAACGCCCGGCCCGGCTCGACCGCGATCGGCGCTCCGGCGGACTCGCGCTCGAGCCGGAGGGGAACGAGGCTGACGAGGTGGAGCCTCCCGGCGTCCGCCAGGTCCAGCGCGAGCCCGGGGTCGGAGACGAGCGGCTGGAGCAGCGCATCGTCGGCGAGGTGCCGGGCGAGGAGCGCCGGGAGGGACCGGGTCTGCGCGGCCGCGTAGAGCGCGCCGTCGCTGGCCCCGGCCGCGAAGTCGTCGCCGACCGCCACGATCCGATCGGGCCGGATCCCGCCGAGCCGCTCCTCGATCCCGAGCGGCACGCTCTCGTCCAACCGGCAGCCGAGGGCGGCGCCGACCAGGAGGAGCGCCGCCGCCGCGCGGGCCGCGCGGCTAGAGCTCGACATCCGGCTCATCCTCCAGCCCTCCGCGAATGCGCTCGTTCTGGGCCGCCACCCGCCCGAGGCAGGCGCGGCACGTGTAGAGACCCTCGACGTGCTCGTCCTCCACCAGGTCGTCCTCCACGCCGCAGAAGCAGCACGCCTCGGGGAAGATCGGCTCGCTCACAGCCCCTCGACCGGGAGGCCCGCGTCCCCCCACGCGGGGAGCCCGCCCCCCAGGACACGCAGGTGGGGGAACCCGTAGCCGGCCAGGATCTCCGCCGCCGCCACCGCCCGGGCCTCGGTGTCGGCGTAGATCAGCACCACCTGATCGGTACGGACGTGCAGGTCCTCGACGTTCGCCTCCAGGACCTCGAGCGGGACGAGGGCGGCGCCGGAGAGCCGGCCGCGCGTCACCCAGGCCTCCGAGTCCCGGACGTCGATCACGTACCACGGCGGACGCGCGGCCTGCATCATCGTTCGGGCCACCCGGGGCTCGAGGACGCGCCAGGCGTCCGGAGCGGCGGGATCGGCCGCTCCCGCGCGTGGGCGGACCTCTCGCGGGAGCAGGTGCGCGTTACGCTTGGAGACGATCATGAGCTGGTTGCCGAGGGAATCGTGGATGAACTGGGTATCGGCCACGAACCGCGCCGCCGTGTCGGCGACGAGCGGTGCCCGGCCGTCCGCCGGCCCGTCCGCCTCCCCGCCGCAGGCGAGCGCCGCCGCGCCGAGCGCGAGGCCGAGCGCGACGGCCCTCACCGGTCGCCCTCCCCGCCGCGCGACCAGTCGCCGCTCCGGCCACCCTCCTTGGACTCGAGCCGGATCGCCTCCAGTGACATCTCCCGGTCCAGCGACTTCGCCATGTCGTAGATCGACAGGAGCGCGGCCGCCACCGCGACCAGCGCCTCCATCTCCGCGCCGGTGCGGGCGGTGACGACGACCTCCGACCACGCGCGCACGCCGGGAAGATCGGTGTCGGCCTCGAGGTCGACGGCGACATGATCGAGGGGAAGGGGATGACACAGGGGAACGAGCTCCGGCGTCCGCTTCGTGGCCTGGATCCCCGCCACGCGGGCCACGGCGAAGGCGTCGCCCTTGGGAAGATCGCCGCTGCGGAGGGCCGACAGGGCGGCGCCGCTCATGCGGATGAGGCCGCTGGCGCGGGCCGTCCGCCGGGTGACGGGCTTGTCCGACACGTCGACCATGCGGGCCCGTCCGGCGGCGTCGAGGTGGGTCGGGCCGGTCACGCCCTCCCGTCGATCTCGCCGGCCGGCTGGACGGCGCTTCCGGCCAGGCTCTCGGGGCCCTTCCAGGCGCCCATGCGGCGGTACTTCTCGCGTCGCCGCCGGATCCGCTCGTCCGCCGCGCCGGGCGAGATCTCCCCGAGATGGCGGCGGATCGCCTCCGCGATCGCGCGGGCGGTGGCGGCGTAGTCGGTGTGCGCCCCGCCCATCGGCTCGGGGACGATCTCGTCGACCACGCCTAGGCGCTCGAGGTCCTCGGCCGTGATCTTCATCGCGCGGGCGGCCAGCTCCCGCTTCTCGCCGTCCTTCCACAGGATCGCGGCGCACCCCTCGGGGCTGATGACGGAGTAGAACGCGTTCTCGAGGATCAGGATGCGGTCGGTCACGCCGATTCCGAGCGCTCCACCCGAAGCGCCTTCGCCGGTGACCACAGAGATCGTCGGGATCCTGAGCGCGGCCATCTCGCGCAGGTTCCGCGCGATGGCCTCGGCCTGCCCGCGCTCCTCGGCGCCGATGCCCGGATAGGCGCCGGGCGTGTCGATCAGCGCGATCACCGGATGGCCGAACTTCTCCGCGGTCTTCATGAGCCGGAGCGCCTTGCGGTACCCCTCGGGGTGCGGCATGCCGAAGTTCCGCCGCAGGTTCTCCTTGGTGTCGCGTCCCTTCTGCTGGCCGACGACGACGACCGGCTGGCCGTCGAAGCGGGCCATGCCCCCGATCATCGCGTGGTCGTCGGCGAAGGCCCGGTCGCCGTGCAGCTCGATCCAGTCGGTGAAGCACCGCTCGACGAAGTCGAGCGGATAGGGTCGCCGGGGGTGGCGCGCGAGCTGCACCCGCTGGATCGGGGTCAGGTGGCTGAAGATGTCCTCCTTGAGCCGCGCGAGCTTCGCCTGGAGCGTCGACAGCTCGGCCGTGACGTCGATGCCGCGCTCCTCGGCGAGCGACTCCATCTCGTCGATCTTCTCCTCGAGCTCGACGATCGGACGCTCGAAGTCGAGATACACCCCGCCGGCCATCTCAGCGTCTCCTGTCGCGCGCGGCCCAGGCGGGCGCGCGGCCGGGGCCGGAGCGAGCCGCCGCTCCCCCGTTGCCCCCCGCGGGGGCGCGGCGCCCCGAGCCGTTGGCTTCGGCCAGCCGGACACTGCCCTCGCCGAGGAGCGAACCCAGCGTCTCGAGCAGCGCGTCGCTGAGAGCCACGGCGAGGCCGGTCGCGAGCTCGGCCACGCTGGCGCCCGTGTCGATCGTCATCCGCACCGGCATCGACCCCGAGTTCTGGAGCAGCAGCGAGCGGATGGCGGCGAGCGTCTCGGCGTCGCATTTCTCGCGCGGGACCCGCACCTCGAGCCGGTGATCGCCCGACAGCGCGGCCTCCGCCAACGGGACCACGCTCGCGACGATCACCTTCCCGGGCTCTTCGTCCCGGCGATCGACCCGCCCGTGCACGAGGAGCGGCGTGTCGGAGTGGATCAGTGGCCGGGCCACCTCGTAGACGGAGCTGAACGCGATCGCCTCCACCGTGCCGCTGTAGTCCTCCAGCGTGAAGAACGCCATCTCCTCCCCCCGGCGGTCGCGCTTGCCCTGCACCGCGGTGACCACCCCGCCGAAGCAAACGTCGCTCCCCGTCGGGGCCGCGGCCACCTCGACGGCGGTGGCACGGGCGAAGGCCGCGAGCTGCGCCCGCACCTTGTCGAGGGGATGTCCCGAGATGTAGAAGCCGAGGACCTCCTTCTCCTGCCGCAACCGGTCGCCGGGCTGCCACGGATCGATGTCGGGCAGGGGCGGCAGGCTCCGGCTGGTGTTCTCGGGGGCCCCCGAGAACAGGGTGAACTGACCGCGCTCCCGCTCGTCCGCCTTGCGCTGCCCATAGGCGATCGCAAGATCGAGCACGGCGATCTGCTGGGCGCGATGGCCCTCCAGGCCGTCGCAGGCGCCGGCGGCGATCAGGCTCTCCAGCACCCGCTTGTTCGACTGCCGGAGGTCGATCCGCTCGCCGAGCTCGAACAGGTTGCCGAAGCGGCCGTGACGCTCGCGGGCGGCGAGGATCGACTCCACCGCGCCGCGCCCGACGTTCTTCACCGCGCCGAGCCCGAAGCGGATGCCTCCCTCCACGGTGGTGAACGACCAGCCGGACTCGTTGACGTCGGGGGTGAGGATCTCGATCCCCATCCTGCGACAGGCGTCGATGTAGCGCACGACCTTGTCGCTGTTTCCCATCTCGCTCGTCAGGAGGGCGGCCATGAAGGCCTCCGGATGATGGGCCTTGAGCCAGGCGGTCTGGTACGACAGCAGGGCGTAGGCCGCCGAGTGCGACTTGTTGAAGCCGTAGCGGCCGAACGTCACGATGTCCTTCGACAGCCGCTCCACGACCGCGGCGGGGACGCCGCGCTCGAGCGCACCGGAGCGGAACCGGCCCAGCTGCTCTTCGATCAGCGACTGGATCTTCTTCCCCATCGCCTTCCGCAGCACGTCCGCCTCAGCCAGCGAGAACCCGGCCAGCCGGTTGGCGATCTGCATGACCTGCTCCTGGTAGACGATCACCCCGTACGTGTCGCCGAGCAGCTCCTCGAGGTCGGGATGGTAGGCGTCGATCCGCTCCTCGCCGCGCTTGCGGCGGATGTAGCTCTCGGTCATCCCGGTATCGAGCGGGCCCGGCCGGATGAGGGCGTTGATCGCGATCAGATCCTCGAACCGGTCGGGGTGCATCCGCTGGCAGATGTCGGTGGCCAGTGAGGACTCGAACTGGAATACCCCCTCGGTCCGGCCCTCGGAGAGGAGCCGGAACGGGGCCGGGTCATCGAGCGGGACGCGGTCGATGTCGATGGCCTCCCCCCCGGAGGCGACGATCGCTTCGACCGCGTGGGCGATGACCGTCAGGGTCTTGAGGCCGAGGAAGTCGATCTTCAGGAGCCCCACCTTCTCGACGCTCGTCATGTCCCACTGCGTGGTCAGCTCGCCCTTCTCGGAGCGGTACAGGGGAACGTGGTCGACGAGCCGGCCGGGCGCGATCACGACGCCGGCGGCGTGCACCGAGGCGTGCCGGGCGAGCCCCTGGAGCTTCCGTGCGTCGTCCAACAGGCGCCGGGTACGGTCGCTCGAGCGGTAGGCCTCGGCGATCTCGGGGACCTGCTCGATCGCTTCCTCGATCCGCACCGGCTGGGGGGAGCCGGGCGCGTTGGGGATCAGCTTGGCGAGACGGTCGGCCTCCGCCAGCGGCAGCTGGAGGACGCGGCCGACGTCGCGTACCGCGGCCTTCGACTTCATGGTGCCGAAGGTGATGATCTGGGCGACCGACTGGTCGCCGTACTTCTGCTTCACGTAGTCGATGATCTCGCCCCGGCGGTCGTCGCGGAAGTCGATGTCGATGTCGGGCATCGAGATCCGCTCCGGGTTCAGGAACCGCTCGAACAGCAGCCCGTAGCGCAGCGGGTCCAGGTTGGTTATCCCGAGCGAGTAGGCGACCAGGCTGCCCGCGGCCGACCCCCTGCCGGGTCCGACCGCGATCCCATGGTCCCGGGCGTAGCGGATGAAGTCGGCCACGATCAGGAAATAGCCGGCGTAGCCGGTCTTGCGGATCACCTCCAGCTCGTAATCGAGCCGCTCGCGCGCCGCCTCCGGGACCGGGTCGTAGCGGCGGACCAGACCGGCGCGGGCCTCGGCCTCGAGGAGGTCCTCCAGCGAGTCGTGCGCCGGCGGGAGCGGGAACGCGGGGAGATGAGGCGTGTCGAAGTCCAGCTCCACCTCGCAGCGCTCGGCGATCCAGCCGGTATTGGCGAGCGCCTCGGACCGGTCGGGGAACGCCGCCGCCATCTCCTGCGGGCTCTTGAAGTAGAACTCGTCGGAGTGGAACCGCATGCGGTCGGTCTGGTCCACGAGCTTCCCGGTCTGGATGCAGAGCAGGACGTCGTGCGAGGAGGCGTCGGAGCGCGTCTCGTAGTGGACGTCGTTGGTGACGACGAGCGGCAGGCCGAGCTCGGCCGCCAGCTCGACCACCCCCGCGTTGACCGAGGACTGCTGGGGAATCCCGTGGTCCTGGAGCTCGAGGAAGAACCGGTCCTCGCCGAACACGCGCGCCATCCGCACCGCGCACTCGCGCGCGGTCTCGTAGCGCTCGCGGTCGAGGAAGGTGGCCACCTCCCCCTTGAGACAGGCGCTGAGGCCGATCAGTCCGTCGCAGTGCGCGGCGAGCGTCTGGTGGTCGATCCGCGGCTTGTAATAGAACCCTTCCAGATAGCCGATCGAGCTGAGCGCGACGAGGTTCCTCCAGCCCGTGAGGTTCTCGGCGAGCAGCACGAGATGGAAGTAGTTCCCGCCGCGGCCGCCACGGTCGCGCCGGTCGCCGGGGGCGAGGTACGCCTCCATCCCCAGGATCGGCTTGATCCCCGCCTTCCGCGCGGTCTCGTAAAACTCGACGGCGCCGAACAGGTTCCCGTGGTCGGTGAGCGCCAGGGCGCCCATCCCCATCTCGCCCGCCGTCCGGGCCAGCGAGTCCAAGCGGTTCGCCCCGTCGAGGAGCGAGTACTGCGAATGGGTGTGGAGATGGACGAAGCTCACGCGTCCCCGGCGCGGCAGCGGAACGTCTCGAAGATCCGCTCGAACTGGAGCAGGTAGGCATACTTGTCGCGGTCGGGGGCGAAGAGGTTGCCGTCGAGCAGGACGAGCCGATCCCCGCAGATGACCCCATAGGTGAGGAAGAGCCCGGCGGTGAGGTCCGTCGCGTTGTTCCAGACGCCCTGGATCCGGACGGCGGGCAGGCCGGCGAGCGTCGTCCGGCTCGCCTGGTGCACCGGCGGCTCCGGGGGTGTCGCCCCCGTCGTATCGGCGGCGCCGGCCGGCGCCGGCGGCGTGGTGTCGGTCGGCGCGGACCCCGGCAGAGCGCCGGCGATCTCGTCGCCTTCGAAGAGATCGCGGCCCCAGTCGCGCCGCGCCTCGAGCACGGCCTCGGCGGTCAGCTCGGGGGGCGCGGCCGGCCAGTGGAGCGAGACGACGCGGCGCGGATCCTCGTTGTACCAGGTGCGGGTGTCGGGAGGGGCGGAATTCGATGCCGGCCGATACACCGTGGGCAGAACGAGCGAGAAGCCGATCTCGTCGAGCATCCGCGCCGCCCCCGCCGAGTCGGGCTCGCTGGCCCACATGCGCTCGACCTGGTGCGCGACCCACCGGGCGTGGATCGACCGGTAGACCGAGTCGAGCCGGGCGGTGGCGAGCTCGACGGTGGCCTCGGGCGTCGGGGCGGCGAGGACCCAGATCGTCTGGCCGCGGGCCCACTCGTTCTCGACGCGGGTGAAGACCTCTCCCGTCGGATCGCCGACCAGCTCCGGCACCAGCGCGGCGCCGTCCAGCGGCTCGATCACGATCAGCCGGGCCCAGGTACGAAAGTCCCCGAGCCCGGCGGGCGTGGTGAACGTGACCTCGAACACCCGCTCGGGGCGCGTCGTGTAGACCTCGCGCTCGATCGCCTGCCGGACGACGGGCTCGAGGGCGTCCCGTAGCGCGGGGTCGAGCGCGACCACGACCGCGTCGTCGGAGCCGAGAGCGGGCCCTTTCGTGCAGGCGGCCGCGGCGAGGACGAGGCAGCAGGCGAGCGGAGCGAGTCGGTGCATGCGAGGCATGTGGCGGCGGGGTCGGGGTACGGGGTCCTCCAGCGCGTCGAGGATCGAAGGTAACACCGGTGCCTGACGACTCCAAACCTCGACCCGCGGGGCCGTGGGGGGCGCCCTCACGAGAAGTCGCCTCCGCGGTCGGCGGGCCAGGCGGTCTGGCGGAGCGCCTCGTAGGTCACGATGCCGACCGCGATCGCGAGGTTGATCGATCGCGCCTCGGGACGCATGGGGATCGTCAGGCAGCGCGCCGACGCCGAGGCGAAGAGATCCGTGGGCAGCCCCCCCGTCTCCTGGCCGAAGAACAGCCAGTCTCCGGGCCGGAACCGGGCCTCGGCGTAAGGCCGCCCCGCGCGCGTCGTGGCATACCAGGAGCGTTCCGGAGCCGGGTCGGCGGCACGCAGGAAATGGGCGAGATCGTCGTACCGATCCCAGCGGAGATGGGGCCAATAGTCGAGCCCGGCGCGCTTGAGGCGCCGGTCGTCCAGCTCGAAGCCGAGCGGGCCGACCAGGTGGAGCCGCGCGTCGGCGGCCACGCACAGGCGGCCGATCGTCCCCGTGTTCTGGGGGATCAGGGGCTCGACGAGCACGATGTGGAACATGACGGGAATCTACCGGTCGGCGGCCGGGGTCGCCGCGCTTGACATTCTCCTTCCCGCGGGCGTACTTCCAGCCCCCGAATCGAGATGCCCGCCCACACCCTCCTCCGCATCCTCCCCGCCGCCGGCCTGCTGGTCGGGGCGCTCGCCGCGCCGGGCGCCGGCCTCGGCGCGCAGTCGGGTCCCCAGCTGCGGGTGTCGGTCGACCGCGTGGAGCTCAAGTGGAGCTCGACCGGCCGCGGGCTGGGATGGCTCGATCGCGGCGCGACGGTCGAGCGGCTGGGCGGCCGCTCCGATTGGGCCCGCGTCGGCGTGCGCGGCTGGATGTGGTCGGCGTCGCTCGAGCGCGCGGGCGACGCGTGGCGCGTCACCCCCGAGACCGAGAACCTGCGCGCCGGGCGGAACGGCCGAGTGCTCGGTCAGCTGGTGGGGGGAGTCGGCGTCCGACGGATCGGGGGGGACGAGCGATGGTACGAGATCGAACTGATCGGCTGGCTGCCGGAGTCGTCCGTCACCGGAGCGACCGCCGCGGCCGAGCCGGCGACCGCCGCGGCCGACGCGGTCGCGCCCACGCGGCCGGTGGAGCGGCCCCGCCCGGCGGAAGAAGAGGCGGTCCCCGCCTCGGCGATGGGGACGCTCTCGCGCGGCGCGGAGATGCGGAACGCGCCGCAGGGAGAGGCGATCGCGCAGCTGCCGGCCGAGACGCCGGTACGCGTGCTGGAGTCCCGCGGCGGGTGGACGCACGTGCGCGTGGACGGCTGGGTCCCCTCGGGGGCGGTGCGGGCGGGCTCGCTCGGGGAGGTGGGGCCGGACGTGGTGGCGGCCGCGCCTCCGGGGACGTTCATCGGCCGCACCGTGCGCTGGACGCTGGAGCACGTGGCGCTCCAGCAGGCCGACCCGTGGCGGCCGGACTTCGAGCCCGGCGAGTGGTACGCACTGGCCCGGGTCCCGGGCGTCGAGGGACGCTACGTCTACCTGGCGCTGCCCGAGCGGCTGGTCCCCCAGTTCCGTGGAATGAGCCCGTTCCGCACCGTGCGGATCGAGGGACGGGTGCGGACCGGGCAGAGCGCGCTGACCGGCACGCCGATCGTCGAGCTCACGCGACTCCTGCCGTGACGATCGGCTAGCGGCTTCCCTGCGGGCGCCAGGCCGCGCCGATCGCGGTCCGGGCCTCCTGGATGAAGGGCGGCGCTCCCGGCCGCAGGTGCTCGGGCTCCCAGGGCGAAACCGTGATCGCCGCTTCGTCGTCCCCCATCTCGTAGATCACCATGTCCTCGGCCACCCGCCGGCTCCAGGCCGGGGGGCCGAGCTGGGAATCGAAGTATTCGACCACCTGATTCCACGAGTCGGGGGTGAACGCCTCGAAGGAGCGCATCGCCGCGGTCTGCTCCCGCGAGACATGGACCCGCGCCCCCGGGTAGGGAGGGATCCCGCCCGCGTTCTCGGCCGGCGGCATCGGACTTCCTTCGGGCAGCGTGCCGACGAGGGTGACCGTGGTGTCCGCGGCGGCCGGGCCCGGGGTCGCGGCGTCGGTGGCGGTCGTGTCGGGCGTGGGGTTGTCGGGCGGGCTGTCCGGTCCCCCGCAGGAGAGGGTCAGCGACGCGAGCAGGGGGATCAGGACCGCCCGAACGGGACGGATCAGAAGTTCTCGACGGTGAACGAGACCCACTTCTCGATCGTCTGGTCCCGCAACGCGACGAACTGATCACCGGCGAACCGGACCTCCCACCGCTTCAGCTCTCCCACCTGGGGATGCCAGCTGTAGAAGGTGATCAGGAAGTCGCCGCTGCCCCGGGACTCCACCCGCGGCGGCGTGACCAGCCCGCGAACCCGTTCGGGGATCTTGCCGTAGAGCAGCGCCTCGCCGTTGTCCGCGTCGAACCGGCGGAGCCCCTGGGGGATCTCCTCGGCGGAATTGAGGACCCGCACGAGGTTGAGCTCGGCGAACGTCAGCGAGTCGACGCTGGACGGGACGTAGCGGTAGTCGAAGTTGTAGAACACCTCGACGACGAACCGCCCGAGCTCCAGCGCCTTCTCGGCCGTTTCCGCCGTGACGCCCTCGCGCTCGAGCAGCGCGTTCACGGCGTCGACGTAGTCGTTGTTCATCTCCTGCCGGAACGCGATCGGATCGACCCGGTTGACGAGCGGCCACGCGCGATCCCGCTCGCTGACCACGAACAGGGCCTGGAACAGCTCCCCCTCCGTGCTCACGCTGTACAGGGCGACGTCTCCGAGCGGGGGATGGACGATCCGGCCGAGGATCTCGATCTCCCAGTAGAAGCGGTCGGGGTTGGGCTCGGGGAGGGCGACCCGTCCGGCGTCGGGCGGGGTGTTGTGGATGAACTTCCGCATCAGCCGCTCGTACTCGGGCCACCACAGCGTGAAGGCGGCCTGACGGACGAGCTGGGTCTCGGCGGCCGGCGTGACCGGCGAGACGCCCTGTGCGCGGACTCCGGTGGCGAACGCCAGCGCGAGGATCACGACGCCGAGGGAGGCGCCCGGAATCCGTCGTCTTCCGGGACTGGGGGATGAGCGGTGTGACATCGGCACCCTCGAATCTACCCTACGGGCGGGGAGCGGGGCAACCATGCAGAGCGGGTTTGCGCGCATCCCTAGCCCTCCTAGCTTGGGGCCCGTGGAACCCCCTTTCCAGTACCAGGACGGGACGCTGGCGGCTGGCGGGGTCCCGCTCGCCCGGCTGGCCGCCGAGCACGGGACCCCGCTCTACGTGTATCACCGTCCGACGATCGAAGCGCGCCTGGAGGCCGTGCGGCGGGCGTTTCGGGATCATCCCACCCGGGTGTGCTACAGCGTGAAGGCGAACTCCAACCTGCGACTGCTAAAGTGGCTGTCCGATCAGGGGGTTGGATTCGACGTCGTCTCGGCGGGAGAGATCGCGCGCACCGCCGCCGTCGGCGTCCCCTCCGACCGGGTCGTCTTCGCCGGCGTAGGCAAGACGCGGGCCGAGCTCGCGGCGGGAGTCGACGCGGGCCTCTGGATGATCAACGTCGAGTCGGTGGACGAGGCGCGGGCGCTGGCGGAGGTCGCGGCCGGCCGGGCATCCCGGGTGCCGATCAGCCTGCGGCTCAACCCGGACGTCGACGCCGGCACGCACCCGCACATCACGACCGGACGGAGCGTCGACAAGTTCGGCATCTCGCCGGACGAGTACCGGGAGCTGCTGCCCTGGCTCGCCGCCGGCCCCCCGCTCGAGCTGGTCGGCCTCCACATGCACATCGGCAGCCAGATCACTGACCCGGAGCCCTATGGCCGGGGGATCGCGGTCCTGCTCGAGTGCGCGCGCGGCGCCCGCGCGGCCGGCCTCGCTCCGCGCTGGATCAACGCGGGCGGCGGGTTCGGCATCGCCTACGACGGGGGCGCCGCCCCCGGTCCGGAGGCGTACGCGGCCGCGCTGATCCCGCCCGTCCGCGAGTTCGGCGCCGAGCTCCTCCTCGAGCTCGGCCGCTACCTGGTCGGGCCGGCCGGGTGCCTCCTCACCGAGGTGCTGTACCGGAAGTCCCGCGGCGGCCGCGAGCTGGCAATCGTCGACGCCGGGATGACCGACCTCCTGCGGCCGGCTCTCTACGATGCGCTCCACCGGATCGTCCCGGTCCGGGAAGCCGGCGGCGACCTGGCCCGGCCGACCGACATCGCCGGGCCGATCTGCGAATCGACCGACTTCCTGGGGCGTGGCCGGAGCCTCCCCCCGCTCGCGCCCGGCGACCTGCTGGCCGTGCTCGACGCCGGCGCCTACGGCATGTCGATGGCCAGCCATTACAACTCCCATCCACGCGCCGCGGAGGTGTGGATCGACGAGCACGGCGCCGTGGAGACGATCCGGCGGCGGGAGACGCTCGACGACCTGCTGGCGGTCGAGCGCGAGTCCGTGAGCGGGGCCTGATCGGGCTAAGGGTCCGGCCGGCCGTCATCGCGCGCGGCGTCGCGTTCGGCGCCGGCCTGCTGGCGGCCGGGATCCTCACGTGGCGCACGGCGGGGGACGCGATCGAGCGGGGGTGGTGGATGGCCGAGCTCCAGGCGGCGGACCCCCCGCCGAGCCTGCCGGTCCCGGTGGAGGGCGTGGGTGCCGGGGAGATCGGCGACACGTGGGGGGACCCGCGGAGCGGGGGTCGCGTGCACGAGGGGATCGACATCTTCGCGTGGCGGCGGACCCCGGTTCTGTCGACGACCCGGGGCCTCGTGCTGCGGCGCGGCGAGAATTCGCTGGGAGGGCGTACGATCACGATCCTCGGGCCCGGCGGGTGGCGTCATTACTACGCCCACCTGGAGGGATGGGCTGGGCATGCCGAGGGGGACCGCGTCGCCCGCGGCGAGGTGATCGGGTTCGTCGGAACCAGCGGGAACGCGCCGGCCGACGCGCCCCACCTCCATTACGGCATCTACACGCGGGACGGGCCACGAAACCCGTTCCCCCTGCTCGCGCCGTCCGCGGATTCTCCGCCGGCCGCCGCACCGTAGGAGGGTCGATGCCGGCCGTCGCCGGCCCGGATATACTGTCGTCGTCCGATCGCGCGCGACCCTCCGCAGGAGGGCGCGGCGACATCCCGTCGAGAAGGAGCGCCCCCATGCCTCGCATCTCCGTCCTCGCGATCGTCCTCTCCGCTCTCGCCACCGCCTGCGCGGCCGCCCAGACCGCTCCGGGCGGCCAGGCCGGGCCCGCCGCGGCCCGCGACTCGGCCTACGTCCTGTTCGTGGGCCTCGAATCCGAGGACGCGGTGGCGGTGGTCGACCCGGTCGCGGGGACCGTGCTCAGAAAGGTCCCGGTCGGGATCTCGACCGAGGACATCGAGGGCGTCCACGCGCTGGCCGTCTCGCCGGACGGCAGCCACTACTACCTCTCGATCGCGCATGGATGGCCCTACGGATCGATCTGGAAGATGACGACCCGGAAGGACTCGCTGGTCGCGCGCACGAACGTCGGCCTGTTCCCGGCGACGATCGCGCTCACGCCGGACGGGACGTGGCTCTTCGTGGCGAACTACAACCTCCACGGCGATCCGGCGCTCGACACCGTCTCCGCGGTCCACACGCCGACGATGACCGAGGTTTCGCAGATCCCGGTGTGCACCAAGCCGCACGGCATGGTCGCCTCCCACGACGGGAGGTGGATCTACGCCTCCTGCACCCGGGACAACGTCGTGCGGAAGATCAGCGTGGAGTCGCTGACGGTGGTGGACTCGACCAACATGCTGACCGACGAGGACCGAGATGAGAGCAAGGTGTGCTACCCCGCCGGTCTGGCGCTGTCGCGGGACGACTCGAAGCTCTTCGTGGCGTGTCACCGGGACGCGGAGATCCGCGTCCTGTCCACCGACGCGCTGGGATCCGTGACGAACACGATCCCGACCGGCGAGGGCCCCTACCTGATCCGCATGGGGCCAGAGGGAGAGCGACTCTGGGTGCCCAACCGGAACGATCAGTCGTACACGGTGATCGACGTGGCGGAGGAGCGGGCGATCGCGACCCGGCCGTCGAGCGCGAGCCATCCGCACACCTTCGCCTTCGGGCCCGACGGGCGGGTATACCTGTCGATGGAGAGCCACGCGGTCGTGCCGGGGGCGATCGACGTCATCGATCCGGCCACCCTCGAGACCGTCCGGTCCATCGAGGTCGGACTCCAGGCCACTGGCGTCGGCGTCGTGCCCCTGCCACCGTCGCACTTCCGCTAGCGTCCCAGCGCGCGTCCCGCGGAAGGCGTCGGCTCCTAGCGCCGGAAGCGGGCGAGGGCGGCTACGATCGAGTCCTGCACGGCGCGCCGCGGCGCCGCGCTCCCCACGTAGAACTCGATCATCAGGCTGAACGCCAGGCGCTCCCCGTCAGCCGACGGGACGTAGCCGGACAGCGCGGTCACACCGTTCAACGTCCCGGTCTTGGCGCGGGCACGCCCCTCGGCGGCGGTGCCCCGCATGCGTCCCTCCAGGGTGCCGTCGACACCGGCCAGCGGCAGCGCGTCCAGGAACGCTGGGAACAGGTCGTCCCGGCGCGACATGTACTCGAGCAGGCGCACGGTCTGGCGCGAGGTCACGAGGTTGTAGCGGGACACCCCCGATCCGTCCGCCAGGCGCTGCGCGGTCGTGTCGATCCCGACCTCGGCGGCGAGGAAGGTGCGCTCGGCGGCCAGTCCCTTCGCGTACGTGCCGGGCGGGCCCTCGCGGGACGCTCCCATGGCCTTCACGAGGATCTCACCGGTCAGGTTGTCGCTGACCTTCAGGAAGTTGCGGACGCTGGCGGCGAGCGGGCCCGACACGTGGACGGCGATCGTGTCGGCCGGCGCGCCGTCTAGGGGACCCGGGCGGGCCACGCCGAGCACCGCGACGCCACGGGCTTCGAGCAGCTCCCGCAACACGGTCGCCGCATAGAGCGCGGGCTCCTCGACCGTCCGCCGCGCGACGACCGAGTCAGCGCCGATCGGCAGCGAGCCCGCCACGTCGATCACGTTCTCGCGCGGGTTCCAGTGGCGGTCGATCCGCAGCGATGGGACGCCGCCGGCCGCTCCCGTCGTGGCGGCGACGTTCAGGATCACGTAATCGGTGGGTGGGTCGAGCCGCACCACGACCGGCGCTCCGATCTCGGCGCCGGGCCGCACGGTCACGGTGACGACGTTGTCCTCGAGGGTGAGCGCGGTGACGTACGGCCACTCCCAGTACGGGCCGTCGTCCCACATCCATCCGGCGCCCCACTCCACGTCATCGAACCACGTGTCGTCGGCGCGGACATCGCCGCTCACGACCCGCGCTCCCCGCGCGAACAGCGTGTCGGCCAGCGCGACGAGATTCGCGGCCACGAGATCCGGATCGCCGCCGCCGACGAGGACCAGGTCTCCGCGCACCGTGTCTCCCTCGATCGGCGCGGTGGAGAGGAGCGCGGTACGGAACCGGTGATCCGGTCCCAGCCAGTGCAGCGCGCCGGCGGCCGTGAAGAGCTTGCGGTTGGAGGCAGGGGTGTAGAGCCGATCCTCCTCGCGGGCGAAGAGCGTGTCTCCACGATCCAGCGACACGACCAGCAGAGTGACGCCGGAGTGGTCGAGCGAGGGATCGGAGAGGGCCCGCGAGACCGCCTCGACGAAAGACGACGGTCCGCCCGCGCCTCTCGTCGGCCGCGGGGCGCAGGCCGGGAGGA
Organism: Gemmatimonadota bacterium; assembly: GCA_035513155.1. Lineage (GTDB taxonomy): Bacteria > Gemmatimonadota > Gemmatimonadetes > JACCXV01 > JAHWKZ01 > JAICNR01. The sequence goes on along the minus strand of DATKCO010000049.1, from coordinate 6,043 downwards.
GGAGCGACAACGACAGCAGCGCCAAAACGAAAGCCCGCGGTCGCGGGCTTTCGCGTGGTGCGCGTCGACGTGGTCTAGTGGATCGGTCGGTCAGCGCTGGTTTACTTCTTCTTCTTCTTGGCTGCCTTCTTCTTGGTGCCCTTCTTCTTGGTGCTTCTCTTCTTGGTCGACTTCTTGGCGGCCTTCCTCTTGCCCGCCTTCTTCTTGGCTGCCTTCTTCTTCTTGACTGCCATCGTCGTTTCCTCCTGGTCTGAGCAACAACCGACTACTTCAGACCACGCGACGAGCACAGTCTATCACATACGTCCAAAACAATGCAACAGTTTTGTGTGATGAAATCCCGCGTGATCCGTGGTCTGATTTCTCAGCCGGCCAGCACGTTCACCATCTCCAGAAGCGAACGATCGATCTCCTTGTTCTCCGACAACGCGACGTCGAACGGCGTCTCGCACACCGCGTTGCCGCGCACGCCGAACAAGAGGCCGCGTCTTCCCGCGAGCATCGAGTGCGCGGCTGCCATTCCCAGCCGGCTCGCCAGCACTCGATCGCGAACGGTCGGGTTCCCTCCCCGCTGGATGTGGCCGAGGATCGTCACGCGCGCGTCCGCGCTGCCCGGAAGGCCCAGCGCTTCCAGCGAGTCCTCGATCTCGTGCAGCAGGCCACGCGCCCCGCCCGGGTGAGCGCCCTCCGCGACGACGACGATGCACGAGATCTTGCCGCGATCGTGATTCGCGCGGATCACGCCGACCAACGATTGTGTGTCGAGCTCGACCTCCGGCAGCAGGACCGCTTCCGCCCCGCCGCCGACCGCCACTTCGAGCGCGATGAACCCCGCCTTGCGCCCCATCACTTCGATGAAGAACAGGCGGTCGAGCGAGTTCGCGGTGTCGCGGATGCGGTCGATCGCCTCGAGCGCGGTGTTGCAGGCGGTGTCGAAGCCGATCGAGGTGTCGGTGCCGCCGAGGTCGTTGTCGATCGTCGACGCGACTCCGAGGACGCTGCCGGCCCAGGTCTCCTGCAATCCCCACGCCCCCTGCTGCGTGCCCGAACCGCCGATCGCGATCAGGCCGTCGAGTCCGTGGCGATCGAGCGTCTCGCCGGCACGGCGGCGCATCGCGGGATCGTGGAAGCGGGGCTCGCGGCTGGTATCGAGGATCGAGCCGCCCCGCTGCAGAATGTTGGCGACGTCGCGGGGGCCGAGAGGCTCGACGAGATCGTCGAGCAGTCCGCCGAACCCGCGCCGGACGCCGAACGCTTCCCCACCCCCCGACTTCACCCCGCGGACCACCGCGCGGATGGCCGCGTTCATGCCCGGGGCGTCGCCCCCGCTGGTGAGAACCGCTATCCGTCGAGCCATGGGCAGAAACCTATCGGCCGCGGTCGCGGCTGTCATGGTGTCGTCGAGCGGGGACGGTGTCCGTCCGTGAGGGAGGACGACCGGCCGGGCCCTTTCCGGCGGCGGTCTCTGGGGGAACCTTTCGGCACGGCGGATGCTATAAGACATAGACAAACCAGTCCGATCGATTACCGCTGGAGGAGGCGAGGACATGCGTTCGCAAAGCCGTTCCATGATGGCCGTCGGGGTCGCGGCACTGCTCGCGGCAGGCACCTTTGCCTGCCAGGGCGACGGATTTGATGACGATGCCCCGATCGTCGTGGAGGAGGGCGGCCCCATCGCGCTCGGAGAGTCGCTCCCCTCAGGCCCGACCGAGGACGAAGTGCAGCTGGCCCCTGAGCCCCAGGTCGTGACCCGCACGGTGATCGTGCGCGAACGGCCGCAGCCCGCGCAGCCGACGAGCGACCCGCGCGGGGAGCCCGTCGACCGCCAGCCGGTAGCGCCGGCGCGCGTGACGACGATCCCGGCGGGAACCACGGTGCCCGTGACGATCCTCGCCCAGATCGACAGCGAGCATAACGACGTCGGAGACGCCTGGACCGGACGTGTGGCGCGCGACGTGGTGGTGGGCGGCGTGGTCGTGATCCCCGCAGGAGCGGCCGTCAGCGGCATCGTGACCGCGATGGACGAAGGCGACCGCAACGAGGGGCGCGGCTCGATCACGCTCGAGGCGCGCTCGATCGAGACCACGGCCGGAACGCGCTCGATCTCCAGCGCGCCGGCCTCGGGCGGGCACTCCTACGCCGACCAGGGCTTCCCGGCCAAGGAGACCGCCATCGGCGCCGGCGCCGGCGCGGCGATCGGTGCCGTGATCGGTGGCAAGAAGGGCGCGGCCATCGGCGCCGCGACCGGCGGCATCGGCGGCGCCGCGATGGGCTCGGCGCGGGCCGACTACGAGGTCGCGATGCCGGCCGGGACGGACCTGACGATCCGCATCACGACGCCGGTCACCCTGTAGCGACCGAGAACAGGACGCGCGGCGCAGGCCGCGTCCGGGGTCCATTCGGAACCGCGAATGGGCCCCGGTTTCTATTCCGCCTATCATGCTCGGCGGAGTCCGTGGCGGCGGTGAACGGTGCCGCGGCCACGGTCGTCCTAGGAGACGTCAAGGACGCGTCCGGGGAGCTCGCCGAGCTCCCCAAAACCATCCGCGGGAACCGAGGAGAGGGACCATCTCATGAACAGACCATCGCTTTCGGTCGCGGCGCTGCTCCTGGCCGCGGCGCCGCTCGCCGCCCAGGAGGCGCTGCTCCTCCACCGTACCACCCTGGACAACGGGCTGGACGTCATCGTGATCGAGAACCGGGCCGTCCCGCTCGTGACCATCGAGCTCGACGTCAAGAACGGCGCCTATACCGAGACCCCCGAGTACGACGGCCTGTCGCACCTCTACGAGCACATGTTCTTCAAGGCCAACCGCACGATCCCCAGCCAGGAGAAGTATCTCGAGCGCATGAACGAGCTCGGCGCGAGATGGAACGGAACCACCTCCACGGAGCGGGTGAACTACTTCATCACGGTGGGCGTCGACAGCCTGGTGCCGGCCATGCAGTTCATGGAGGACGCGATCCGATACCCGCTGTTCGACCAGGCCGAGCTGGAGCGCGAGCGGCCGGTGGTGCTGGGCGAGTACGACCGGAGCGAGTCGAATCCCTTCTTCCATCTCGGGCGGGCGACCGACACGCTCCTGTGGTCGCCGGCGTACTACTCACGCAAGAACGTGATCGGCGACCGGCAGGTCATCATCACGACCACGCAGGAGAAGATGCGCGCGATCCAGGAGCGGTTCTACGTGCCCAACAACTCGGCCCTGATCCTCTCCGGCCACATCGACCCCGAACGGGGGTTCGCGCTGGCGGAGGAGATCTTCGGGGACTGGCCGCGGGGCGCCGATCCGTTCCCGGAGCCGGTCCCCGGTCCGCCGCCGCTGGCGGAGTCCCGCGCCATCGTCGTCGAGCAACCGGTCAACACCGTGACCGTGTCGGTGAGGTGGCATGGACCCAGCGTGATGGAGGACCCCGCGGCGACGTACACTGCCGACGTCCTCGGGACGGCACTGGCCAACCCCACCAGCAAGTTCTACAAGGCGCTGGTGGAGAGCGGGCTGGCGTTCGGCGCCAGCTTCAGCTACTTCACGCAGATGCACGTCGGGCCCATCGCGATCCAGGCGCAGACCTCCCCCGACAAGGCGCTGGCGCTTCATCGGGCGATCCTCGCCGAGGTCGAGAAGTTCGACGACCCCGGGTACGTGACCGCCGAGGAGCTCGACGCGGCCAAGGTCCAGGTCGACATCGCCCAGATCTACGACCGGGAGCAAGCCAGCTCGTTCGCGCACACGGTGGGCTTCTGGTGGGCGGTAGCGGGTCTCGACTACTACCTGGGCTACGTGGACGGGATGCGGGCGGTGACCGGGGCCGACATCGCGGAGTTCGCCCGCAGCTATGTGATCGGCAAGCCGCACGTGAGCGGGGTCCTGATCGATCCGGCGTCGCGCGCCGAGATCGGGCTCACGGCGGACGACCTGCTCGCCCAGGAGGTAGTCCAGTGATCCGCGCCGTCGCGCTCGTCCTCGCGCTCGTCGCGCTGCCGGCAGGGGCCGTGGCCCAGGAAGCCGCGGCGCCGGCCCCCCAGCCGATCGAGTTCTCCGTCGCCGGCATCGACGTCGTGTTCAAGCCGATCCGGGCGAACGAGGTGGTCGCGGTCCGGCTCTACCTCCAGGGCGGGAGCGCGAACCTGACCGCCGAGACGGCGGGAATCGAGAACTTCCTCGCCGCCGCCGCCGTGCGGGGAACGGAGAAGTACGACCGCGACGCGTTCGCGGCGCTCTCCGCGCGGACCGGGACCGCGCTGGCGGCGAACGCGAACCCCGACTACACGGTGTTCACCGTCCAGGCGGTGAACCGGTACTGGGACGAGGCCTGGGACCTGTTCACGCAGGCGGCCCTCCATCCGACGTTTCCCGCGGAGGAGGTGGAGCTGGTCCGCGCCCAGCTCGTGAACCAGCTCAAGGGGCGGCTCGACAACCCCGACGCCCATCTCCAGATCCTGGCCAACGAGCAGTTCTACGCCGGGCATCCCTATGCCGTCGATCCGCTCGGCACCGTGCCGTCGATCGAGGCGCTGGGGCGCGACGACCTGGCGGCGTGGCACGCGCGCCGGATGACGAAGGAGAACCTCCTGCTCGTCGTGGTCGGGAACGTCACGCGCGAGGACCTGGAGGCGAAGATCGAGGCCGCCTTCGGCGGCCTTCCCGCGCGCGGCGCAGCGGCCGGTGAGATCCCGGAGGTCGCGCCCGGCCCTTCCGAGGTGGCGGTCACGGAGCGCTCGCTCCCCACCAACTACATCCGGGGGCAGTTCCTCACCCCCGACCCCGGGGACCCCGACTTCGCGGCCATGCAGGTGGCGCTCGACATCCTCTCCGACCGCCTGTTCGAGGAGGTCCGGACCAAGCGCAACCTCTCGTACGCCGTGTTCGCCGGCCAGTCGCAGCGCCGCGCCAACTACGGCCTCCTCTACGTGACGGCGGTGGAGCCGGACACGACGCTGGCAGTCATGTTCCACGAGGTCGAGCGGCTCAAGTCCGAGCCGATCACGGCCGAGCGGCTGGCCCAGAACGTGAACGTCTTCCTGACGGGCTACTGGCTGGCTCAGGAGTCGAACATGGAGCAGGCGGCCACGCTGGGGGCGTACGAGATCGTGGGCGGCGGATGGGAGAACGCTGCCCGGTTCGTGAGCCAGATCGTGGCGGTCACCCCGGCCGACATTCAGCGCGTGGCCCGGACCTATCTGCGAAACTTCCGCTTCGTCGTGATCGGCGAGCCCGAAAGGATCGACCGTACGCTCTTCACGTCCTTGTGATCGAGGAGGCGGAGCTGGTCGAGCTGCGCGCGTTCGCCGTCGACGCGGCGCGCGCGGCCGGCCGGATCACGCTCGAGGGCTTCGGCGCCGCGCTCCGATTCGAGACCAAGGACGACGGCTCGCCGGTCACCGACACCGACCGTCGCGCGGAGGAGCTCCTCCGCCGACGGATCGACGAGCGGTGTCCCCGGGACGGCGTCATCGGCGAGGAGTTCGGGGTCGTCGAGGGCGTGAGCGGCCGGCGCTGGACGGTCGATCCGATCGACGGCACCGCGTCGTTCATCCACGGCGTCCCGCTGTATGGCGTGCTGCTGGGACTTCTCGACGGCGACGAGGCCGTGCTCGGCGTGATTCACCTGCCGGCTCTCGGCGAGACGGTCGCGGCCACCGCCGGAGGCGGCTGCGCCTGGTGGCGGGAAGGCGCGGATCCCGTGGCCGCGCGGGTCCGGCCGACGACCCGGCTCGACCGGGCGCTGGTCCTCGCCACCGACTTCGGACGGCTCGAGGACCCGGGACCCACGCTGGAGCGGCTCGCGGCCGGCGCCGGCCGGCTGCGGACCTGGGGCGACTGCTACGGGCACGCGCTGGTCGCCACCGGCCGCGCGGACGCGATGATCGATCCCCGCATGAGCCCCTGGGACTCCGCGCCGCTCTTGCCGATCGTCGAGGAGGCCGGCGGCCGGTTCACCACGCTGACCGGCGAGCGGCTGCCGGCGGGAGGGAGCGCGCTGTCGACGAACGGGCCGCTCCACGCAGCCGTGCTCGACGCGCTCGAGGTTCCCGGAGGGC
>DATKCO010000048.1:0-20499 GCA_035513155.1 Gemmatimonadota bacterium | reverse complement strand
ACCAGATGCGCCAGATTGCCCTCGAGGAAGATCTCCCTCGGCCGGTGGTTGCCGAGGGCGGGGATCCGGCTGTCGAACCAGTCGCGCGCCGCCTGGCGCGTGCGCGACTTGTCGCCGAGCTGATGGAGGAGCGCGTCGAGGAGCTCGAGCTGCTCCAGGTACCGCGGGGAAGGATCCTGGGCTCCGCGCCGCCACCGGTTGAGCGTGCCCGGCGTGCAGCCGATGGCGTGCGCCACGTCCTTCGTCTCGAGCTCGAGGAGCTCCTTGGCGCGCGCGATCGTCCCCCGGGTGATGCCTGTCACCATACGGACCTCCTCCGAGACGGGGATCGGGCCGCCTGGTCGATCCAGGGCCAACGGGCGGCTCGGCGCCTCAAGATAGCCCGCCGCTCCGGGCGGCGCGACCCGACAGAGGGCTCAGGGGCCGAGGGATGCGGAGGCGGACGCGACCCGGCGCGCGGCGGCGCGAAATCGCACCGCGAGATCGTCGGTCTCGCGGGCGATCCGGCCAGGATCTCCCGAGCGGAGCGCGGTGGCCATCGACGGCAGGGCGAGCGTGGCGTAGCCGTTCCTTTCGTCGGTCGAGAAGACGAGGTTGCGGTTCCACGGTCGGCCGACGAGGCCCTCGGCGCGCGTGAGCTCCCGCTCGACCGCCCGAAGCGCCGCGTTGGCCGCGCCGCTCCGGTCCGGGTCCGGGGGCCCGGCCAGGTAGCGGTCGCGCGCGGCGGCGAAGCCCGTCGCGGCCTGCGCGAGCGTGTCGAGCGCCTCGTCCAGGCGCCCGGCCGCGTCGGCGGCCTCCGACCCGGCGGCCACCACCTCTCCCCGCCGCGCCCGCCACTGGTCGCCAACCTCGGATGCGAGATTCTCGTAGTCGAACGGCAGCACCTCCGCATTGGCCAGCCGCAGCGCGAGGATCGCGACCAGCTCCGAGGATAGCGTCCGGTTCGCGAAGCCGGGGTCGGCGATCGCCGCGGCGTCCCACGTGTCGAAGGCGGAGTGGTAGAGGCCGTACGGGCCGCCGAAGCCGTGGCTCGCGCTGGGGATCCCCAGGTGGTGGTAGAACCCCTCGAAGTCGGAGCCGCCCCCCAGGTCGCCGATCGCGCGCGCCGAGTCCGCGTCCGCCCACACCTCCGCGAGCGTGCGGTCGCCGGAGGGGATGGCCGCCGCGGCGGACCGGATCAGGGGCTTCAGCGACGGGGTCGCGCCGGCGCCGAAGGCGGGCCCCGTGATCATGTCCTGGTTGAGATAGGCGACCGCGTCGGCAGCGAGGGCGACCGCGTGCTCCTCGGCCCACTCGGTGGAGCCGATCAGGCCCCACTCCTCGCCATCCCAGCCCGCGAACACGATCGAGCGCCGCGGCGCGAGCCCGGCGTCGACGAGCTCCCGCACGGCGCGCGCGGCCGCCAGCACCGAGACGGTCCCGCTGACGTTGTCGTTGGCCCCCGGCCCCCAGGCGTCGATGTGGCCACCGACGATCACCCACTCGTCGGGCCATTCGGCGCCCGCCACCGTCGCCAGGACGTTCGACACGTCCTTGAAACCCCCTTCCGGACCGTCGCGGTCGTCCTCGACGACCAGCCGCACGGTCGCCGGCCCCGGGCCCAGGTGGTAGCGGAACGGCAGTCCCCCCTGCCAGTCCGATTCCGGCAGGCGGGCGCCGCCGAGGCGGGAGAGGATCTCGGTGGCGACGTCGGCCGAGACGGGGACGACGGGGATCGCGGGCACCCCGTGGGGCGAGTCGGCGGGGGCGACGCGGGGCGCGCCCTCCACGCTCGGCCCGCCCGGGGTGGTCGGGTCCCCGGCGCCGATCTTGACGCTCCCCCGCTGGATGCCGCCGCGCGGCCGCCAGAGTCCCTCGGGGTACGGGTCGCCGCGGAACCACCCGTCGTCGCGCGGGTCGGAGTACAGGACGAGCGCCGCGGCGCCGTGGTCCTCGGCGAGCCGCGCCTTGATGCCGCGGTAGGACCGACCATAGCGGGCCACGGCGACCTTCCCCCGGACGTCGAGGCCGATCGCCGCGAGCCGATCGTAGTCCTCGTGGAGGCCGTAGTTGACGTAGACCGCCTCGGCCTCGACGTCGCCGACCCCGCTGTATCCGTTCGCCCACGGATACATGGGATGGGGTGCGTCGGGTGCACCCGGGACCGTCTCGACGAGCTCGAAGTCGATCCGCTCGGGAGCGACCAGCGAGAGCCGGACGTCGACCGCCCACGGGAGATACACGCGGTAGGTCTCGACCCGGGGAGCGAAGCCCCAGCCCGCGAGGCGGGCGAGCAGCGTGTCGCGGAAAGCCGCCTGACCCGGCGAGCCCGCGACGTGGGGGCTGGCCGAGAGGGGGCGAGCGAGCTCCTCGAGGACGCCGGGGGCGATCGAGCGGAGCGCGCTCGCCTCGACCCGCCGCTGCCGCTCGGCGCCCTCGGTCGTGAAGCCGACCTGAGCGCTCGCGGGTATGGCTCCCGCTCCGGCGAGGAGCGCGAGGAGAAGGAGGGACCCGGCGGGCGGCCGCGAGCGTGGCATGGGTCTCCAAGCTATATCCCGCCCGGCGGGCCGCGCGAGTCGCTTTGACAGGGCGCCGGGTCCGCGGCTACCGTGCCCCGCGATGGACGCCACCCACCCCACCGAGATCGACTCACTCGAGACGTTCGCGCTACGCGAGCTCGAGGCGGGCTTCGAGCGCGCCGCGGGCCGCACCGGCCGGCGGCGGATCCGCCTCGGCCTGGCCGGCGGCACCGTCGACGTCGAGATCGCGGGCGAGACCCTGTTCGACCGGCTGACCGCCGCGTTCCGGCATCTGGCCCTGCGCGACGAGGAGGCCGGCCGCGGGCCCGACCTGCGCGTCACGCTCTGGGACGCCGACGAAAGCGGGGCCGCGGGTCCCGCCCCCGCGCCGGGTGACGCTCCCACCGGGCCATCGATCGCCTCCGCCTCGCCCGACGGCCGGTTCGTCCTCCACCGGCGAACCCACGCGGTGGTGGGGATGGACCGCGCCGCGGGCACGGTCGCGGGGTGGTTCCGGGACGTCCGCCGGCTCCCCCTCTACGACCGGGGGCGGCCGCTCCATCCGCAGCTCCTCCTCTGGAACCAGGACCGCGGCGCGCCTCCGCTCCACGCGGGGCTCGTCGCCTGCGGCGGCCGCGGGGCCCTCTTCGTGGGGGCAGGCGGCTCGGGCAAGACGACGTCCGCGCTGACGTGTCTCCTTCACGGATTCGACTTCCTGGGGGACGACTACGTCTCGCTCCTCGAGCGGCCGGACGGGCGGTTCGTGGGCCACGGCGTCTATGGCTCGACCCACGTGGCCCCAGACCATCTGGCGCGCTTTCCGGCGCTCGCCCCCCACGCGGTCGACCCGCTGTGGGAGGAGGAGGACAAGGCGGTCGTCTTCCTGGCCGACGTCGAGCCCGGCCGGCTGGCCCGCGCCAGCCCCATCGACGCGCTCTTTCTCCCGACCGTGCGTCCGGGACCGACCCGGATCCGGCCGGCCACCGCCGCCGAGGCCGTCCTGCGGCTCGTCCAGGGCGCGCTCGCGCTCGCCACCCACGCCGGGCCGGGACGCATGGAGCCGCTGTTCCGACTGGCCGAGCGCACGCCCGCGTTCTGGCTCGACCTCGGACCGGATCTCGACGAGATCCCGCCGGTGGTCGCGCGGACGCTCGACGACCTGCCCTCGAGGGGTTTCCGGGAAGGCGCCTAGCCGCGGGCGATCCGCCGGTAGGCCTCGACATAGCCGTCCACGCAGCGGTCGACCCCGAAGCGCGCGAGCGCGTGCTCGCGCGCGCGCGCGCCCATCGCGGTGGCGCGCGCCGGGTCCTCGAGGAGACGGTCGATCGCGCCGGCGAGCGCCACGGCGTCGCCGGGCGGGACGAGCAGGCCGGTCGCCCCATCGACGACGACCTCGGGGATCCCCTCTGCGGTCGAGGCCACGACCGGCCGCGACGCCAGCGCGGCCTCGAGCGCGACGAGCCCGAACCCCTCGTGGATCGACGGGACGACCGCGATCGTGGCCCCATCGAGGAGGTCGTAGACCCCCTCGGGAGGGACCCACCCCGGGAACGAGACCCGGCCGGGCAACCGCCCCCGGGTGGCGATCGCCTCCAGGTCCGACCGGGCCGGCCCCTCGCCGGCCACCACGATCTCGAGCGCGGGCCAGCGCACCGACAGCCGGTCGGCGGCGGCGAGCGCGACGTGGAATCCCTTCTCCTCGTGGAGCCGGCCCAGACAGACCAGCCGTGGAGGATCGGAGCGGAGCGGCGTCGGCGGGCGGTCGGGCGCCGGGACCCCGTTGTAGACGACCTCGGCGCGGGGCCGGATCCCGGGAGCCAGCTCGAGCAGGTGGTCGAGCGTGGCGCGGGAGCAGGCGACGATCCGGTCGGCTTTCCGCAGGACCTCCCCTCCCAGGGTCTGGGGGTCGGCGAGCGGGGCGACATGGGCCCCGTGGAGGTTGAAGAGGAGGGGCGGGAGGCGCTGCGCCCCGCCCCGCAGGAGGTAGAAGAGACTGGGGCACGCCTTGCAGACGTGGACGACCTCCGGTGAGAACGTCTCCATCAGGCGCCGCGTCCGCCGCATCCCCTCCGCGATCGCCTCCAGCGGGCTTCCGTCCGTGGCCTCCGGCCGCGGCAACCGGAGCAGCGGAACGCCGGGTATGTACTCCTCCTCCGCCGGGTCCGCCTCCCACTCCTCGTCGGCGATCGCGATCTCGTGCCCGCGGTCGACGAGGCGGGGGACGACGATCTGGAGGAAGGTCTCCAGGCCCCCGTAGGTCGAGCGGAGGAACGACGTCCACAGGAGGATCCTCATCGCGCGCGCGTCCGCCCGCGCGGCTCCGCTTGTGCGCGCTTTCCCCGTTCCCTAGGTTGGCCCACGAATCGCATGACCGAATCCCCTCTCCCGTCCGGCTCGTCCCTCGAAGCCGCTGCCGCTCTGGGACCCGGAGCGCCGGGGCTCGTGAGCTGCGTGATCCCCGCCTATCAGGCCGAGCGTTGGCTGGCCGACGCGGTCCGGAGCGCTCTCGACCAGACGTCGTCGCCGGTCGAGGTGATCGTCGTCGTCGATGGCGCCACCGACCGCACGCTCGAGGTCGCCGCGAGCTTCGGCGAGCGGATCCGCGTCCTGCGCCAGTCGAACGCGGGGCCCGCGGTCGCCCTCAATCACGGGATCCGCGAGAGCGGCGGCGAGTTCCTCGCCTTTCTGGACGCGGACGACCTCTGGCCCCAGGAGAAGCTGGCCCTCCAGCTGGCCCGGCTGGCCGCCGACCCGGCGCTCCAGGCCTGCTACGGCCGGGTGCAGAACTTCTGGGTCGAGGAGCTGAAGATCGAGGAGCAGGCGCTGAAGGGCCACCGCATCCTCGACCCGATCCCGGGGCTCGTGACCGGCACCCTTCTCACGCGGCGCGCGACGTTCGACGAAGTGGGCCTGTTCGAGGACCGCCGTCACGCCTACGCCCTCGACTGGGCGATGCGGCTCAAGGAGCGCGGGATTCCCCACGAAGTCCTCGACGAGGTCCTCCTCCTCCGCCGCTATCACGAGGGGAACATGAGCCGGGAGGGCGGGGCGCGGAGCCGCGACCAGGTCCTCGACCTGCTGAAGCGCGCGCTCGACGCGAAGCGCGGCGAATGAGAGGAGGGCCCCTCGCGGGGACCCTCTCGTTCCTCCTTCCCGACCCGCCCGAGGCCGCGCTCCTCGCCGTCTGTCTCCGCCCCGGGCGCGCCCGCGGGGCGTGGGCGACGTGGGAGCGGGGCGGCGGCGACTTGGACCGCCACCGCGCGCTGCTGCCCCTGCTGGAGGAGGGGACCCGCCGCGGGGGTGTGGCCCTCGCGGAGGAGACCGCGGCGCGCCTCCGGGGGGCCCGGCTCCACGAGATCCTGCGCTTCGCCGGGGTCCGCGAGATCGCGGCGGACGCGCTCGAGCGGATCGCCGGGGTCGGGCTCGATCCCGTCGTCGTCCAGGACGTGGCGCTCGCCGAGAACGCCTACGACGATCCCGCCCTGCGGCATTGCCACGCGCTCGACCTCCTCCTCGCGCCGGGAACCGCCGGCGAGGCGGCGGACGCGCTGACGCGCGGAGGGTACACGCCCCGGGCGGGACGGCCGTCGCGGGGACCGTGGCGGGAGGTCGCGCACGCGTCGGGGTTTCCCGTCCGGCTGGCCGAGCACCCGATCCCAGGCCCTCACGCGGCCGGGGACGCCGGCCTCGTCCGCGCCCGCTCCGGGTCGGCGCGGATCGCCGGCCGTCTGGCGCGGGTCCCCGCTCCCGAGGACGCGCTGGTGATCGTCTGCGGCCGGGCGGCCGCGAGCGCGGAGCGGCGGACGCTCCTCTGGGCGTGCGACGCGGCGCGCCTGATCGAATCCCACGACGGGCTCGACTGGACGGTCGTCGTCGCGACGGCGGAGAAGTGGGGCCTCGGCCTCCCGCTGGCCGCGATGCTCGGCTGGCTCGCCGGCGCGCTCGATGTCCCCGTACCAGCCGGCACGATCGAGGCGCTCGAGGCGAGCGGCCGCAGCCGCCCGCTCGAGCCGGTCCTCGCGTGGGTCCGCGCGGACGGCCGCGCGGACCCGGTCTCCCTCCTCCTGCGCGCGGCGGGATGGCGCGAGCGGTGGACGGTGCTCCGCTGGACGGCCTTCCCCTCGGTCGGGCGCCTCCGCCGCTCGTACCCGGACACGCCGCTCCCCGCCGTCTACCTCGCCCGTCCCCTCCGCTGGATGACCCGGTCGCTCACCCGCTCCTGCTCTGGGGACCCAGCCAGCGGAGCCCGCGTCCCAGCAGGCGGAAGGGACGAAGCGCGTAGTGGAGGCCCGCCAGGGCCGGCGGCAGATCCACCATCCGCCAGTCGCCGATCGTCGGGGTGATCGCGGTCCGAACGAGGAACTCGCCCCGGTCCCGGCGCCGCTCGCGCGCGCGCAGGTAGAACCGCCACCAGTCGGAGGGGGGAGGCGAGCCGTCCCGCAGCCGGTCGACGACATCGTCCCGGAGCCTCGCGACCTCGGCATCCTCGCCGGGGAAGCCGGGCACGGCCCGCGTCCCGAGCAGCCCCACCGCCAGGGCGAGGCCCAGGCGCACCATCCGCTCGCCGCCGAGCGCCCGGGCGCGGGCCCGGACGCGGGCCCAGTCCAGTTCCGGCTCCCGCGCGATCAGCCATGCCACGGCCGCGATCCACTCGAGCCGGATCCAGAGGTGCTTGGTCGCGTGGGCGCAGAGCATGAGCAGCTGGTCCTCGATCCCGAGCGTACGGACCGGCTGGTCCGCCAGCCGCACCTCGCGGAGCCGCCCGCGGTCGGGGGTCAGCGGGAAGCAGAACTGCCGGTGGAAGAGCTCCCAGTGGAGGTCGATGATCCCCCCCCGCGAGGGGCGCTGGAGCGGGTATTCGGTGCGGTGCCGGAGGAACGCCTTCCGCTGGGTCTCTGAGAGCGGGATCAGGGGATCGTACCCGGTCGCGGCCATGACCCGGATGGCGGCGCGGACGTCGGCGGGATCGACCAGCAGGTCGACGTCGCCGAAGAGGCGCGCGTCGAGATCCCCGTAGCAGGTGACGGCGACGATCGGCCCCTTGAAGGGGATCGCCTCGATACCCGCGGCCGCGAGCCGGTCGAGAAGGGCGAGGAGCTCGATCGTCAGGAGCCGGTTGCGCCGGCGGTTCTCCTCGTGCCGCTCGTCCAGCCACCCGCGCACGGCGTCCGGCACGCCCGCCCAGGTCCCGGCCGCGAGGTGCCGCCGGACGAGCGGGACCATCCCCTGGTCCATCGCCCGGTCGAGGAGGCGGGTCCAGTCCAGGCCGTCCGGCGGTCCGGTCCACGCCGGGGAGCCGCCGTCGGGAGGCATCGCGCTGTCGAGAAGGAGCTGGAACTCCGGGGAGTCGGGGATCGGCGGGAGGCTAGCCTCGTCCGTCATCGACCGCGGCGCGCCACGCCGGACGATCGAGCTCGGGGAGCGGCGGGTCGAGTGCGAGCAGATCGGCCATGTCGCGGTACGCCTGGAGGTCCGGCGGCGCGTACTCCCCGCGGTCGGCCGGAGGCGCCGCCTCCGAGGCGGTCGCGGGACCGCCGTTGGCCGGCGTGATCAGCCCTTCCTCGAGCAGCCTCGCCACGTAGCGGTCGAGATCGGCGCGGGCCCGCTCGACCTCGATGCCGTAGCGCTCGGCGAGGGCGGCCGCCACCTCGGCGACCGGCCGCCCTTCCTCGATCCACACCCAGGCGTCGGCCCCGCTCCCCGAGGCGCTGTAGTAGGTGCACGTCCCCAGATGGACGACCACGACCTCGTCGTCGAACACCTTGGCCGCCACCTCTTCGCCGCGCACCGAGAACCGCGCGTCAGACCCGAGCATCCATCCTCCTCTTCGCGAGTCGTTCGTAGAGACTCTCGTAGGCGTCCAGCATGCCATCCAGGGAGAAGCGGCGAACCGCCAGGCGCCTCGCCTCGAGGCCCATCCGCCGGGCGCCCGCCGGATCGCGTACAATCTCGTCGATCGCGCGGGCCAGCGCATCCCGGTCGCCGGCCGGGACCAGGAGGCCGGTGCGTCCGTGGTCGACCACCTCCCGCATCCCCGACACGTTCGCGCCGACGATCGGACGCCCCGACCAGGCCGCCTCCACCGCCACGACCGGGAGCCCCTCCCGGTGCGAGGGGAGGGCGACGAGCGACGCCTCAGCCATCCGTGCCGGCACGGCCCGGGGGTCGATCCACCCCTCGAACGAAACGCGGCCGGCGACCTCCAGCTCGGTGGCGAGCGCCTCGAGGCGGGAGCGCTCCGGACCCTCCCCCGCGATCGCCAGCGAGAGCGCGGGATGGGCCTCGACCAGCGCGGCAAGGGCCCGCAGGACGAGGTCGAACCCCTTGGCCGGCACCAGCCGGCCGACGCACAGGACGCGCGGGGGGTCGAGGCCGGGCGGCGCGGGCTCGAACGGCGCCTCCATGCCCCAGTAGTCCACGGAGGAGCGACCCGCGACTGGGGGCGCGAGCTCGATCGCCTGGTCGAGCACCGCCGCCGAAACGCTCGAGACCCAGTCGACCGAACCCAGCGCCCGGCCGAGCAGCGTGTCGTCCGCACCGTCCTGGCTGGCGAGCCGCTGCTGGGTCAGGGTGAGCAGCGTCGGGGCGTTCCACGCGTCCCGCGAGAGCAGATGGAACAGCGTGCTCCAACCGACGGTCCCGAGGTGAACGACATCGGGCCGGAACTCCCGCTTGACCCGCTTCATCCCGGTCAGCGCCTCGCCGAAGCGGTCCAGTCGCCCGTCCTCGACGGCGGCGCGGAAGTCGAACCGCTCGATCGCGACGTCCCCTAGCCGATCGGGGGGCGGCCGCTCCTCCTCGAAGCGGGAGGTGACGACCCGCACCTCGTAGCCGCGCGCGGCCATGCGGGTCACCAGCCGCGCCGCCCACACCTCGATGCCGCCGATGAGGGGCCAGAAGAAATCGCTGACGAACAGGACACGCATCAGACCCGGGAGCGCGGATCCAGGGCGTCCCGCAACCCGTCGCCCAGCAGGTTGAACGACACCACGGTGAGGACGATCGCGAGGCCGGGGAACGTCGAGATCCACCACGCGGTGATCATCGCGTCACGCCCGTCGTTGACCATCGAGCCCCACGAGGCGGTGGGAGGCTGGACGCCGAGACCGAGGAAGGAGAGCGCGGCCTCCGCCAGGATGACGTTCCCGATGCCCAGTGTCGCGATCACGATGATCGGGGCCAGCGTGTTGGGCAGGATGTGGCGCAGGATGATCCGGCCGTCCGAGTAGCCGAGCGCGCGCGAGGCCTGCACGAACTCCTGCTCCCGCAGGGCGAGGAACTGCCCGCGCACGATGCGCGCGCTCGATTCCCAGCCGGTGAGCCCGAGCGCCGCCACCAGGACGAAGATGTTCGGCTCGAAGACCGCGATGATGACGAGCAGGAGGATGAACCGCGGGATCGAGAGCAGCATGTCGATGAAGCGCGCGATCGCGGTGTCCGCCCAGCCCCGGAAGTACCCCGCGACCGCGCCCACCAGGATGCCCAGGGTCACGGAGATGACGATCGCGATGAACCCGATCGTCAGCGAGATGCGGGCGCCGTAGAGGATCCGGCTGAAGACGTCCCGGCCGAACTTGTCGGTCCCCAGGAGGTGGTCCAGCGACGGCGGCTGATAGCGGTTGAGGACGATGTTGCCCTGGAAGTTCGGGTCGTAGGGAGCGAGGTAGGGAGCCAGGAGCGTCACCCAATAGAGGAGCACCATGATCGCCAGGCCGATCATCGCGAGCCGGTTGCCGCGAAAGCGGCGGCCGGCGATCCGCCACTGACTGACCCCCGTCCGCTTGACGGGCCGGGTCGCCACGACCGCCACGTCGAGGATCCCCCAAAGCCACGCGCCGACCAGCGTGACCCCGAGCGTGCCGAGCGCGATCCAGTCCCCCACCCCGCCGCGCTCCAGCGTGCTGGCAACGTCCTCGGTCGAGGTCGCGAGCGTTCCGAGCGCGATCGTCCAGCTCCCCAGGATCCACACACCAACGGCGACGCGCCCGATCGCCAGCGAGCCCAGCCCCGGGACCACCGCCGACAGCGCGACCGCCCACGGCTTCCGCGGCTGGCCGCGCGCCGGAGCCTTGGGCAAAACCCCCGGTGCCTCCGATGCGGCCATCGCGCGCACTGCCGTATCCACTCCGTGAACGTCCCCTTCCGGCGCCACTCAGGCCTCCGACTCCTCGACCCGCACGCGCGGATCGACGATCGAGTAGAGGATGTCCGCGATCAGGTTTCCGACGACGACCATGATCGAGAGCACGAACGCGCTCGCGAGGACGACCGGGTAGTCGCGCTGGAAGATCGCGGTGATGATCAGCCGTCCCATGCCGGGCCAGGCGAAGATCGTCTCGATGAGGACCGCCCCGCCGACCAGGAAGGGAAAGTAGAGGCCGAGCAGCGTGACGATGGGGATCAGCGCGTTCCGCATCGCGTGCTTGAAGACCACCACGCGCTCGGAGAGCCCCTTGGCGCGGGCCGTCCGGACGTAGTCCTGGTGGATCTGCTCGAGCATGCCGCTCCGCATGTAGCGGGCGACCCCGGCGGCCGCGCCGACCCCCAGCGCCAGCGCCGGCATGAGAAGGTGCTTGAGTCGGTCGAGCCATTGCTCGCCGGCCGGCAGGAACTCGTAGTTGACCGAGGTCATCTGGCTCGCCGGCAGCCACTGGAGCTTGTAGGAGAGGAGCAGGATGAGCATGAGGCCGAACCAGAAGGAGGGCATCGAATAGAAGAAGAACGCGATCACGGTCGCGACGTTGTCGAGGAGCGAGTACTGGCGCACCGCCTGGATCGTCCCAATCAGGACCCCCAGCGTGAAGATGATGAGCATCGCGACGCCCGACAGGAGCAGCGTGTTGGGGAGCGTGTCCTTGATGATGTCGGCGATGGGGCGCTTCTGGGAGAAGGAGTAGCCGAACTTGCCCTGCGCGAACGACGACACCCACTTCACGTACTGGATGTGGACCGGCTGGTCGAGCCCCAGGTTCTTCCGCATCTGCTCGATGACCGCCGGGTCGATGTCGGGCCGGATGTACATCGAGGTGGGGTCGCCGGGTGCGGCGTGCATGAGGAAGAAGATCAGCGTCGACGCCCCCAGCAGGGTCGGGATCGCCAGCAGTGCCCGCTTGAGGATGAAGCCGGTCACGCGCTACACCGACCCCGGCCCCTCAGCGACCCGCCGGGGTCGCGCCACCCGATCCCTCCGCCAGGGGCGAGGCGCCGACCGGCACGTCGTACTTCTGCCGCCCCTCCGGCGCGTACCACTCCTCGAGGTTGAACCCCCAGCCGTAGGCGTTCATGTCCACGTTCTGGAACCGGCTGTCGATCGCATGGAGATCGTTCAGCTGGAAGAGGAACGTGTAATACGCCTCGTCGACGATGATCCGCTGGGCCTGGGACAGGAGATCCCGCATCACGTCCCTGTCCCGCGTCACCTCCGCCTGGCGGATCAGCGTCTCGAGCCGGTCGTTGTCCGCGCTCACGAAATTGAACAGCTCGCCCTGACCGAACGTGGGCACCATGTCCGGTTTGATCCCCACCGACCAGCCCCCGACCGCCGCCTGGTAGTTCTTTGCCAGGAGCTCCTCGATGAACGTGTTGAACTCCAGCGGCGACGGGCGCACGTCGGCCCCGACGGCCCGGAACTGCTGCTGGAGCACAGTCGCGATGTCGATGCGCAGCTGGTTGTCGTTGTTTGTCTTGACCGTGAACGAGAACCTCTGTCCGTCCTTCTCGCGGATCCCGTCGCCATCCGCGTCCGTCCATCCCGCGGCCTCCAGGAGCGCCCGGGCGCTGTCGGGATCGAACGGATACGGCTCGATCGTCGGGTCGTGGGCCCAGATCGTCGTGATCAGTGGCTGGCTGAGGACCTGGCCCTGGCCATAGACCAGCGCGTCGATGATCTCCTGGCGATTGGTCGCGAGCGTCAGGGCCTGGCGGACCCGATTGTCGCTGAACAGGGGATCCTGCGTGTTCCACGCGAGATACGTGTAGGAGCGGCCGGGATACGAGTGGACGACGAGGTCGGCGTCGTTCTCGAGCTGCGGGAAGAACGTCGGCGAGAACCGGGTCCACAGGTCGATGTTCCCGTTCTGGATCTGGGTCGCGAGGGTCGTGCCCTCGGGGATGATCCGGAACGAGATCCGGTTCAGGTGCGGACGGCCATGTACGAAATCGGGATTCGCCTCGAGCACGATCTCCTCGCCGGAGCGCCAGGAGACGAAGCGGAAGGGGCCGTTGCCGACCGGCGCGCGCGCGATGGGGTGATTCCCCATCTCGCCGAACGGGACGTCACCCAGGATGTGCTCGGGAAGCGGGTAGCAGACGTTGGCGTCGATCACCTGGTACATGTACGGCTCGTCGTAGGTGAACCGGACGGTCAACGAGTCGACCGCCTCGACGTTCGTGATGTGGTTTAGCCAGCTGGCCGCCGACCAGTTGATCTCCGGGGCCTGGCAGACGCCGAGGGCGAACACGACGTCGTCGGCCGTGAACGGCTCGCCGTCGTGCCAGGTCACGCCGGGGTGGATGTGGAACGTCACCTGGAGCGAGTCCTCGCTGAACGAGAACGAGTCGGCGAGACCGGGCCGGAAGTTGATGAAGTCGGGCTCCGACCGCATCAGGTACCAGTACACGTGGCCGTAGATGTCCGAGGAAGTCACGGAGTTGGACAGGGGCGGGAAGAACGTATCGGCGTCGGCCGCGACCCCGACGACCAGCATGTCGCCGTCCGCGGGCGTCCCTTCCGCGCCGGCCTGCTCGCCCGCGCCCCCACCGCCACCACACGCCCCCAGGATCGCTGCCGCCGCCACCGCCCTCAGCCATCGATTCATGCGCATTTCGTCTCCTTTGCGGATCGGGTCATGGGGCGGCGTCGCCGGCCCTGGCCACCGGCCGCTCCCCGACACGGTTCTGCATGGCCTCCGGGATCCACCACTCGGCCGCCGAGATCAGGTGGCCGCGCGCGTCCGCGGTCACGTCGTGGAGCCGACTGGAGACCCCGAGGCGCTCCTCAAGGTAGTAGAGGAAGGTGTACGGCTGGTCTTCGTGGATGACCTCCGAGTACCGCTTCCAGAGGGGCCGCGCCTCCTCGCGATCCAGCGTGGTGAGCGCCCGCAGCATCAGGGAGTCGGCTTCGAGGTTGCTGTAGGACGGATAGTTGTACTTCCCCTCGATCGCGGCGGTCGAGAACAGGTCGGTCGGGTTGAACTTGAAATCCGTCGACCAGCCGCTCACTGCGGCCTCGAACCGCTTCGCCTTGAGGTCGGTGATGAACGTGTTCCACTCGATCAACCGCGGCTGGACGTCGATCCCCAGCTGCCCGAGATGGTTCTGGACGATCACGACGATGTCCTCGCGCAGGTCGTTCCCCTGATTGGTGCGAAGGACGAAGCGGAACGGCCGGCCGTCCTTGTCGATGATCCCGTCTCCATCGTGGTCGGTCCACCCCTCCTCTGCGAGCATGCGGCGCGCCTGCTCGGGGTCGTAGGGCCAGGGCTCGATCTCCTCGTTGAACTCCCACTGGAACGGCATGACGTCGCTGACCGCGATGGTCCCATAGCCGTAGAGGAGCGCGTCGACGATCTGCTGGCGGTTGATCCCCATCGTCAGCGCGCGCCTCACCTTGGCGCTCTCGAACAGCGGATTGCGCGTGTTCCACGCGAGGAACGTGTAGGAGCGGGCCGGATAGGTGATCGCGTAGACGTTCTGGCTCTCCTCGACGCGGGCCATCTCGGCCGGGGGTACCGCCCGCATCAGATCGATGCCGCCGGTCAGCAGCTCGGTCAGCTGGGTCGTCTGCTCGGGGATCACGCGGACCACCAGCCGGTCGAGATGGGGGCGTCCCAGCACGAAGTCCGGGTTCGCCTCGAAGACGACCTGCTGGTTCGCGGCCCAGGAGACGAAGCGGAAGGGACCGCTCCCCACCGGATTCCGGTTGAACGAGGCGGTCCGCATTTCCCCGGGTGGAACCTCCTCCAGCAGGTGGCTGGGCATCGGGCTCCACTCGGTGAAGTCCATCGGGGCGTCGGAGTGGGCCTCGGTGAACTCGAAGCGCACGGTGCGGTCGTCGACCTTGACCGCCCGGTCCACGTACTGCATGTACGCGATGTTCGCGTAGGCGATCTCTTCGTTCACCGTCATCTCGTAGGTCCAGAGGATGTCGTCGGCGGTGACCGGCGTGCCGTCGTGCCAGCTCATCCCCTCGCGGATCCGGAACGTGATCGCGAGGCCGTCGTCGGACATCCAGAAGGAGTCGGCGAGATACGGCTCGTAGTTCATCTCCTCGTCGAGCCGGACGAGGTTCGCGAACAGGACGAAGTTCATGACCTGGCCGGTGTCGTAGTCGGTCGAGACGAGCTCGTTGAAGGCGTCGAAGTCACTCGTCGTGACGACGACCGCGGTGCCGCCGTGGACGGGGGCGCCGGCCGTGCCGGGGCCTTCGCCGGCCGGCTCGCTGCCACAGCCGACGAGGGCCGCGATCAGGAGGATCGAGGGGAATCGGAGCCGAGCGATCATAGGGGACAGCCCTCGCGGATGGGGATGCGGAACGATGGCGCCCGCGGGCGCGCAGAGTTGTCGCGGCATGGATGGTCAGTATCGCCGCCGCCGCGCGACGGTGTCAAGCGAACGCGGGCTCGAAGGCGAGCGCTTCGATGCCGCTCTCCTCCTCGGCGGCGAGGACGCCGGGCTCGAGGCGCGCGTCCAGCGCCTCCTCGAACACGGCGACGAGTGCCCGGGCCAGGTCATCGAAGGCGATCCGCCGCCCGGCCACGGCCGACAGGTTCGCGGGGCGCTCCGCCGGCAGGCTTCCCGGCCAGACCTCGGCCAGCGGCCCCTGGTCGCCCGCCAGCGGGATCGAGCCGTGCTGGAGGAGCGTCCGCCGGGAGCGCCGCTGCGCGCTACCCACGAGCTTCCGCCCCCCGGCCGTGATCTCGCCGGGGACCGACGCCGCGAAGCACGCCAGCCGGCCGAGCGGCGGGGTGGCCCGTGCCGCTCCACCCTCCCGCGGGGCGAGGGCCACGGTCGCGCCCAGCGCACCCAGCCCGGCCGCGATCGTCGCGTGGATCCACCGGTGCGCGTCCCCCAGGCCGGCGGGGATGCCGGCGGCGCCGATCGGCGCCACTACGCTGTACGTCAGCTCCTCCTCCGGCCCACCGTGGAACACCGCGCGGCCGCCGGTCGGGCGGCGCACCCAGTCGAGCCCGAGGGCGTGGAGGCGGGCCAGCTCCTCGGAGGTCGGCGCCGGTTGGTGGTGGCCCAGCGATACGGCCGGCGGATCCCAGGCGTAGAGGCGGAGGGTCGGCGCGGCGGCGCGCGCCAGCAGCGTGGCGTCGCAGGCCATGTTCCAGCGTCCGGGTCTGGGACCGGTCTGGAGGAGCCGCCAAGCCGTCATCGCGGGGCGAGCTCCACGTCCGCCAGCCGCGTGAAGGGGGGATCGTCGGGGCGGACCGTGAGGCCGCCCTCGAAGACCGCCGGCTCGTGGCCGCGCGCCGCCACCACGACCGTGAAGTCGCGGCCGCGCGGCAGGTCGGGGACCTCGAACCGGCCGAGGCTGTCGGTGACGGCGGCCCCCGCCATGAGATCCTCGATCTCCTCCGGTGGGCTCTCCTCCCAGTCCGTGAACGAGATGCCAGGCGCCAGGACGATCACGTAGCCGTCCGCCACGCCTTCCCGGCTCTCGGCGTCGACCACGCGTCCGGTGACCGTGACGTCGGCCGCTTCCGCGGGCCCGGCCGTGACGGCGAAACCAGAGTCGGCGACGGCCGTCTCGGTGCGGCTCGCCACGTCCCCGCCGTCGCACGCGACCGCGGCGGCCACGGCGAGGAGCGCGAAGCCCATGGAGCGCGGGGAGGAGCGCATGCGGCTGGTACCCCTCGGCGCGTCGGATCGGTCCGCCACGGAAGGCGTTCGGGACGCGGGAGCCTCGCCCTCAGAACTCGAGCGCGCCCCCGGGCACGAGCACCTCGCAGCGCGAGCCCGTCTCCGCCCGCACCCGCTCCGCCCATCCGGCCGCGTCCTGCTCGATGAGCGGGAAGGTGTCGAAGTGCATCGGGACGACGAGGCCCGCGGACAGGAAGCGCGCCGCGTGGAGGGCGTCGTCTGGTCCCATCGTGTAGTTGTCCCCGATCGGCAGGCAGACGCAGTCGAAGTCGTAGAGCTCTCCCAGGAGCCGGATGTCGGCCGTTAGCGCCGTGTCGCCCGCGTGGTACAGGACCTTGTCGCCGGCGGTGATCACGATGCCGCACGGGTTCGTCGAGTACTTGGGATCGGCCTCGGTCATCGAGCCGTGCGCGGCGGGCACCAGCTTGACGTGGCCGAAGTCGAACTGCCGGCCGCCGCCGCACGCCAGCCCGTGGGACTCGCACCCCTCCTCCGAGGCGAGCTGCGCCAGCTCGTAGGCCGCCACGACGGTCGCCTTCGTGCGCCGGGCGATCGAGACCGTGTCCCCCCAGTGGTCCCCGTGACCGTGGGAGACGACGATCGCGTCGATCCCCTCGATCTCGTCGGGACCCACGTCGGCCTTCGGGTTCCCCGACAGGAACGGATCGATCAGGATCCTCCCCTCGTCGGTCTCGTACTCGAAGCACGAGTGTCCGTGCCAGGTCAGCTTCGCCATGCTCCTCCTCCCTTCGCCATCGCGGCCCCGTGTCAGGTCGTCGCTTCCGCCCACTCCTCTATCGGCGGGCACGTGCAGATCAGGTTCCGGTCCCCGTACGCCGCGTCCACCCGTCCCACCGCCGGCCAGACCTTGTGGTCGGCGGACGCCGGCGTGGGGAAGGCGGCGCGCGCGCGCGAGTAGGGGTGCGGCCAGTCGTCGGCGGTCACGACGGCCAGTGTATGGGGGGCGTGCTTCAGCAGGTTGTCCTGGCGGTCGGCGATCCCGGTCTCGATCTCGCGGATCTCGTCGCGGATGGCGGCCATCGCCTCCACGAACCGGTCGAGCTCCTCCTTCGACTCGCTCTCGGTCGGCTCGACCATCAGGGTGCCGGCCACCGGGAACGACACGGTGGGCGCGTGGAAGCCGTAGTCGATCAGCCGCTTGGCGATGTCCTCGACCTCGACGCCCGAGCTCTGCCGGAGCGCGCGGGTGTCGAGGATGCACTCGTGGGCGATGAGGCCCTCGGCGCCGGCGTAGAGCAGCGGATAGTCGTCGGCCAGCCGGCGCGCGACGTAGTTCGCGTTGAGGATCGCGACCTGGGAGGCGCGGGTCAGGCCGTCCGGACCCATGAGCCGGATGTAGGCCCACGAGATCGGCAGGATCGAGGGGCTCCCCCATGGCGCGGCGGAGATCGTTCCCGCGGACTCGTCGTGCCCCAGGTCGACGACGGGGTGGTCCGGCAGGAATGGAGCCAGATGGGGGGCGACCCCGATCGGACCCATCCCGGGCCCTCCGCCGCCGTGCGGGATGCAGAACGTCTTGTGGAGGTTCAGGTGGCACACGTCCGCGCCGTAGTCGCCGGGCCGGGCCAGCCCGACCTGCGCGTTCATGTTGGCGCCGTCGATGTACACCTGCCCGCCGTGCTCGTGGACGATGTCGCACACCTCGCGGATGCGCTTCTCGAAGACCCCGTGGGTCGACGGGTAGGTGACCATGATCGCGCCCAGCGTCTCGCCGTGCTTCGCGGCTTTCGCCCGCAGGTCGTCGACGTCGATGTCGCCGTCCGGGTCGGTCCGCACGGCCACCACCTCCATGCCCGCCATCACCGCGCTGGCGGGGTTCGTCCCGTGGGCCGACTGCGGGATCAGGCACGTCGTGCGCGCCGCGTCACCCCGTGAGCGATGCCAGGCGCGGATCACGAGGAGGCCCGCGAACTCCCCCTGGGATCCGGCGTTGGGCTGGAGCGAGACGCGCGCGAACCCGGTGATCTCGGCCAGCCACGCCTCGAGCTGCCCGAAGAGCCGGAGGTACCCCGCCGCCTGCTCGCGGGGGGCGAACGGATGCAGGCGGCCGAACCCCGGCCACGTGATCGGGATCATCTCGGTCGTCGCGTTGAGCTTCATCGTGCACGACCCGAGCGGGATCATGGCGTGGGCCAGCGACAGGTCGCGGTTCTCGAGCCGCTTGAGGTAGCGGAGCATCTCGGTCTCGGAGCGATGCCGGTGGAACACCGGGTGCTCGAGGAACGGAGCCGTGCGGGCGAGCTCCTCGGGGATCCCGTCCTCCCCGTCGAGCGTCGCGATGTCGGCCGGTTCGGCGCCGGCCGGCCCCAGGACCTCGAGCAGATCGCGAACGTCTCCCTCGTCCACGGTCTCGTCGAGCGCGATGCCGACCCGCCCGCCTTCCAGCGGGCGCAGGTTGATCCGGCGCGCCTGCGCCGCGTCGAGGACCCGGCTCCGCTCGGCGTCGCCCAGCTCCACCGCCAGCGTGTCGAAGAACGTGTCGTGGGTGCGGCGGCGACCCTGCCGCGCGAGACCGGCGGCGAGCAACGCGGTGAGCCCATGAACCCTGCGGGCGATCCTCGTCAGCCCTTCCGGTCCGTGATACACCGCGTACATGCCCGCCACGACGGCGAGCAGGACCTGTGCCGTGCAGACGTTGCTCGTCGCCTTCTCCTTGCGGATGTGCTGCTCGCGGGTCTGGAGCGCCATCCGGTACGCCTCGCGGCCGGAGGCGTCCCGCGTGACCCCGATGATGCGCCCCGGCACCTGCCGCGCGTACGGCTCGCGCGTGGCGAAGAACGCCGCGTGCGGACCGCCGTAGCCGAGGGGGACCCCGAAGCGCTGGCTGTTGCCGACCGCGACGTCGGCTCCCCACGCGCCCGGCGGCGCGAGCAGGGTGAGCGCCAGGAGGTCGGTGGCCGCGGCGACCAGCCCCCCCGCCGCGTGCACTCGATCGCAGAGCTCCGCGTAGGCGGGGATCGCGCCCTCGGTCGTCGGATACTGGATCAGCGCGCCGACGATCCGCGCGTCGATGGGTACGTCGAGGACGTCGGCCACCTCGACCGCCACGCCCCGCGCCTCGGCGCGGGTCGTGACGACCGCGATCGTCTGCGGATGGCATCCGCGGTCCACCAGGAACACCCCGTCCTCCTTGCGGGTGACCCGCTGGATCAGCGCCAGAGCCTCGGCCGCCGCCGTCCCCTCGTCGAGGAGCGAGGCGTTGGCGACCGGCAGCCCGGTGAGGTCGGCGACCACGTTCTGGAAGACGAGCAGCGCCTCGAGCCGACCCTGGGCGATCTCGGCCTGGTAGGGCGTGTAGGCCGTGTACCAGCCGGGGTTCTCGAGGATGTTCCGGAGGATCACGGGAGGGGTGAAGCAGTCGTGATACCCCATCCCGATGAAGGACCGCCAGACCTCGTTTTCCGCCGCGATCCTGGCCAGCTCCTCGAGCACGGCCGCCTCGGGAACAGCGGGAGGCAGGTCGAGCGGCCGGCGCAGCCGGATCCCGTCCGGGACTACCGCGTCGGCCAGCGCCTCCAGGCTCTCCAGGCCGAGCGTCTCCAGCATCGCCTGCATGTCGTCGGGGCGCGGGCCGATGTGTCGGTCGGCGAACCGATCGGGAGACGGAACCTCTCGCGGCACGCTCAGCCGATGTGCTCGAGGTAGCCGGCGGCGTCCATCAGATCGTCGAGCTCGGCGCGGTCGGCGAGCTGGATCCGCAGCATCCACCCGGCGCCGTAGGGATCGGCGTTGACGGTCTCCGGGCTGTCCTCGAGCGCCGCGTTGACCGCCGCCACCGAGCCCGAGACCGGAGCGAACAGCTCGGCGACGGCCTTGACCGCCTCGATCGTCCCGCAGGCCGCATGGGCGGTCACGTCGGCGCCATCGGACGGCAGCTCGACGAACACGACGTCCCCCAGCTCGCCCTGGGCGTAGTCGGTGATCCCGACCGTCGCCACCCCCGTCTGTTCATCGAACGCGACCCACTCGTGGTCCTTGCTGTAGCGAAGGTCTTCCGGGACGTTGGCCATCGATCCTCCGTCGGAGTGTTCGAGCGCGATGGGGTCGGTGCGGTGCCGGGCGGCAGAGGTTACCCCGGCGTCCGGACCCCGTCAACGCGCTCCGCGACTCCACG
>DATKCO010000047.1:0-26866 GCA_035513155.1 Gemmatimonadota bacterium | reverse complement strand
TCGTCGGGGGCGAAGCCGGACCGCTCCAGCGCCGCCCGGGCGACGACCACGCCCAGGTCGTTCGCCGACAGGTCCTTGAGCGACCCGCCGAAGGCCCCGAACGGCGTGCGGACCCCGGCCACGAGCACGATGTCGTCGCGGTCGAGCTTCATGGTATGCTCCTCGATTGCGGAGGTGGGACGGATGTGTCGGACGAGCCGAGAGATCGCGGCGGTGAGCCGTGTCCCCTAAGGGTCGCCTCCCGGCGCGGAAGCGTCAACCGAAGGGGCTCCCAACGTTTTCCACCCCGTCCGCGTCTTTCCTATGACGATGGCCGGCTCCGATCGAGACCTGGTGAAGGAGGCCTTGCGGGGCCGGACGATCGCCTTCGAGGCCCTCGTCAGGCGCCACCTGCGGGCCGCCTACGCGGTCGCGCTGGCCCGGACCGGTAGCGCGCACGACGCCGAGGATGTGTGCCAGGACGCGTTCATCGCCGCGCTCGAGCGGCTGGGAACGCTGCGCGACCCCGATCGGTTCGGGGCGTGGCTCCTGGAGATCGTGAGGAACCGTGCGCTCAGCCTCCTCCGGACGCGCCGCGTGCGGTCGGAGGAGCCGCTCGACGAGGCGGTCGCGCGGGGAGGCGGAGGGGACCCGCTGCGGGACACCGAGCGCGCCCTGCTCAGGAACGATCTCCTGGACGCCCTCGGCACGCTCGACGAGACCCGCCGCGAAGTCGCGCTCCTCCACGATCTGGAGGGGTGGCGACACGCGGAGATCGCCGAGCGCCTCGGGATGCCCGAGGGGACGGTGCGGTACCACCTGCACGAGGCCCGCAAGACGCTGCGCCAGCGCCTGGCGGCCCGCCACGGAAAGGAGAGCCTCGGATGAGCGACGACCTGGAGCCCGGCTGGGCCCCCCTCGACCCGACGCGCGACGCGGATCGGTGGGAGTCGATGGTGCGGGGGATCATGGGCCGCGCGGCGCCGATCCTGGCCGGCTACGCGGCTCGCGGGCCGGCCGACTGGCTCGCCGCCTGGGTGCGCCCCACCCTCGCCGCTGCAGCCGCGGTTGCGGTCCTGGCTCTCGGGGCGCTGGTCGCCGGCGGCCGTGGAGAGGTGGACGGCGACGCGCCGGCGATCGCGCTGGGCGACGCGCTCGGACTCCCCGCGCCCGTCACGGCCTGGGTCTCGAACGGCCGGGCCCCGACCCTGGAAGAGCTCGCGCTCGCGATGGAGGAGCGAAACCGATGACGATCGAATCCCGCAACACCCTGTGGATCGCGGCCGGCGTGCTGGCCGTGGCGTTCCTGGCCGGCGGACTGGCGGGCGGCGCGGTGGCGCTGGCCCTGCGGCCCGAGCGGCTCGCGCACGACATGCGGATGGAGCGGATCGACCTGCCGCACATCCCCCCCGCCCCGGGCGCTCCCGGCGGGGGCGTCTTCTACAAGCGGCTCGGCACGGAGTTCGGCGCCGAGCTCGGGCTCGACGAGGAGCAGGCCGCCCGCGTCGACAGCCTGATGCAGCTCCAGCGGCAGAAGGCGGACTCGCTGCTCGAGGTGATGCAGCCGCGGCTCAAGGCCCTGATCGATTCGACGAACGCGGACATCGAGGCGCTTCTCACCGACGAGCAGCGCGAGCGGTTCCACCAGATGCAGCAGCGACGGCACGAGGTGATCATGCAGCGCCTCGTGGTCCCCGGCACGCCGGAGAGGCTCGAGATGCGGATCCGGACCCCCCATGGGGAAGTCCGCGCTCCCGAAGGAGGCGACCGATGAGACGCCCGATTCCGTTCCTCTCCCGGGCGACCGGCCGCTAGGCGGGGTCGGGCCCGGACGGCTCCGAGCGGCCCCTGGGCTGCGTCACTCCCGCAGGCTCGGGCGGCTCCCACTGAAGCCAGAGCGCCGCGACCCAGAGGCACAACGCGAGGAAGTGGAGCGCCTGCGAGACGGGTCGCTCGGGCGTGTAGGCGACGAAGAAGTCGCGCAGCGCGTCGGCCGAGGCGCCGAATCGGAGCGGCCCCCAGTTCGGCAGGTCCGAGCGTGCCCAGAACGCGGGCACCAGGGCGAACCGGATGACCGCCAGCGTCACGGTCACGATCCCCAGCGCCAGCACCGCGCTCTCCCGCTGGCGCCGGCTGACGATGATTGCCGCGCCCACGGCGGCCAGCACGGCCAGCCCGACCTGCACGAGACCCGGTGGTGGCAGCAGGAGCCGGAACATCATCCCCGTCGCGGCGGCCCAGTAGACGAGCACGATCGTCCCCAGCCACCCGCCCGGGCGCCACAGGACGCCGCGGCTGGCCAGCGCGAACGTGTACAGGATCCCGAGCAGGCCACCGGTGAAGCCGAACGTCGCGTAGCGGAACGCCTCGTACCCGCGGGCCGGCAGGTCGATTCCGCCGACCAGCAAGGTGGCCGCGAGCAGCAGGCACACGCCCAGCGCCCGCCGCCGGTGGGAAGCCGGCACGGGCGGCGCGGGGGCTAGAAGATCGGCCACGGCGTCAGCGCGCGATCGATCCGGGTTCCCATCTGCTCGAGCTCGACCCGCTGCTCGCCGGGGATGTCGGGCAGCGCCAGCCCGTCGTCGACCATCTGCCGGGCACGGCGCAGGGTCCGCTCGTCGTTACGCTGGTACCACTTCCCCGTGCCGTCCTCGTGCAGCGACCGCGCCCACAGGAGGTAGGTCCGCGCGAGCCGGCTCTGGGCCCGCTGGTCCTCGTAAAACCCCTCGGCCTCCTCGCGCGCGACCTGATACCGCTCCGCGGCGCGGGCCAGCAGCGCGTAGAGCGAGCGCCGCTGCTCCAGGTCGCCCGGGTCGATGGCCCTCAGCTCGGCGACGACGGTGCTGTGGATCCGGTCGCCGTCCGACATCGCGGCCTGGTACCGGTCGAAGCCTGCCGCCAGGCGGATCTCGCTCAGGACGCCGGCGGGATCCGTGGGCCGGAGCAGTGCCATCGCGACGACGGTCAAGGTCAGCAGGACGAGGAGGGCCCAGCCCGCCCATTCGAGCGGAGCCGGCGGGTCCGCGGAACCGGGAGGCGGGGTCGTGATCGACGCCATGGTCAGGCGCCGCGGTCGATCCGCTCGCAGATCCAGTCGCCGACCTCGGCGGTCGACCCCGCTCCGCCCGCGTCGGGGGTGGCGACCCCTTCGGCGAGGGCGTCCGTCACCGCGGACTCCAGCGCCACGGCCACCGCTGGCGCGCCGGTGTGCTCGGCCAGGAGCGCCGCGGTCAGCACCGCCGCCATCGGATTGGCGGTGCCGGTGCCGGCGATGTCGGGCGCCGATCCGTGGACGGGCTCGAACATCCCCGGGCGGCCGGGGTGGAGGTTGGCGCTCGCCACGAGGCCGAGGCCTCCCACCAGCGCCGAGGCCTCGTCCGACAGGATGTCCCCGAACAGGTTGCTGGTGACGATCACCGCGTAGTGCTCGGGATGCCGCACGAGCTTCATCGCCAGCGCGTCGACGTACTCGACCTCGGTCTTCAGGAACGGGAACTCGGCCGCGACCTCGGCGAAGACCCGGCGCCACAGCCCGTGCGCGTAGGCCAGCGCGTTCGCCTTGTCGCACATCGTCACGCGAGGCCGGCCGCGCTCGACCGCGTACTCGAAGGCCGCCCGCACGATCCGCTTGACCCCTTTGTAGGTGTTGAGGTCCTCGTTGATCGCGATCTCGTCCGGCGTGCCGAGCTTGAAGTTCCCTCCGATCCCGACGTAGGCACCCTCGGTGTTCTCGCGGACCACGACCAGGTCGATGACACGGCGGGCCCCGTCGGGGCGGGGCTTGAGGGGGCACAGGTCCGGGTGGAGGAGCCGGACGGGCCGCAGGTTCACGTAGAGATCGAGGCCGAAGCGCAGACCGAAGAGGATGTCGCGGGCGTGCTCGTTCCCCGGCACGCGCGGGTCGCCCAGGGCGCCCAGCAGAATGGCGTCGAACTCGTTCCGGAGCCGCCGCAGCTCGCCGTCCGGGAGCGTCTCGCCGGAGGCGAGGTACCGCTCCGCACCCCACGGCAGGGACTCGAACGCGTACTCCACCCCGTGCGCCCGGCCGGCGACCTCCAGGGCCCGCCGCGCGACCGGGAGGACTTCGGGCCCCACCCCGTCGCCCGGGATCAGCGCGATGCGGGTCAGCCGAGCGCCTCCCGCAGCGCCCCGACGAGCCGCTCGTTGCCGGGGCGCGCGCTCACCGTGATCCGCGCCCACGTCTCGATGCCGGGCGCGCTCATCGGCCGGACGACGATCCCGCGCGCGAGCAGCGCCTCGTTCACCTCCGCCGCCCCCGGGCCGAGGTTCGTGAACAGGAAGTTCGTCTCCGACGGGACGTGCTCGAGTCCGAGCTCGTCGAACTGGGCCGAGAGCCACGCGCGCTCAGCCGTCACGGTCTCGACCGTCCGCCGCAGGTGCTCCTCGTCTTCGAGCGCGGCCACGGCCGCGATCTGCGCCAGGGCATTCGTGTTGAACGCCTCGCGCACGCGCTCGAGCGCGCGCGCGTGCTCGGGCCGGGCCATCGCGTAGCCGATGCGGAGGCCGGCCAGGCCGTACGCCTTCGAGAACGTCCGGAGCACGACCAGGTTGGCGCCGTCCCCGATCCGGTCGAGATCCTCCCCGAAGCGCCTGGCCGGCGACTCGAACTCGTGGTACGCGCGGTCGAGGACGACCAGGGTCTCGGGGGGCAGGTCGTCGAGCAGCGCGGCCAGCTCCCCCGGCCCGATGCACGTGCCGGTCGGATTGCAGGGGTTGTCGAGGAACAGGACCCGCGTCCGCTCGGTCACCGTCGCGCGCAGGCCATCGAGGTCGTGGCGCCACGCCACGTGCGGGACGACCCGCGGCTTGACCCCCACGACCTGGCACGCGATCTGGAAGCGGGGGAAGCTCGGGAAACCGACGACGGCTTCGTCGCCGGGCCGCAGGAACGCCCGCGCGACGAGGTCGATGCACTCGACCGAGCCGTTCCCCACCACGATCTGGGACGTATCGACCCCCTGGCGCTCCGCCAGCGCCGCTCGCAGCGACCGTGCCTGGCTGTCGGGGTAGTACCGGACCTCGTCGAGCCGCCCGGCCACGGCCGCGATCGCCAGCGGGGAAGGGCCGAGCGGATTCTCGTTGGAAGCCAGCTTGAGGACGTCGGTGACGCCGTACTCCTCGGCGATCTCCTGGCGGTGGCGGCCGGGGATGTACGGCCAGATGCGATCCAGATCAGCGCGGGACGGCGTGGGGGGCGCGTCCGCGCGTGGCCGGCCTACGCCTCCCACTCTTTCATGAAGTGGTGCACGAACTCCAGGTACTCGGCGATCGCGTCGACCCCCTCGGTCACGCGCTCGAACGCGCCCGTGGCCTCGGCGTCCGCCTCCCACCCTTCCTCCTCTCCATACTCGGCTGCGTATTCCGCGAGGCTCATCAGCGAGACCCCCAGGCGGCCGGGGATGACCTTCTCTTCGGCGAGGATCTCGATCGCGTCGAGGTTGTCCTCGGGCTCTTCCCAGTCGGTCTCCTCGATCAGGCTCCAGGCGGAGTCGATGAGGTGTCGCATGGCATGGTCGAGGTGCCGCAGGGCGGCCTGGCGGGCCGTCGGTGCCGCGGTGAAGGTCTCCTCTCCCTCGTCCACGGCCACGCGCATGGCCTCGAGCTCCGACTCGAGCGCGTCGAGCTCGTGGGTCACGGCTTCGAAGTTCGCATCGCTCATCCCCCGTAGGATAGGCAAGGCGAGGGTTTAGTCAACCGCGCCGGGCCGGGCCGCTCGGGGCGGGTGACCCGGGCGGGGCAGCGCCTTACCTTGTGCCTTGCATGCGGGCTCTCGTCCCCCATCACGCGGCCCTGCTCCTGACGGCCCTCGCGCCGGTCTGCCTCCCGGCTCCCGCCCTCTCCCAGGGGGAGGGGGAGCTCGCTCCCCCCGCCCTCTACGCGTCGATCCTGGACCGGTATGTGGAGGACGGAGCGGTCCGCTACGGGCTGCTGGCCACCGAGAGTCCGCGCGAGTGGCACCGCTGGCTCGCGTGGCTGGAGGAGTCCCGGCCCGAGATCCTGACCGTCGACGGGCGGCGGGCGTTCTGGATCAATGCCTACAACAGCCGCGTCATCGCCGGGGTGCTCGAGCGGCATCCGATCGATTCGGTCCGCGACGTCGGGTTCCTGGGCGGGCGCCTGCGCGGCTTTTTCGGCCGCCGCGAGCACCCCGTGGCCGGCCAGCTCCGCACCCTGGACGAGATCGAGAAGGAGATCCTGCTGGCCCGCCCGCTGTGGGACCCGCGCATCCACTTCGCGCTGAACTGCGCCGCCCGCTCGTGCCCGAAGCTGCGGCCCGAGCCGTACGAGGCGGCGCGCCTCGACACCCAGCTCGACTTCCAGACCCGCGCCTTCCTCAACGGCCCCGACGGGCACCGCCTCGACCCCTCCGCCAAGGTGCTCTACGTGAGCCGCATCCTCGACTGGTACGAGGAGGACTTCGCGCGCGCCGCCGGGTCCCTGCGCGAGTACCTGACCCGCTACCTGACGGAGGAGGCCGCGGCCGCCGCCCGCGACCCGTCCTGGAAGATCCAGTTCATGGACTACGATTGGAGCCTGAACGACGCGAACGCGCGGTAGGATCCGTCAGGGTCCGGCCAGCGTCGCGGGATCGAGCTCGAGAGGGGTCTGATCCATCTCGCGGACGAGCCATCTGAGCCGGCCATCGGCGTCGAAGCCGATCTCGGTGGCGATCGAGGGCGCCCGGCAGCCGGGCCCTGTCTCCCGGGGGATCGGCCGCCGCGGCTCGCGGCGCGTGTAGACCCACCGCTCGCTCGTGTTCGCCGCGAGCGCCCGCCTCACGGCCGCGCTGTCGGGCCGCGAGAGCGGCACGTGGTCGATCTCGGCGCTGCCACAGATCCGGTTCGGCTCCCCGAGGACGTCCGTCACCTCCGCCTGGCTCATTCCCCAGCGGAGCTCGTCGAGCCCGCCACGGAACGAGCCCACGGGGACGCAGACCATGCGCAGGACGGCGACCGCCGCCGCGGCCCCGACGAGAAGAAGGACGAGCCGGGTCCCGCTGGCGAGCCTCAGCTGCCGCCGACCGCCCGCTGGACGGTTTCGAGCGCGGCGGCTTCGAGATCCGGTGCCGGCACCAGCCGGCCGTCGCGCGCGCGGAAGGGCGCCACCGTCCACTGCAGGCCCGGCTCGATCGAGCTCGGATCGACCCGTCCCACCGCGCTCACGACCTCGAACCCGCCGTCGCCGTCGAGATCCACCAGCCCCAGCTGCGACGTGACGTCCCCGAAGATCCCGTCGTAGAAGATCGCCGGCCGGCTACCCCCCTCGCCGGTCACCGTCATCGGCTCGAGAACCCCGCCGGCCCCGGCCTGAAAGATACCGATCGCGCGGAGGGTCGAGCTCGACGGGAGATCGAGCAGCAGGCTGGTCCGCCCCCCCAGCGTGGCGATCTGATGAAGCGCGGCGCCCCGGCGCGCGGCCTCCCAGCTCTCGAGCCCCAGCGCCTCGGCCGCGACGATCGGGACCGTGGGCGCCGCCCGGAAGCCGGTGCCCCGGCGCTCCAGCACCAGCGCGCCGGGCGTGCCGTCCGCCGTGCGGAAGAGCGCCAGGGTCTCGGGCGCGGCGTCCCCGAGCAGGTCGAGCGAGACCACCCCGCCCCGCTCGAGCCGGGTCCCCGGCGGGGCGCGCTCGGCCAGCGGCTCGACATGCGCCTCCAGCATGAACGCTCCCCCGTCCAGCTCCCACGAGTACGCGAGGCCCCCCGACGGCTCGGGTCCCGGAGCGACCAGCAGCCGCAGCCGGCTCTCGTCGATCCAGCCCTGGGGCCACGACGCCTTCCGCTCCCGGTTGAGCCAGGACAGCAGCGGATGCGTCCGGGTGCGGAACTCGAGTCCGTCGAACACGCCCACACGGATCACCCCGGAGCCGGCCGTACCGCTGTACGCGAGATAGCGCCCGTCCGGGCTCCAGAACGGGGTCGCGCTGCCGCCGCCGGGGAACTCTTCGGCGATTCCCGCCACCTGACGCCTCCGGGACCAGACCCCGATGACGTGCCGGTCGGCGCCACCGACGAAGGCGATCGAGGTCGAGTCGGGGGACGGCACGACCTCGACGATCGGCGGCCGGCCCGGGACGCGGGCGGACGTGAACAGGGTGTCGGGGCCGAGCAGGACGGCGGTCGAGTCGGGGGCGATCGCGAGGTCCCGGGGGCCGTCGACCACCGCGGTCGTGTCCTCCTCGGCCGAGTTCAGCGGGAGGATCGAGACCCATGCTTTGCGGTCCTCCTCGCTGCAGCCGCTCAGCGCCGCGGTGAGCCAGAGCGCCGTCAGGAGCGATCGCGCCGCGCGAGTCATCGCTTCAGTAGCCGCCGTTCTTGAGGATGTCCCGGGCGATGACGATGCGCTGGATCTCGTTGGTGCCCTCGAAGATCCGGTTGATCCGCGAGTCCCGGTAGAACCGCTCGGGCCACATCTCCGCCGAGTACCCCATGCCCCCGTGGAGCTGGACGGCGTGGTCGACGATCCGGTCCAGGGCCTCCGAGCAGAAGTACTTGCAGATCGCGGCCTCGCGCCCGAACCGCTGGCCCTGGTCGCACATCCACGCCGTGCGGTAGACCAGGCTCTCGATCGCGTACGTGTCGGCCGCCATGTCGGCCAGCATGAACTGGATCGCCTGAAAGTCCTGGATCTTCCGGCCGAACGCCTCGCGCTGCCCGGCGTACTGGACGCAACGATCGATCGCGTCCTTGGCGGCCCCGAGGGTGGCCGCCGCGAGCCCCAGCCGGCCGACGTCGAGCACGCCGAACGCGTAGTGGGCTCCCGCGCCGATCTCGCCGATCAGGTTGGCGGCGGGGACCTCCATGTCCTCGAAGACGAGCTCCACCGTGTTCGAGCCCCGGATCCCCATCTTCTCCTCGACCTTGCCGACCCGGAAGCCGGGGAACGTCTTCTCGACGATGAACGCGGCGGGGCCGGAATCGTCCTCTCCTTCCCCCTGGACCATGCAGAAGACCGCCACCACGTCGGCGAGGCCACCGTTGGTGATCCAGATCTTCGTCCCGTTGACGACGTACGCGTCACCCTTCCGGACCGCCGTCGTCTTCATCCCCATGGCGTCGGATCCGGACTCGGGCTCGGTCAACGCGTAGGCGCCGATCATCTCGCCGCGCGCCATCGGCGCGAGGTACTTCTTCTTCTGCTCCTCGCTGCCAAACTTGTTGATCGTCATCCCGCCGATCGACTGGTGAGCGCCGATGAACGTGGCGGTCGACGCGCACGCCCGGCTGATCTCCTCCTGCAGGATGCAGTAGCCCGTCTCCCCCATCCCTGCGCCGTCGTACTCCTCGGGGTACACGACGCCCAGGAATCCGAGCTCGGCCATCTTGTCGATGAGGCTCCGGGGGATCTCGTGCTGCTTGTCGATCTGGTCGGCGACGGGCCGCAGCTCCTCGTCGACGAATCGCTTCGCGGTGCGGCGCAACTCCTTCTGCTCGTCGGTGAACGACCAGTCCATGCGGGCTCCTTCGAGGTGGGTCGGGATCGGGTGCGGCGAACCGGGCGTAGAAGATACCGCCCACCCCGGGGAGCGAAAGTGCCGGACCTCAGCCCGGCGGCGCGCTCAGGCGCCGATGCGCCAGCTCGTCACTCCTCGTGAAGACGCGGACCCACGCCGATCCTACGGGAGAACCGAGGGCGGTGTTGTCGGACGGCTGACGAGGTGCGTCCGCGGGGCCGGCGAGGCCCCGTGGAATCAGGCGGGGACGCCCTGCTCCGCGAGCCGAAGGGCCACCGCCTCGGAGAGGATCTCTCGCGCGCGGTGGGCCACGTCGTCCAGCGACGGCGTGCGAAGGGCCATCTCGCTGGCGCGACGCTTCAACTCGTCCAGCGAGGGCAGGTGCGGGAGATGGATCTCGGGGAGATCGATGTTCGGCTTGTTCGCCCACGCCTCCCGAGCCTGCTCGACGATCGAGTCGACGTGGAAGGTGCCGGCCAGCCGGAACGCGACCTTGTCGATCGAGCGCCGCGAGAGCCGCCGCTCGCCGAGCACGACCTCCTCCGGCGGGGCATGGAGATTCCTGACGACCTTCACCCAGGACAGGACCTTGAGAACGTAGAACGTGATGTCGATCTCCCACCAGCGGAAGCCCTGGCGCGTCGACACCTGGTAGTAATGGTGGTTGTTGTGCCACCCCTCCCCGAGCGTGATCAGGGCCAGCCACCAGTTGTTGCGGCTGTCGTCTCCGGTCAGATAGCGCTGCTTGCCGAAGCAGTGCGCCAGGGAGTTGATCGCGAACGTCCCGTGGAAGAGCACCGTGGTCGAGAGGAAGAAGCCCACGAACAGGCCCGGCCAACCGGCGAAGAGGAAGCACGCGATCGCGAGCAGCACGCCCGGCATGTGGCGCCAGCGCTCGAGCCAGCGGAGCTCGGGATAGGCAGCGAGGTCCTTGACGAGGTCGTAGTCGGCCTCGCCCCGGCGACGCGCGAAGATCCACCCCACGTGCGCGAACAGGAAGCCGTGGAGGCTGGGCGAGTGGACGTCCTCGACGGTGTCGGAGTGCTTGTGGTGGTGCCGGTGCTTGGCCGACCACCACAGGACACCCTTCTGGAGCGAGGTCTGGGCGACGAACGCGAGCACGAACTGGAACACCCGGCTGGTATCGTACGAGCGGTGGGAGAAATAGCGATGGAAGCCCCCCGTGATCGCGAACATCCGCACCAGGTAGAGCCCGACGCAGAGCGCCGCCGCCGTCCAGGTCACCCCGCTCCAGAGGATCCCCAGGGTCGCCAGGTGGACGAGCAGGAACGGGATCGCCGACGGGTACACGATGTCGTCGTGGTGCTCGGCGTCGAACTGGATGGTCTGGCTGAGCATGGGCATGTCCGGGTCCAGGCGAAAAGGGTGGGGTGGATCGATGAATCTATCATGGTTCAGGTCATCGCACCACCCGACCGTCCCCCCCGAGCGTCGCGGCACCGCTTACCGCGACGCTCTCCTCGGCCCCCCTCAGTACTTGATCCGGATTCGGTAGGTCAACGTCGTCGCGCCGCCGGGCGGAACCCGCAGGTCGAACCGCACGGTGAACGCGTCCAGCTTCTCGTAGTCGTGGCTGGTCGACAGCATCTGCCAGTCGCCCGGCAGCGGCTCGACGACCTGAACGACCACGGCCTCCTCCTTGTGGTTCCGCACCTGGACCTCGAACGCCTGCTCCCACACATGGCCGCTGGCGACGACCTCGAATTCGGTCTGGCGGCGGTCCGCGACGACGTCGAACGCGTCCCCGACCTTGAGCACGACCTTCTCGTCGCGCGGCGTGTGGTCGATCCGGTCCTCACCCACGAACTGGAGCGTTCCGTCGGCGTCCGCCTTGTATAGCCGCACGACGCCGGCCGGAAGCGGCACCCCGAGGCCGTCGCGCTCCCGGTTCTCGAACTCCTGGTAGACCCCGACCTTGAGCCCCTTCTCGCCCCCGTACCGCTGGGTGTAGTACCAGCGCGCCCCGGCCAGGCGGTACACCTTCGCGGTGCGCACGGTGGCCGTCTCGAGCAGCCGGATCTGCTTGGTCTGGTTGTTCTTGATCGTGGTCGGCCGCGGCAGGTCGTAGAGGTGGTACTCGAAGAATGCCCGCTCTTCGAACGCCGACGGGCTCTCCGCCGCGTCCGCCATCGCGAGCGCCCGGCGGGCCAGCTCCTGGCGGTCCTCCTGCGGGGCGCGGTGGATGTCGCCGGCCACCAGCTTGAGCCGCGCATCCGGGTACGTGGTGCCGCTCCGGTTGTCGATCGTCACCCAGCCGCCGAGATCGAGCTCGCGGTCGTCGGACGAGAGCGTGGCGACGTAGTCCGCTTTCCACGAGATGCCGCCGGTCAGGTACGAGACCTCGACGGGCTCGTCCCCGGCGCGGTCGCTGGCGAGGGTCCAGACCAGGGTCGGCGAGGACTTGAGGTCGCCCTTCAGGGCGGGGAGCACGACGCGCCCCGGCGGGTTCAGGGCGATCGAGTCGCCGATCTGGTACACGGCGCCGCCCTGCGTCGAGAGGAGCCGTGCGCGGACCGACCGCTCCTCGCCGTCGACCAGGGTGACGAGCGTGACTTCCTCCCCGACGTATTTGTCGAGCAGCGCCTGCGGGGTCAGCAGGTCGTACTCGTAGTTCTGCTCGAGGACGTTCACCGCGCCGCCCGCCCGCAGCGCGCGGAACGCGACCGAGGTGGGGTCGATCTGGGCGGCCACGTCGCGGAACGGGAGCGTGAAGATCCCGCGCTCGAGCGCGATCCTGCGCTCGTCGCGGACGAGGCCCAAGTTGCCGTTGTAGACGGTGACCGCGACCGAGCGGGGCTCGGGGTCGTCGCCCCGCGCCGCGGGACTCTCGGCGAGGGCGACCGCGGCCGCTGCGATCACGAGGAAGGCGATGACCAGGCGTTTCATAGATCCCTCCGGTGGTGTGAGTGGACGTCGGTCTCGTCCCCTCTACAACCGGAGCCCGGGTTTATTCCGCGCCCTCGAGCATCTCCTCCAGGCTGTCGGCCAGCGCGGCCGCGCCCCCCTCGTCCGCGTCGAGGCGGGGAGCGAGCGTGTCGCTCCAGAGCGAGAGCGCGCGGCGCGCGGCCAGCGTGTCCCGTTCGACCAGCGCGAGCCGGGCGGCGCGCTCGAACCGGTCGGCCAGCGCGGGCTCCTGCCCCGCCGGCTCGGCCTGACGCCCGAGCTCGGCCTTCGCCCTGGCCTCCTCGAGCGCCTCCCGCTCGGGTGCGGCCGGCGGGGGTGTGGCGGCCTGGTCGCGCACGTCCGCCTCACGGCCGTCCGCGAACCCCTCGGCCCCGTCGTCCGCGGCGTCCTCCGGGGCCTCGAGCCGCGCCGACTCGGGCGCGGAGTCCGGCGTCGTCCCCCGCCACACGACCCCGATGACGATCACAGCCACGGCCGCGAGCGCGACCTGGGGCGCCCAGCGCCAGAAGGCGCGGCGCCCTCCTCGCGCGGCGCGTGGCCGACCCGAGGTGCGGGCGACGATCGCGGCCCGCTGGGCGGCCCAGTCGGGCTCGAGCTCCGCGGCGCTCCGGCGGCGCGCCTCCTGCCCGCGCTCGACCGCGATCGCCAGGATCTCCAGCGCCGACAGCTCGGCCCGGCACCGCTCGCACTCCGCCAGGTGCGCCTCGACCCGCGCCCCCTCGGCTGGCTCCAGCTCGCCGGTGCGCCAGGCGTCCAGCAGCTCGCCCACGTGGCCCCGGTCGTCCTTCCTCATGGCATCACGCCCTTTCCTTCCAGACAGTCCCGCATCTTCTCCCGCGCCCGATGGAGCCGCGACATCACGGTCCCCTCCGGCACCTCGAGCACCGCGGCGATCTCCGCGTACCGGAATCCCTCGCCGTGCCGCAGCTCGAACGCCTCCCGCTGATCGTCGGGGAGCACGTCCAGGCACGCCTCAAGCGCCCGCGCGAGCTCGGCGTCCTCCGCCCGCCCGGCCGTCCGTTCGCGCGCGGTCAGCTCCGGAGGGTCGTCGCCCGCGGAGAGGGAGAGGAACCCCCACGTGCGCCGCCGCCGCAGCGCGTTCAGGCAGCGGTTCCGGGCGATCGTGAAGACCCACGTGTAGAAGCGATGGGCCGGATCGAAGTCGCCGAGCCGCTCCCAGGCGCGCACGAACGTCTCCTGCACGACATCGTCCGCCTCGTCGGCGTCCCCCAGCATCCGCAGGCAGCTCCACCACAGCCGGCGCTGGTACCGCTCGACCAGCCTGCCGTACAGGTGCGTCTCTCCGCCCGCGATGCGCGCGATCAGCGCCGCCTCGGCGGCGGATTCCGCCTCGGCGGCGGATTCCGCCGCTTCCTGGGTGGTACCCGCGGGATCCGGGTTCATTCCGCCCGCGGTGGGAGGGTCACGGGACCGGCGGCCTGCCCGGGAGGTCGGCGCCCTCGGACGAGAGGACCTCGGCCGCCACCACCCGCACGTCGTTGTCCGGGTAGGCGCGGACGCGCGCGAGGTTGCGGCGCACCCGTCGCCAGGCGTCGTTGACGACGAGCCGGGCGCGCGTCGCGTGCGCCTCCGCCGCTACCCCCGCCTCGAGCCGGCACCCGCGGTCGGCGCGGCTCACGACCGCCGCCATGAGGAACAGGTCCCCGACCGCGTCCGCCAGCCGCTCGAGCACCATCTGGCGCTCGACGATCTCGCCGCCGTGGCGCCGGAGCGCCCACTCCACCGTGCCCGCGAACTCCGCCACCCACTCGGGGAGCGCGCGGGCGGTCTCCGCCACCAGCGGGTGGAGCTCCGGCAGCTCCGGCTTGTGGATCGCCCGCAGCGCGCGGTCCCGGGCGTAGTCGGTCAACAGGCCCAGCTGCTTGATCGGGTCTTTGAGCGCCCGCGCGACCGCCTTTAGGTGCTCGCCCGGCGCCTCGAGGCCGGAGAGCGCGGTGTAGAGGCGCAGGATCTCGTTCGTCCCCTCAAAGATCAGGTTGATGCGAGCGTCCCGCAGGTACCGCTCGAAGGGGTACTCCTTCATGTACCCCATCCCACCGGCGATCTGAAGCGCTTCGTTGACCACCCGCCATCCCGCCTCCGAGGCCCGCACCTTGCAGATCGCCGACTCGAGCGAGTAGTCCTCCGAGCCGCGATCGACCATCCCCGTCGTGAGGTAGACCATCGACTCGATCCCGTAGATCTCCAGCGCCATGCCGGCGAGCTTCTTCCGGATCAGCTCGAACTCGGAGATCGACCGGCCGAACTGCTCGCGCTCCAGGGCGTTCCGCGTGGCCTCGGACAGCAGGAGCTTCATGCCGCCGACGCACCCGGCCGCCAGGCCCAGCCGGCCGGAGTTCAGCACCTCCATCGCCACCTTGAAGCCGCCGCCCACCTCGCCCAGCACGAGGTCCGGCGGCACCACCACGTCCTCGAAGTGGACCTCGGTCGTCGAGGACCCGCGGATCCCCAGCTTGCGCTCCTCCGGGCCGCTCGTGACCCCCGGCAGCGAGCGCGGCACGATGAACGCCGTGATCCGGTCGACCGTCTCGCCGCCGCGCTCCACCGCGGTCTGGGCGAAGACGGTGAACACCTCGGCGATCCCCCCGTTGGTGATCCAGATCTTCGTGCCATCCAGGATCCAGGCGCCCCGCTCCTCGCTCCACGTCGCGCGGGTGCGGATCGACGCGGCGTCGGAGCCCGACGTCGGCTCGGTGAGCGCGAACGCCGCGATCTGCTCGCCGCGCGCGAGCGGGGGAAGGAAGCGCCGCTTCTGCTCCTCGGTGCCGAACTGGAGGATCCCCTTGAGCCCGATCGATTCGTGCGCGCCCACGGTCACCACGATCGCGCCGTCGATCGTGGCCAGCGCCTCGAACGCCTTCGCGTAGAACGTCGACGAGGCCCCGAAGCCGTCGTACTCCTCCGGGACGATGATCCCGAAGATGCCGAGCTCGGCCAGGCCCTCGAGGACCTCGGGCGGGATGCGCGCCTCCTCGTCGATCGCGCGGCTGTCGACCCGCTCCCGCCCGAAGCGGCGCAGGCTCTCCCGCAATAGCTCCAGGGACTCCGACTCGTCGGGCGTCATCTCCGGATACGGCCACAGCGCGTCCGGGTCGATGTGACCGGTAAAGAACGGTCGGCAGACGCTCACGGCAGACGCCGGGCGAGCCAGATCCCGCTGATCATGACGAAGAACCCGAGGCAGAGGAGCGTGACGCCGTTGAGGATGACCCGCTCGGCGAGCGGGTCGGCCTCGATCGCCATCCGGCTCGCGACCTCGCGGGCGGGCGAGAGGCGCTGGTACCAGACGATCAGCGTCCAGGCCGGGATCACGAGGCCGGCCACGGAAAGGATCCGCAGCACCACCGCCGCGCCCGCCAGGCGTCCGCGGGACCCGAGCGCGTAGACGACGAGGATCGCCGCCGCGACACCGGCCAACGCGAGGAGGGCCGGGCTGTGGACGAGCGGAGCGAGGCGGTCGACCGGGCTCATGGCCCGACGATACCGGGGCGGCGGGCGGCGCGCACCGGGTCAGAACCCCAGGCTTCCCTGGTCGTCCGCGACCGCCCCGCGCGACGCGGCCACCGGCGCGGGCCCGTAGAACCCCGCGCCTTCCCGCACGCGCTCGCGGAGCGCCGAGGAGGGCGCGAACCGCGGGTCGACGAGCGACGACCAGCGCTCGAGCCGCTCGACGATCTCCGGCAGCCCCACCGCGTCCGCCCAGCGCATGAGGCCGCCGCGGAAGGGCGGCCAGCCGATCCCCAGGACGAGCGCGAGGTCGCCCTCACCGGGAGACGCCACGATTCCCTCGGCCAGCGCGCGGCTCGCCTCGTTGACCATCGGGAAGAGGCAGCGCGTGACGAGGTAGTCGTCGTCGTAGACCGGCGTCTCGCCTCCCGTCGGCAGGGCCAGCTCGCCGCGGAGCTCGGAGTCCGGGCCCTTTCGCTCGCCCTTGTCGTAGCGGTAGAAGCCGGCGCCCGACTTCCGGCCCAGCCGCTCGGTCACCTGGAGGCGATGGAGCAGCGCGTGGGGCCGCATCCGGTCGGGATAGGCGTCCGCCATGACCTTCCCGACCTTGGCCGCCACGTCGAGACCGATCTCGTCGAGGAGTGCCAGCGGTCCCATCGGTAGGCCGAACTCCTCCAGCGCTCCGTCCAGCGTGGCGGTCGGGACCCCCTCGGCGTACAGATGGACCGCCTCGTTGAGGTACGGCATGAGGAGGCGGTTGACCCAGAAGCCGGGACCGTCCCGCACGACGACCGGCGTCTTGCCGAGCCCCAGCGCGAGACCGTGGAGGGTGGCCAGCGCCTCGTCGGACGTGCCGGCCCCGCGCACCACCTCGACGAGCGGCATCTTCTCCACCGGGTTGAAGAAGTGGAGCCCGCCGAAGTCCGCCGGACGGGCGAGCGCGGTCGCGAGATCGTCGACGCGGAGCGAGGACGTGTTGGTCGCGAGGACCGTTCCCTCCCGGACCTCGCCCTCGGCCTCGGCGAGGACGCGCCGCTTGATCTCCAGGTCCTCGACGATCGCCTCGACGACCGCGTCCAGCCGGCTGAACCCCGAGTAGTCGACCGTCCCCGAGATCCGATGCATGAGATCCCGCACCCCGCGCCGGTCGAGGATCCGCTTCCGCTCCGCCTTGCGCGCGATCCGTGCCGCGTGCTCGAGCCCGTCCGCCACGCGCTCGAGGTCGATGTCCTTGAGGCGGACGCGGATCCCGTTGTACGCCGCGACCTCCGCGATCCCGCCGCCCATGACCCCGGCTCCCAGGACCCCCAGCGCGCGGACGCGGCGGGGTTCGGCCGCCACCGGCGGACGCTTCGCCGCCTCGCGCAGGCGATAGAGCTCCATCAAGTGGCGCGCGACCGGGGACGTGGCCAGGTCGGCAACCGCCTCGGCTTCGCAGGCGAGCCCCGCTGACATCCCCTGGGAGAGTCCGACGTCGATCGCCTCGATCGCCTTGTACGGCGCGGGGTAGTGGCCCCCCGATCGGGCCTCCACGCGGCGGCGGGCCTGGGACAGGACCAGCTTGCGGCCGAGCGGGTTCCGCTTGACGAGCCATTCCTTGAGACCGTCCCGCTCCTGCGTGAGCGCCCGCTC
This sequence comes from Gemmatimonadota bacterium, assembly GCA_035513155.1. Lineage (GTDB taxonomy): Bacteria > Gemmatimonadota > Gemmatimonadetes > JACCXV01 > JAHWKZ01 > JAICNR01. Next base: position 9,391 of record DATKCO010000047.1, on the reverse strand, counting down.
CCCGCGCGCGGCGGCCCGCGCGATCGCCGCGGCCTGCTCGTCGAGCGAGGCCCGGGGCACCGCCTTGTCGATCAGCCCCATCCGCGCCGCCTTGCGCGCCGAGACGCGGTTACCGGTCAGGATCAGACCCAGGGCGTCCTCGAGCGCGAGGAGGCGGGGAGCCCGCTGGGTCCCGCCCCACGCGGGGATGATCCCCAGCTGCACTTCCGGGAACCCGAGACGGGTCACGTCCTCGTCGCTCGCCACCCGGAACGAGCAGGCGAGCGCGAACTCCAGACCCCCGCCCACGCACGCGCCGTGGATCGCCGCCACGGTCGGCAGCGACAGATCGGCCACGCGCTGGAACACGGCCTGGCCGCGCCGCGCCAGCTCGCGCGCCTCCTCGGGCGAGGCGACGCCGGCCAGCTCCTCGACGTCCGCGCCGGCGATGAAGGTGTCCGGCTTGGCGGAGCGGAAGACGATCGCGGTCAGGTCGCTGCGCTCGACCAGCTCGTCCAGCAGGGCTTCGAAGTCGTCGAGCACGGCCCGGGACCACACGTTGACCTTCCGCCCCGGCAGGTCGAAGGTGACGCTCGCCAGGCCCCGGGCGTCGACCTCGAGGCGAAAGGCTTCGGTCATCCGGAGGGAGCCCGCTGGAACACGATCGCGCCACCCTGCCCGCCGCCCACGCAGAGCGTGGCGAGCCCGAGCTCGACGTCCCGGCGGCCCATCTCGAGGAGCAGGGTGAGGGCGAGCCGGCTGCCGGTGGCCGCGATCGGGTGACCGAGCGCGATCGCCCCGCCGTTGACGTTCAGCGTCTCCTCGCGGAGCGTTCCGATCGGCAGGGTGCGTCCCAGGCGCTCCTCCGCCCACTGCCGCGACGGGAACACCTCCATGTTCGCGAGCACGACGGCCGCGAACGCCTCGTTGAGCTCGACCAGCCCGATGTCGGAGAGCGAGACGCCGGCCCGCGCGAGGGCGAGCGGCGTGGCGAGCGCCGGCCCGAGCCCCATCCGGCTCGGCTCGAGCGCCGCGTAGGCGAAGGAGACGATGCGGCCGAGCGGGCGGTACCCCTCCGCGCGCGCGCGGCCCTCCTCCATGAGGAGCAGCGCCGCGGCTCCGTCGGTCACCATCGACGAGTTCCCCGCCGTGACCGTCCCCTCGCGCTCGAACACGGGCCGGAGCTTGGCCAGCGCCTCGAGCGTCTGCTGCGGCCGGTACCCGACGTCCTCGGCAACCACGTCGCGGTAGGCGGGCGGCACGAACACGGGGGTGACCTCGTCGGCGAAGCGGCCCTCGGCCCAGGCCGCGGCCGCCCGCTGGTGGGAGCGGAGAGCGTACTCGTCCTGCGCCCGCCGCGAGAGGTGGAACTCGCGCGCCAGCACCTCCGCCGTCTCGCCCATGTTCAACCCGCACACCGGATCGGTCAGACCCTCGAGCAGCGCGACGACCGGCTTGAAGTGGGCCGGTCGGAGCTGCGCGGCCGCCGCCGCCTTCCCGGGGACGCCCCGCGCCCGGTTCAGGTCCGCCATCACGTCGGCGAACTCGTCGGGGTATTGCAACGGCACGTTGGTCATCGACTCGACCCCGCCGGCCACCACCACCTCGGCCCGTCCGAGCACGATCTCGTCGTAGGCGTCGGTGATCGACTGGAATCCGCTCGCGCAGTTGCGCTGGACGGAATGGGCGGGAACGTCCCGCGGGACGCCGGCCTCGAGCGCCGCCACCCGGGCGATGTTGGGCGCGTCGGATGGCGGGGCCGCGTTCCCCATGATGACCGCGTCGATCGCGGCGGAGTCGATCTCGGTGCGCTCGATCAGCTCGCCGATCGACGTGCGCGCGAGCTCCACCGCTTCGACGTCGGCGAGCGCCGTGCCGGCCTTGGCGAACGGGGTGCGGACACCGTCGACCACCACCACCCTGCGAGCGTGATGCCACCGCTCGGCTCGCTTCATCGCGCTACCCCCTCGACCCGGATGACCTCAGAAGACCGGTTCCAGCTCCGCGTTCTCGCTCGTCAGCGGCAGGGCCTGCTCGCCGCCCTGGGCGTCGACCTGGACGTTCCAGCGGTACTGCTGGCTGATCGATCCCGGCACCGGCGCGGTCCCCAGGACCCACCACGTGCCGTTCGGGACCGTGACGGTGGCGCCCCCCTCGGGCCCCGTCTCCACCGTCTGCACCGGCCGCTCGCCGATGCGCTCTTCCTCCGCGGCCGTGAACTGCTCCTCGGGCCACGCCCGCTCCTCCCACGCCCGCCGACCTTCCCGGTACTCGTTGCGCACTTCGGTGTACCGGTCGGTGATCGACTGGCAGGCGTCGAACCGCTGCCGCTCGAGCGCGACCAGCGCCTGGTACTCCGCAAACACCTGATTGTACTCGGGGGAGGTGCGGTCGGTGATCGCCGTGGCGCGCTGCTGCACGGTCTCGATCGAGTCGCTCGTCGCGCGGTAGGAGGCGCAGGCGTCCTGATAGCTCTGTGAGAGCGCGCGGATCGAGTCGGCCGACGGCTCCGGGCCGGGCTGCGAACCCGACTCGAGCTCCTCGTAGAGCACGTCGATGTCGTAGGGGATGATGTCCAGGCGGACGTTCGACAGCGGCACCGTCTCGCCCTCGGCGTTCTCGCCCTGGACGTGGATCGTCAGGTCGGTCTCGGTGCTGCACGCCGCCGAGACGCCGACCAGGAGCGCTGCCGCCAGGATCCAACGCGCTGTTCCCACCGGTCGTACCTCCTGTTCTCTGAGTCGGTTGCGGACGCCGCAAGTGTACGCGCCGCCGCCGGGAGCGAGCAACGCGGCTCCCGGCCGACGGGGAGATCAGACGGCGGGGGCGCCTCGCGGCACCACACAGGCGCGCGTCGGTTCCCGGTCCAGCCAGCGCCGCCCGAGCGCCTGGATCGCCTCGGGGGTGACCGCTTCGATCGCGGCCAGCCAGCGGTCGCCGAAGTCCTGCCCCAGGCCGTACGCCTCCTGCCGGCCGAGACGCATCGCCTGGGCCGAGTTCGTCTCGGCCCCGATCAGGTACGAGCCGCGCAGGTACCGCCGGGCGGCGACGATCTCGTCCTCCCCGACCGGCTCCTCGACGATCCGCCGGAACTGCTCCGTCAGTCCCGCGGCCGCCTGGTCGACGCGCGCCGGGTCGGTCACGATGTAGCCCGCGAGGAACGAGCCGTCGAGCTGGTCGTTGTAGATCGAGGAGACCTGGTATCCCAGGGCCTGCTTCTCGCGCAGCTCGATGAAGAGCCGGCTGGACATCGAGCCTCCCAGGATCGCGTCCAGCACGCGGGCGGCCGGGTAGTCGGCGTCCTTCCACGAGGGCGCCGGGAAGCCGTGGACGAGGTAGGCGGCCTCGCGGTCGAGCTCCAGCCGTTCGGTTCCCGAGCCCGGGTCCGGCGGCGCCGGTCGCGGCTCGGGGGGGACGAGCGGGGTGCGCCCGAACCCGCGCTCGAGCCGCTCGAGGAGCTGCTCCGGGTCGAACCGGCCGACCGCGACGACGATCGAGGGGACCGGTCGGTAGTAGCGGCGGGCGGCGGCGGCCACCCCCTCCCGGTCGAAACGGCCCACGGTCTCCCGGTATCCGAGCACCCGCTTGTGGAGCGGGTGCCCGGCGTAGAACCGCTCGCGGAACAGGTCGGTGGCCCGCGCCATGAGCTGGTCCTCACGGGCCTCCAGCGCGCCCAGCGTCTGCTCGACCTCGGTCTCGACCTCCGCGGCGGCCAACGCCGGCTCGGTCAGCGTCTCGACGTAGAGGTCGAGGGTCGCCTCCCAGGTGAGGAGGGTGGCGCGCATCGACACGCTGCCGAGGTCGTTCCCCGTCGAGGCGTCCATCTCCGCGCCGAGGTCCGCCAGCGCGTCCTGCACCTCGGCCGCCGTGCGGTGGTCGGTGCCCCGCGTCAGGACGCCCTGGAGGACCGAGGAGATGCCGGCCTCCTCCTCGGCCTCGTAGAGCGGGCCCATGGGAACGAACGCGCGGATTACGACGATGTCGTTGGCCTCGAGCGGCCGGGTCAGGACCACGGTGCCGCAGGAGAGGACGTGCCGCTCGTGCTCAAGCCCCATCCGGCCCCACCCACGCGCGCACGGCGCGGTCCGGGGTCACGCGGCTCCGGAGCGCCTCCACGACCCGCTCGGGCGTGACCGCGGCGATCCCCCGCAGGACGTCGCGATAGCGCTCCGCCGCCCCGTGCAGGACCTCGAACTCCCCCATCGTTCCGGTGAGCGCGGCGTTGGTCTCGTTGTCGTAGGCGAAGCCCGCCGCCAGCACGGTCTGCGCGCGCCGCACTTCCTCCGGGCTGACCCCGTGCCGGCCCGCCGCCTCCAGCACTCCCGCGATCTCCGCCTCGACCGCGGCCCGGCGGTCGGGGGCGAGGACCGCCGAGACGCCGAGCAGCCCGGCGCGCTCCAGACCGTAGGTCCAGGCTCCCACCTCGGTCACGAGCCGAAGTTCGTCGATCAGGCGGCGGTGGAGCCGGGACGTCTCCCCGTCGCCGAGAATCGTCGCGGCCACCTCCAGCGTGCACAGCGTCTCGAGTTCGTCCCGGCCCGGGATCGGGAGCCCCCACGCGAGGTACCCCTGCGCCACGTCCATCCCGACGTCGACGGTGCCCGGGGCCACGGGCGGCGGATCGGGCGGGGGAGGCGATGGCGGGCCCGGGGCCAGGCCTCCCAGCCGGCCGGCCACCTCCGCGAGCGCCGACTCGGCGTCGATGTCCCCCGCGATCGCCACCACGACCCGCTCGCCGACGTAGTTCGCGCGCCACCATTCGCGCATGACGTCGGGGTCGATCCGGTCCAGCGAATCGGGCGTCCCCAGGACCTCCCGGGCGTAGGAGCTGGCCCCGTAGGTGGCGCCGACCAGCGAGGTGTAGAGTCGCCCCTGGGGCGAGTCGTCCTTGCGCCGGATCTCCTCCTTGACGACCTGCCGCTCGCGCTCCAGCTCGTCGGCCGGCAGGGCGGGGTCCATCATGTGGTCGGCCAGGAGATCGACGGCCTGCCGGACGTGCTCGACCGGGGCCACGATGTAGTAGTGGGTGTACTCCATCGACGTGGCGGCGTTGTTGTACCCGCCCATCTCCTTGACCAGGCGGTCCATCGAGCCCAGCGGGTAGCGCCGCGTGCCCTTGAAGAACATGTGCTCGAGAAAGTGGGAGATGCCGGCGTGCTCGTCGCGCTCGTGGAGGGCGCCCACGCCGATCCAGCAATCGACCGCTACCACGGGGATCGTGCGGTTCGGCCGCAGGAGCACGCGGATCCCGTTGTCCAGCCGCGCGCGCGCGAACGGCGCCGGGCTGGGCTCCCCCGTCCCCCCGATCCACTCCAGCCTGCTGGTCATGAGACCCCCGAACCTATGCGCACGAAGCGAAACGCGTGAGGTCGCTCAGGGTGGTCCAGATGCAAGGCGGGCGACGAGGGGATTCCGAGGCGTACGACAGTACGCCGCAGGAAGACACGAGGAGCCCAACGCCGCAGATGGGCCGCCCTCAGCGACCGACCTAATCGGCGATGGCGTCGGGGAAGATGTACCGCAGAGGATCGATCGGCTTCCCGTTCTCGTGCACCTCGTAGTGCACGTGCGGCGCGATCGAAAACCCGGTCGAGCCGACCAGCGCCACCGTGTCTCCGCGGTTCACCTTCTGCCCGGCCCGCACGAGGACCCGCGAGGCGTGGGAGTAAGTGGTGCGGATTCCGTGGCCGTGATCGATCTCCACGTAGTTCCCGTGACCGTTCTCCCAGCCGGCCTCGACGACCGTGCCGGCCGCCGTGGCGACGATCGGGCTGCCGCGCCGGGCCGAGATGTCGATGCCATAGTGGGGGCGGACGTCGTGGAAGATCGGATGGCGGCGGTGGAGCGAGTACGTGCTGGAGAGGAATCCGGAGGCGGGCCAAATCGAAGGCGTGGCGCTGAAGCGCGCCTTCTTCGCGGCGATCGACTTTCGGACGTCCTCCATGCTGGTGGCCACCAGCTCGCTGCGCCGGATGAGCATGTCGAGCGTGCTGGAGATCTCGCTCACCCGATTGTTCAGCTCCCGGTCGCCGCCGACCTCGATGGGATCGAGGGACGGGTGCCCGGGACCGCCGACGCCGACCGCCTGGACCTCGACCGGGACGGCGGGCAGGTCGGCCACGATCCGGAGCTCCTCCTCGCGCCCGAGGAGCGTCTCCAGCTGGTTCCCCAGCTGGTCCGTCTTCCCCTCGAGCTGCGAGATCTCGCTCCGGAGCCGCGCATTCTCCTGCGCCAGCGCGGGGGACGCGCCGGGGCCGCCCCCGGCCACGAGCCAGACGCCCGCGCCCACGACGGCCGCGACCATCCCGATCGCGATGCACAGCGCGCCGAGCAACCCATGGCGGGTCATCGGAACCGAGCGGACTTCACTGTTTTCGTGGGGGATGAACATGAACGTACCCAACCGATTCGACACGAGATGAAACCTCCAGGGGGGAATTTATGAGTGCGGGGCGTCGAACCCGCGAAGGGATGAAGAGACGACGATGAACGGGTGGATCGAAGACACGTGAGAGTACCATCCTGGGCCGAAGGTGTCAACCGGGCCTTCACCCCGAAATGTGGTCAGAAGAGCTCGATGTTGACGGATCCCATCGGATCTTCCTTGAGGGCCTCGACCAGCTCGGCGATGCCGTGCTGGAGTACCCGGATCTGGAGGAACAGTTCCTCGTCGTACAGCAGGCGGCCCAGCGTGCCCTGGCCGCTCTCGAGCTTCCGCGAAAGCTCCTGGAACTCCGACCGGAAACCTCCGACGGCCTGCCGCAGCTCCGCCGGATCGGACCACAGGGCGAGCCCCGGGGTCGAGTCCGACAGGGCGGACACGTCGGCCCGGAGCGCCTCGACGTGCGTCTTCAGCCGGCCGTCCGAGCCCCACTGCGGAACGACGCCTTCCCCGTGCTCGAGCGCGTCGATCAGGGCCTCGGCACGATCCTGGAAGCGGCCCACCCGGTCGTAGAGCGGGCCCTCGAAATCCACCAGCCGCCCGGCGGTCCCGGCCCCGCCGAAGACCTTGCCCTGCAGCTCGGACCCCAGGAACGCGATCTCCTGGACCTCGTTGACCGCGCGGCCGATCTGGGCCAGGACCAGATCCAGGTCGACCGAGGCGACGGTGGGGATCGTGGCTCCCGGATCGAGCGACGCCTCGCGCACGTCGCCGGCGTTGATCTTCACGTACCGCTCGCCCCCCATTCCCAGGCTCGCCAGCTGGGCCCGCGAGGTCGTCGTGACGTGCTCGCGGAACACCTCCTGGATCGACAGCTCGATCCGGATGTCCCGGTCGGTCGGGAGCGGGGTCGGGCGGCCGAGCGTATCCATGACCCGCAGGGGTCCGGCGGAGCCCGGCGGCAGGATCGCGACGTCGACGACCTGGCCGGCGTCCGCGCCGCCGATCCGCACCGGGGACCCCACCCGGAGGCCGGCCGCGGTGTCGAGGTTGACGAAGAGCGTGTACGTCTGGGGCCGCAGCGGCCCGCGCCCCGAGCCGAGGACGACGACGGCGAGGAGCGCCACCAGCCCCACGGTCGTGACCGTGATCCCCAGCCGCAGATCCGACCAGGACGGCTCGCCGCCGCGGGGGCTCACCGGCGCCCCGTCACGCGGTGTGCGCCTCGAGCCGGGGATAGACCGCGGAGCCGGCCTCGACCACCGCGCCGTCCAGGATCCCCCAGGCGAGGCCCTCGGGCCGGGGAACGTCCGCCTCGCCCAGCGAGGCGAGGATCCGCCCCGCGATCCGGGGCACGACCGGCCACAGGAGCGCCGCCGCCAGCCGCACGGCCTCGGCCGCGTGGAGGAGCGTCGCCGCCACCTCCGCCGCCGCCGCCGGGTCCTTGGCCTTCCGCCATGGCTCCTGCCGCTCGAGGTACTCGTTGGTCGCCGAGACGAGCTCCATCACCCCGGCCAGCGCGAGGTGGATCCGCCACTCCTCCCAGGCGCGGGCCACGCGTCCGTCGCCCTCCCCGACCAGGCCGGCCGCCAGGCGCGCGAGGGACGGCTCGTCCGCCCTCCCCGCGGCCTCGGCCCGGGCCGGGAGTCGTCCCTCCAGGTAGCGACCCACCATCTTCGTCACCCGCGAGTGGAGGTTCCCCAGGTCGTTGGCCAGGTCCGCGTTCAGCCGCTGGACGAGCGAATCGTAAGAATAGGTGCTGTCCTGTCCCAGCGTCATCTCCCGCAGCAGGTAGTACCGCAGCCCGTCGACGCCGAACACCGGCGTCAGGTCGGCGGGGCGCACGACGTTTCCGACCGATTTGGAGATCTTCGACCCCTCCCAGAGCCACCAGCCGTGGCCGACGATCTGCCGTGGCAGGCTCCACCCGAGCCCCATCAGCAGCGTGGTCCAGTATACGCTGTGCGTGGTCAGGATGTCCTTGCCGATCAGGTGGGCGTCCGCGGGGTGCTCGTTCCAGGCGGCGATCGCGCGGCGGGCGGTCTCCTCGGGCGGCTCTCCCTCCCGGGGGTCGACCGCGCCGGTCACGTAGTTCAGCAGCGCGTCGACCCAGACGTAGGTCACGAACGAGTCGTCCCACGGGAACGGGATCCCCCACGAGAGCCGCTCCCGGGGCCGCGAGATGCAGAGGTCGCCGAGCGGCTCCCGCAGGAAGCCCAGGATCTCGTTGGCGCGCGACTCGGGATGGATGAACCCCGGATGGCTCCGGATGTGCTCGACGAGCCGGTCCTGGAAGGCGCTCATGCGGAAGAACCAGTTCCGCTCCTCGAGCTCCTCGACCGGCTTGCCGCATTCGGGGCAGCGGCCGTCGACCAGGTCCTTCTCCGTCCAGTACCGCTCGTCGGAGACGCAGTACCAGCCGGTATACGAGCCCTGGTAGAGGAGCGGCTCCCCGTCCGGAGCGGTCCCCTCCCTCAGGGCCTCGAGCGCGGTCCGCACGACCGCGAGGTGGTCGGGGTCGGTCGTCCGGATGAACCGGTCGTACTCGATCTCCAGCGCGTCCCACTCCGCCTTCCACACCGGCGCCAGGTCGTCGACGTGCTCCCGCGGGGAGAGCCCGCGGGCGGCCGCCGCGCGCTCGACCTTGTCGCCATGCTCGTCCGTGCCGGTCAGGAACCGGACTTCGTCGCCCGCGAGCCGCCGCTCGCGCGCGACCGCGTCGGCCAGGATCGTGGCATACGCGTGGCCGATGTGCGGCCGGTCGTTCACGTAGTAGATCGGCGTGGTCAGGTAGGTACGGGTCACGGCGACAATCTACGACGGCGGGCCGACGGCCCGCACGGGGGGCGGGCGGTGCTCGCAGCTCACCGGACGAGCGCGCGGAGCCGCTCGATCTCCCGCTCCGCCTCCGACACCCGCGGCTGGAGCTCCGGGTCCGCCTCGCGCCAGCCGTCGCGGACCCAGCTCCAGGCCTCGATCGCCCGGTCGCGGTCCCCGACCTGCTCGTAGAGCCTCGCGGCCGCGCTCCCC
>DATKCO010000046.1:0-4830 GCA_035513155.1 Gemmatimonadota bacterium | reverse complement strand
GGGAGAAGATCAAGAGGGTAGATCGACCGGGCCCATCGGCCGTTCGTGCCCTCCTGGCGTGGTCTCTTCGATCGGTGGGCAACCGCCGCGGGCAGACGTCCCGGACCGTCGCCTTTGCAGCCCGCGTCCCGCGGTGAGCTTGCAACGCGTGCCCGACCGCGGGCATCTTGTTCGCGCCCGCAAGAACCCAAGTCCGTTGGATCTGCGAGGATTCGCCACGGGCCGTGAAATCCGAACGACGTTCCCCGCGGAGCTCCCTCACACGCCCGGTCGCCTATCGGCGTTTTCCCCACCCCGTTCCCGGAGGTAATCGTGAACACGATCACACGCTGTTTCGCAGTCGCGGCGCTCGCTGCCGCCTGCACGCCTCCCGACGACGTTTCCCGGCACCAGCAGGATGTCGCCGCGATCACGCAGGCCACGGAACGGTGGGCCGACGCGTTCGTGCGCGGGGACGTGGACGCGGCGATGGCGCTCGTGACCCCCGGAGCCAGCTTCGCGCCACCGAACGAGCCGGTGGCCGCGGGCGCTCCCGCGATCGAAGCCTGGGCGCGAACCGCACTCGGGCAGGTCAGCTTCGAGGAGGTGGCTTCCACGGTCGACAGCGTCCGGGTGGCTGGTGACTGGGCGGTCAGCCGGGGGCACTGGGCCGTCACGCTCTCGTCCGAGGGCGGTGTGGTGACGGATACGAGCCGGTACGTGGTGATCTGGGAACGCCAGGCCGACGGCACGTGGAAGGTCGCCTACGATATCTGGAACTTCGCGCAGCCGCAGCCGACGGACGAATGAGCCGCTCGCAGGGACGAATGCGGCGCCGCCCGTGGTGACCCTGTAGGATCTTCTCCGCATCGAGAGCACGCCTTCTTCACCCGGACCAGGGGAAACGGACGATGACGGTCGACGAGATGAAGGCCGCGTACCTGCGCATGATCGACGAGGCGGCCCACGGGGGCAGGATCGAGACGCTCGACGAGCTGTACGCCGGGGACTGTGCCTGGTACGGTCCCGGGGGCGAGAGGCTCGCGGGCCGGGAGGCGCTGAAGGAGAACATCGGGATCTACCGGACCGCTTTCCCGGGGTTCCGGATCACGGTCCACCACCAGTTCGGCCAGGGCGACCACCTGGCCACGCGCTGGTCGGTCGTCGGCAGGCACGACGGGCCGCTGGGCGACCTGCCGGCGACGGGCAAGGAGATCGACATCACGGCGATGACCATCAGCCGCTTCGAGGGCGATCGGATCGCCGAGGAATGGGAGCTGTTCGACGCGATGCTGATGATGCGACAGCTGGGTGTCGCGGACGCGTGACCCGGGGAGTTGCGCCGTGACGCGAATCCCCCTGGTCGTGCCCCTCGCCGCGGCCGCGTGCTCGTCGATCGTGGCCGCCTGCGCCGATCCAGCGGAGGCCGACGCGGACCGGAACGCGATACTCTCGCTCTACGAGGACCAACGAGAGGCGCACTTCCAGGGGAGCGCTCCGATGTTCCTTGCGGCTTCGGTGGAAGAGCAGCTACGCGGGGGGTGACGGCTCAGCCGTCGTCGGCGCGGAGCCGGTAGCCCACCTTGCGGACCGTGAGGATGTGCCGGGGACGGGCGGGCCGGTCCTCGATCTTGGCCCTCAGGGTGGCGATGTGGGTATCGATGGTCCGGGTGGGGACCGGGCGCTTGTAGCCCCACACCCGGTCGAGGAGCGTCGCCCGGTCCACGACCGCCCCCCGGTGGTCCAGGAGGCAGGAGAGGAGTTCGAACTCCAGGCGCGAGAGCTGCACCGGCTCGCCTCCCTTGCGTACGGTGCGGCGGGTCCGGTCCACTTCCACGTCTCCGAATCCCCACGCCTGAGGGGGCTCCTGCCCGGCTCCGTCGATCCTGCGGAGGATGGCCTCCACGCGGGCGATGAGCTCCAGCACCCCGACTGGCTTCACCACATAGTCGTCGGCGCCCAGGCGGAATCCCCGGAGCTTGTCGAGCTCCTCGCCGCGGGCCGTGAGGATGAGGACCGGGACCGGGGACCCCGCCGCCCGCATCTCCTCTAGCAGCTCGAAGCCGTCCTTTTCCGGGAGCATGAGGTCCAGGACCACCAGGTCGGGATCGAAAGCACCCAGGGCGATCTCGGCCGCCCTCCCGTCGGCGGCGACCCGCGCCTGGAAACCTGCGGCCTCGAGGCTGCGCCGCAGTCCGAGGGCGAGCGTCTCGTTGTCCTCCACGATCAGGACGCGGGTCACGGGACCGCCACGGGGGACGGAGTCCGGGCCCCGGCCGGATGCTCCGCCCGCGGGAGCTCCACGCGGGCGCGGAGTCCGCCCCCCGGGGCCTCCTCCAGCCAGAGGGATCCCCCCGCCGCCTCCACCAGGTCGCGGACCACGGCCAGCCCGATCCCCGAGCCACCGCTCCCGGTCCGCTCCTCCCGCGCCAGCCTGTGGAAGGGCTCCTGGACGCGACGCCGCTCTCCGGCCGGAATCCCCGGACCCTCGTCGTCCACCGTGAGGACGGCGCGCTCCCCCCTTGCCTCCACCGAAACGCGGAGGCGCTGGCCCGGCGGTCCGTGCTTGACCGCGTTGTCCAGGAGGTTGAGGAGGATCTGCCGGATCGATCCCGGGGCGGCCTCCACCTCCAGCGGGTCTTCCTCGAGGCTCACGTCGATCCCGACCTCCCGGCCGGCGGCCAGCGGCTCGAAGTCGCCCACGGTCTGGCGGGAAACGTCGGTCAGGGAGCACCGCTCAGGGGCGGACCCGCCGCCGGGACCGGCGAAGAGGAGGATCCGGTCGACGAGATCGATTAGCCGCCGCGTCTCCCGTTCCACGATGGCGAGGGAGTGCTCCTTTTCCACGTCGTCGCGCAGCCGTCCCATGCGGTGGAGCTGGACGAATAGCAGGATCTGCTGGAGGGGGGTGCGCAGCTCGTGCGAGACGTCGGCGACGAAGCGCTCCCGGGCGGCCACGAGGGCCAGCGACCGCCGCCACTGGTAGAGCGTCGCGCCGGCCAGGAGGAGGGTCATGAACACCAGGAGGAGCCGGCTGGACGTCCGCGTGGCCGGCAGGCCCCCCGCGACGAGGCGGTCCGCCGTCTCCGCGCGCAGCTCGACCGTCACCGTGAGTCCCGCCAGCGATCCCGCCGCGCCGCCCCGCCACGAGCCCACGTACGGCGAACCCCCGGGTCCGTCAGAGCGGTACAGGATCCCGCCCGCCGGATCGGCGACCGCGACGGCGAGGAGGGAATCCACCGGAGCCCGGCCCACGAGGCCGGGTGGAAGGAGCGGGGCCCCCTCGCCGGCCGAGGAGAACAGGGGACCGTCGCGGTCGGCGAGGCAGTGAGCCAGGGCGTGGACCTCGAGCGGCACCCTCGCGCTGTCGCGGCGCACGCGGTACGCCACCAGCCGAGCCGGCTCGCCGGAGGGCGGAAAGAGGTTCCCGTACGGCGACGACGACGGCGCGCGCCGCAGGACGGCCCGGAGGGTGTCGGTGAGCCATCCCGCGAGCGCGGGCTCAATCTGACCTGCCGCTTCCAGGGGTCCTTCCGTTCCGAGCCGTGCGAACCAGCGGCCGTCCGGGTAGAGGTCGGCGCATCGCCCCGACTCGGGCGGGTTGGAGGCGAGCGCCTCCGGCGATACCGGCTCCACCGATCCCCTCCGCTCGGCCAGATCCGCCTCGTAGAAGGCGAAGAGCAGGGTCCGCTCCATCCGCGCCGCGACGTTGGCCGCCGCCACGGCGGCGGCGAAGCCGGCCCAGTCCCGCACCGTGCCCTCGGCCGCCTCCCGGTGGGCGCGCCGCGCCCGGACGCCGTCCCACGCGAAGGCCCCGGCGAAGACCAGGAGCACGAGGATGGGGAGCGTTGGCCCCCAGGGGCGGAGCGAGGTGCGACGACTGGCCATGCTTCACGATCCCTCTTCCTCCGCCGGCGGCGCAAGCGCGCGGCCGGTCCGTAGCCGGGACCTGACGCTTTCTTGACGTGGGATTCACCGTCCCCACACCCACGGCCGCCGCGGACCGTAGTACCATGGAAGACGGCTCGTCGCGCACCGATCCTGGAGGAACCATGTTCCCGCTCCGCCCCGTCCGCCGGCCCTCCTCTGCCGGGACCCTCATGCTGATCGGCGCGGTCGTGGCGTTGGCCGCGCCGCCGCCGGCTGCGGGCCAGATCCCCCGCGAGTTCGAGAACCTCCAGGTGCTGCCCGCGGACATCGACCCCGACAGCCTGGTCATGCTCATGCGCAGCTTCTCCTTCGCCACGGGCCTGCGCTGCGACGACTGTCACGTGATGGGCGAGGGTGGCTCGTTCCAGGGCGCCCGCTTCGACCTGGACGACAAGGAGAACAAGGCGAAGGCGCGCGTGATGCTGCGCATGGTGGAGACGATCAACCAGGACCTCCTCGACGCGCTTCCCGAACGCCGGGAGCCGCCGGTGGCGGTCGAGTGCAAGACCTGCCACCGCGGGCTCCGGGCGCCCTTCCTGCTGCGTACCGAGCTGCACCGCGTCATCGCGAGCCAGGGCATCGACGCGGCCGTCGGCCGGTACCGGGAGCTCCGTGAAAGCCGGATGGAGCTGGGCGCCTACGATTTCCGGGAATGGGAGATGAACGAGCTGGGGCGGGAGCTGGAGAGGGACGGCGACCTCGAGGCCGCGGCCGCCATGTACGAGCTCAACGAGGAATACCACCCCGGATCGGCGTCTATCCCGCTGGCGCTAGGGCGTCTATACGAGCGCATGGAGAGGCCCGACAGGGCGCTGGCGGCCTACCGGCGCGTGCTGGAGCGCAGCCCCGACCACGCGTTCGCCCGGGCGAGGGTGGAGGCGCTGTCGGGGGGCTGAAGCGAGGTTCCACGGATCGGGCGGG
>DATKCO010000045.1:0-17135 GCA_035513155.1 Gemmatimonadota bacterium | reverse complement strand
TCGACGTGTACCCCTTGAGGTCGGCGAACAGGACGACAACCTCGCGGCGCTCGCCGCGGAGCTCTGATCGTACCGAATCGAACTTTTCGCGGAGCTCGGGAGGCAGCGGAGGGAACGCCTCGGCCGGCTCCGGGGGGGCCTGGGGGGCCGGGACGGCGACGACCTTGGTGCCACACTCGGAGCAGAACTTGGCCTCGTCCGGGAGGCGATTGCCGCATTCGATACAGAAGGCCTCGCGATTTCCCCTGGAAGCCGACGCCTGCCGTGAGTTCACGGGGTGAAAGCGGGCGGTGAAGTTTCTTCCCGGGCCGCGGATCCGCGGAGCACGATGTCGGGCGCTACTCCCAGGGCCCCCAGCGTGAGGGTCTCCTGCGTGACGACGAGCACCTGCCGCTCGCGGGCCACCCCGCAGAGTAACCGCCACAGCTCGGCCGATCGGGCGTCGTCCAGGTAGGCGAACGGCTCGTCGACGATCAGCGGCGGCCGGATCCCCGACCGGGCCAGGAAGTCACCGGCGCCGAGCCGGATCCCGAGCAGCGCGGCGTGGAACTCCCCGTAGCTGAGAGGGGGACTGCGGAGCTCGACCGGCCGGCCATGAAGGCGGATCCTCGCCTCGGACAGCGGGCCGGGCGCCTCCACGGGGCCGATCGCCCCGCCCGAGAGTGCCAGGAGCGAGGCGGACACCGCGGCCACGAGCCGCTCCTGGTCGTGCTCCCGGAACGCCTCGTAAGCGTCGCGCACGAGCGCGAAGGCGATCTCGTGGACCCGTGCCTCGCGGTCGATCGCGGCGCGCCCGGCCTCCGCGACCGCCAGCTCGTCGCGGAGCGCGATCGGGCTCTCGTCTCCCGTCCCTTCCCGCAGCAGCCGGCTCTCGGCCTCGCGCGCCGTCCGCTCCACCTGGCGCCGCTCGGCGCGGCGCTCGGCGAGAGCGGCTTCCACCGCCTCGGGGCTTTCCTCGACGCCTTCGGGCAGCGGCTGTTCCGCGAGCGACTCGATCCGGATCTCTGCCCGGGCGACGTCGGTGCGGACGCTCTCGGCGGCCGCCTCGCAGCGGGCGAGCACGGCGGCCGCGCGATCCGGGACCGGGACCTGCCCGTCCGTCCCGTCCGCGGAAGGATCCGCGGCCCCCGTGCGCGCGGCATCGCGGATCTCCTCCTCCAGCGCCTCGGCCGCGGCGGCGAGCTTCTCGCCCGCCTTGCGCTGGACCTCGAACGCCTGCTTCCGCTCGTCGATGGTGGCCGGCGAGAGGGTCCGGGCGCGCGGAACCCCCTCGAGCTCCTTCGTGAGGTCCTTCGTCAGGGTGTCGATCTCGCCGTAGACCCCCTGCTTCTCCTGCAGCGCCCGATCGCGCTGCCGCACGACGGTGGCCCGGTGCAGGGCGAGGGCGGTGCCGACGACCACAGCCAGGGCCCCGCAGACGACCAGGGGAAGCAGGGCGCCGGCGAGCACCCACGCGAGCGCGCCGATGCCGGCCAGCAGGACGGTGACCGCGGGAGCGATCCAGGGACGGGGGACGTCGGCGGTGCGCGGCGCCGACTCGAGCCGGTCCCGCTCCGCCCGCAGGGCGGATTGACGGGTCCACATCCACTCGATGCGTCCCGCCCGCTCGAGGAAGTCGGCGGGGTACCGCTCCTCGCGCGGGATCGCGATCGCGTTCGCGGTGGCCTCATGGTGGCGAATCGCGCGCTCCAGCCGATGCCGCGACTTCTCCGCCGTCGCCTGGCGTTCGCGCAGGGCCGAGATCGTGGCCGTCAGCGTGCGGCGCTCGTTGAGCGGGCCGAGCGCGGCCTCCAGCTGCCCGATCTCCTCGTCGATCCGGTGGACCCGCGCGCGCGCGTCGTCCACCTCCTTCTCCAGGGGCGCGCGCCAGCTGAAGGCGGCCTCGGCGGACCTCAGGCGCGACTCGAGCCGCTGGATCTCGGCGTCGGCCAGCTCGAACGCTCGCGCCTTCGGTTTGGGCCGGCCGTCCCCCTCGATCGGCCGCGCGGTCAGGCGGTCGTGGGCGTCCCGGATCCGCTTGCGGGCCTCGTCCACGTTCCCGTACCCGCCGGCCTCGATCTGGAGGAGCTCGTCCTTGAGCCGGGTGTCGAGCAGCCGCCCCTGCCCGATGCACGAGGTGCTCTCGTAGTGCTCGATCTCGGAGAGGCCGAAGATCTCGGCCAGGCGTCGGCGGTACTCGATCGCCTCCTGGTTGCCGGCGGCGGGATTGCCGTCCCCGGTCCATGTCGGACCGCCGTCCAGCGGCTCGATCTCCACCTCCCCCTCACCGAACTCGCGCCGCACCCGGTAGCGGCGGCCGTCCGCGGCCAGGACCTCGACCACGGCCCGGCACTCCTCTCCGGCCCACGGGATCCGCGCGTCGAGCCCTTCCCGATCGGCCGGCTGCCGCCGATCGAAGCCGAACAGCGTCCTGACCATCGCCTCGACCAGGGTGGTCTTGCCGGAGCCGTTGGGGCCGGCGATGACGACAGGGGCGTCCTTCTCGGGGATCTCGATCGAACCGCGCGCGTGGCACCCGTACTCGAGATCGGCGCGCACGAACCGGACGCGGGCGGTCACGTGACCTCCAGCGCGCGGAGCGCGACCCGGAGCGCGCGCTCGACGAGCGCCTTCTCCGTCTCGTCGCCGGCGGCCTCGATACGGCTCCGCCCGAGCCGCACCACGTGGCCGGCCACCGTGTCGCCCCCGGCGATCTCGTCGAGCCGGGCGCTGGCGTAGAACGTCGAGGCGTCCTCGACCCGCGCGAAGCTGTACCGCTCCTCCAGTCGGGCGCGCACGGTCTCCACGTCGAGCGGGAAGTCGGGCACGCCGGCGATCCGCACCACCGGGAGCGCCCCGTCGTCGACGCGCGCCGCGATCCGCCGCAGGACCTCGTCGTGCTCGGTGGCTCCGCCCACGTCCACCGTCCCGACGTCCTGGAGCGGCGGGACGGTCGATGCCCGGTGGACGACGCGCGGCGCGCGGCCGGCTTCGACCTCGGCGACGACGTATCCTCGCGGCCCGGTCTCCGTGAGGTCCAGAGCGGCGAACGAGCCCGGATAGCACGCGCGCGCGGGGGTCTCCCCGCCGAAGCGGTCGGGAGGTCGGAAGCCGTGGTAGTCGCCGAGGGCCACGTAGTCGCAGTCGAGGGCGGCGAGCGCGTCGAGCGGCAGCCGGAGCGCGTTCTTGCCGATCTTCCAGTGCGGCGAGAACTCCGCCGAGCCGTGCAGCAGGGCGACGTGGACGCCCGGGAGATCGGCGCGCTCCCAGGTCGACAGCGGCGCGTCCTCGCGTCCCATGTCGTAGGCGAGGCCGTAGACGTGCAGGGGCCCGGCGGCGGTCTCGACCGTCGCCCGCTCGAAGCCGGGCGACAGGAAGACCCGCGCCCCGCCCAGCGACTCGGCGTAGGGGTGATGGTGCAGGGTCGACGAGTCGTGGTTGCCGGGGACGGCGAAGACGGGCCTGCCCGCCTCCTGGAGCCGGGCGAACGTCTCGGCCGCGGCGGCGACGGTCCCGGCCCCGGGCTCGGGCCGATCGAACAGATCCCCCGCCACCAGCACCGCGTGCGCCCCTTCCCGCTCCGCGATCGCGGGCAGCTCGCGGAAGGCGTCGAGCAGCCGCCGCCGCCGGTCGTCGGCGCGGTCGCCGAAGGGCGACATCGACGCGCCGAGGTGCACGTCGGCGAGATGCAGGAGCTTCATCGTCACCTCCCCAAGATAACCGGAGCGGGACGAACGGTCGTCGGCCGCGCGGGACCGCCTCCGTCAGAACCCCGGCGGATGGAGCGGGAAGCGGAGCGGCGGGTTCGGTAACTTGGGCGGGCACTGCGAAGCGGCCAGGGACGACTCCCGGGCCCGCCGAACGGCCAGGCTCGGTCGCCGCCGCCGCCGAAGACGCGCCGCCAGCCGGCGAGCCACGCGGGCGAGGAGGGAATCGAGCCCGCTCTCGGGCGGGGTCGGGAGCGGCAGGGGATAGAAGGGCTCGTGCATCGCGGACTCCTTGACCGATGGGAAGTAACGAGCTACAGTTGCATACGACGATTACACAGTATCCTAGGGGGAGTAATGTGTCAATAGTCATGTTGAGTGTTACAAGAGGAGGTGCCCGATGACGGCGGCGCCAGAACGGAGCGCGGCCGAGCCCGTCTTCGACCTCTCGGGGGGGGTGCTCTGCCTCGACTTCGTGAACACCCTCGGGAACCGTGCCGGACCGGAGCCGCTGGAGGAGCGACTGGAGAGGTACGACGATCTCGTCGGATTCGCACGGCAGTCCGGGGCGCTGGACGGGACCGAGGCCCGGAGGCTGCGGGAGGCCGCGCGCGCGCGGCCTCCCGCGGCGGCCGCGATGCTCGCGCGGGCCGTCTCCCTGCGGGAGGTTCTCCACGCGATCTTCGGCGCGCTCGCGGCGGGGAATCGGCCCGTGGAGCGCGACCTGGCCGGGCTCAACGCGGAGCTCGCCCCCGCGCTCGCCCACGCCCGGCTGGCGCGGGGGGACGGCGGCTACACCCTGACCTGGGACGCGGCTCCCGCCGACGCGGGAGCGGGGGGAATCCCCCTCGATCGACCCCTCTGGCCCATCGCCCACTCGGCCATGCAGCTCCTGCTCGAGGCCGATCTCTCCCGGGTCGGCGAGTGCGGGAGCGACACGTGCGGCTTCCTGTTCCTGGACACCACCCGGAACCGGAGCCGGCGCTGGTGCGACACGCGGATCTGCGGAAACCGGGCGCGCGTCCGCCGCCACCGCCGCCGGATGGCGGACGGAGAGTGACCGGGCTCTCGAGCCGCCAACGGAGCCGGCTCCGCTCCCTCGCGCACGGCCTGGATCCGGTCGTCCGCGTGGGCCGCGCCGGCCTCACCGACGCGGTCCTCCGGGAGGTCGACGAGGCGCTCACGGCGCGCGAGCTGATCAAGGTCCGGCTGGCGGGCGACCGGGACGAGCGCGCCGGGGAGGCCGCGGCGATCGCGGACCATACCGGTGCCGCGCTGGCGGGCCGGATCGGCCGCGTGGCGATCCTCTACCGCCGGCATCCCGACCCCGAGCGCCGCCGGATCGAGCTTCCCGACTGAGCCTCACCCGAGCCGTGGCAAGGGGTCGTGGCTCCGGCGGCAAGATTCGGAGCGCGCTGCTGCGCGACTCAGGTGACGTTCAGGTGACGCCTCGGTGGAAGGTTGGGGGGCGACCGATCGGCCCGCGGACCGCGCGGGCCCGCGCGCGACCCCTCACGCCCGAGGAGGAGGATGATCCCCAGTCATAGGAGCGCCACGCCCCCCGTGGGCCTGAGCCTTCTCCTGCCCGGCTTCCACGGCACCCCGTACCTCGCCACGCGGATCGAGCCCGAGCTCTACCACCTCCTGCTCCTGCCCCGCGAATGGCCGCTCTACAGCCAGCTCAACGTGGCTTTCCGCCAGGCCGAGTCGAATCGCCTGCCGACCCACTTCCTGATCACCCCCGACAGCTCCCTGTGGCTCCAGCCGTGTGGAGCGGTCGTCCCGGCGCGGGCCGAGCCGCGCGAGGTGGCGATCACCTACGGGAAGCTCGAGCCCTGCGACGTGCTGCCCGTCGACGTCGATCTGATCGAGCGATACGGGGCGCTGAGGGAGTACGTGCGCCAGGGTGGGGACCGGACCGTGGGCAGCGATCCGAGCCAGGGCGGATGGAGCCCGTCGGCGGAGGAGCTGGAGCGGTACGGTGGAGCCTCGCAGGACGGAGCTCCGGCGGGCCTCGAGCGATGCGAGGAGTGCGGCGAGTGGGGGGGCGCGTGCCTGGCGGCCGACCGCCTCGATCCGCTCGTCCTGCCGGTCAGCTGCCTGTGCGAGAACGACAGCGAGTGCGCCCGCTGCAGCGAGCCCTTCTACGAGCGCCGCCTCCAGTCCAACTGGTACGACGAAACGGACGGCGCGCTCCACTACGTGCCCGGCCTCCACGCGCTCGAGCACGTCTGCACCGAGTGAGCGGGCCACGCTGAAGGCCGAACCGCGCGCTCTTTGACCCCGCCCGGCTTCCTGGCGCTCAACTACGGCCGCCAGACGCCGCTGGTGACGATCGCGGACACGTCGTGTACGGCGCGATCCTGGGGGCCTTCTATCGGCTCGTGCCCTAGCGGCCCCCGGACCCCGCTCCTCCCCGCTTCCGAAAGGGGAGGGACCCGTGATAAGTTCCTCCCGCATGGGACTGGACGGGTTCATGGCGGACGTGGTCCGCAGGAACCCCGGAGAGGCCGAGTTCCACCAGGCGGTCCGGGAGTTCGCCGAGAAGGTGCTGCCGGTCGTCGAGGCCGATCCGCGGTACCTCAAGGCGCGTGTGCTCGAGCGCATGGTCGAGCCCGACCGGGTGATCATGTTCCGGGTCGTCTGGGAGTCGGACGAGGGCGAGCCGCAGGTCAACCGCGGCTACCGGGTCCAGTTCAACAACGCGATCGGGCCCTACAAGGGCGGCCTCCGATTCGACCCCAGCGTCAACCTGTCGATCCTCAAGTTCCTGGGCTTCGAGCAGACCTTCAAGAACAGCCTGACCACGCTGCCCTTGGGGGGCGCGAAGGGTGGTGCCGACTTCGATCCCAAGGGCCGCTCGGACGACGAGGTGATGCGGTTCTGCCAGTCGTTCATGACCGGCCTATACCGCTACATCGGCAAGGATGTGGACGTGCCGGCCGGGGACATCGGGGTCGGGGCGCGCGAGATCGGCTACCTGTTCGGCCAGTACAAGCGCATCCAGAACGAGTGGAGCGGGGCGATGACGGGCAAGGGGCCGGCGTACGGCGGCAGCCCGCTGCGGACGGAGGCCACCGGGTACGGCTGCGTCTACTTCGCGCGCGAGGTGCTAGCGCGGACGGAGGAGGACCTGGTCGGCCGCCGCTGCGTGATGTCGGGGGCCGGCAACGTGGCCCAGTTCGCGGCCGAGAAGCTGGTCGAGCTGGGCGCGAAGGTCGTGACGCTCTCGGACCGGGACGGGTTCGTCCACGACCCCGAAGGTCTCACGGCCGAGAAGATCCGCTGGGTCGTGGAGCTCAAGACCGTCCACCGCGGCAGCCTGCGGGAGTACCCCGGGACGTGGGGCGGCGAGTTCCACGCCGGAGGGACGCCGTGGGCGGTGCCCTGCGATCTGGCGTTCCCCTGCGCCACGCAGAACGAGCTCGACGAGGAGGATGCCCGAGCCCTGGCGGCGAACGGCTGTCGGCTGGTCTGCGAAGGCGCGAACATGCCGGTCACCTACGAGGCTTCCAAGGTGCTCGAGGAAGCCCGTGTCTTCCATGCCCCCGGTAAGGCGGCGAACGCCGGGGGCGTGGCGATCTCGGGGCTCGAGATGTCGCAGAACGCGATGCGGATTAGCTGGTCGCGCGAAGAGGTCGATGAACGACTGCGGCGCATCATGGGCCAGATCCACGAGCGGTGCGTCGAACACGGGTATGGCGGCGACGGCTGGGTGGACTACGTGCGGGGGGCGAACGTCGCCGGCTTCCTCAAAGTGGCGGAGGCGATGCTCGCCTTCGGGATGGTGTGACCGGCCGACGGTAAGACCCCTGACTGCCGATCCCGTCGTTCCTGGATAGAGTGAGACTCCACTCTAGGATGGAGGGACTCATGGATCGGATATCCGCTACCCTCACGACCAGCCGCTCGCTGCGCGAGATCCCCACCGAGCTGTTGGCCGAGGTGGCCGGTGATGCGCGGGTCGAGCAGGCGTACGAGCGCCTGAACCTCTCCGGCCGGCGCGATCTCGTCGAATGGATCGAAGGCGGGGCGACGCCGACCGAGCGCAGGGGGCGCGCCCGGCAGGCCGCCGACATGATCCGGGGGCGTTAGGATCCCCACCGAAGGGACGAGCCGGATCGGCCGGTACGCCGACGTCGCGCGCCTGGTCTGGAAGTACGGGCGCTCGGATCTCGTCGAGCGCGCGGGGCTGCCGCCGGAGCTGCGCGACGCCGAGCCGTCGGAGAACGGGGGCGATCCGAAGGCCGCGGAACTCGCCGACGACCTCGAGGATCTCGGCCCCACGTTCATCAAGCTCGGCCAGATCCTCTCGACCCGCGCCGACCTCCTCCCGGCCCCCTATCTCGAGGCGCTGTCCCGGCTGCAGGACCGGGTCGAGCCGATCCCGTACGAGGATGTCGAGCGGACGGTCGAGGAAGAGCTCGGCGTGCGGATCAGCAAGGCGTTCGCGCGGTTCGATGCCGAGCCGCTCGCCGCCGCCTCCCTGGGCCAGGTCCATCGCGCCGAGCTCCGGGACGGCCGGGAGGTCGCGGTCAAGGTCCAGCGCCCGGGCGTCCGGGGGCGCGTGCGCGAGGACCTGGAGGCCCTGTTGAAGGTCGCCGCGCTCCTCGACCGGCACACGGAGTGGGGGAGGCGCTATCAACTGGAGAGCCTGATCGACGAGTTCGGGAGGTCCCTGGCCCGCGAGCTCGACTACCGCGCCGAGGCCTCGAACCTCGAGGCCCTGGCCGAGCGGCTGCGAGGCTACGAACTACTCCACGTCCCCCGGCCGATCCACGGGTTCACGACCGATCGCGTGCTGACGATGGAGCTCGTGCACGGTCGCAAGGTGACCGACGTGCCTCCGGTCGCCCGCACCGAGATCGACGGCGAGGCGCTCGCCGATCAGCTGTTCCAGGCGTACCTCGAGCAGATCCTCGTCGATGGCCGCTTCCATGCTGATCCGCACCCGGGCAACATCTTCCTGACCGACGACCACCGGGTCGCCCTGATCGATCTGGGGATGATGGGCAGCGTCCCCGACGAGATGCGGAGCGACCTGATGCGGCTCGTCGTGGCGATCGGTGAAGGGAAGGGCGGCGAGGCCGCCGAGGCCGCGCTCCAGATGGGCGAGGAGGTCGAGGAGATCTACGACCCCCAGGCGTTCCGACGCCACGTCGAGGATCTCGTGCGCCGCCATCACGGCGCGCGCGTGGAGGAGATCGAGGTCGGGTCCGTGGTCATGGAGATCGCGCGACTGGCGGGAAGCGACGGCGTGCGGGTCCCGCGCGAGCTGACCCTGCTCGGCAAGACGCTGCTCAATCTCGACGCGGTGGGGCGCGCGCTCGCACCCGGGTTCGACCCCGACGCCGCGATCCGCCGCCACGCGGCCGAGCTGCTCGCGAACCACATGCGCCGGGAGGTGACGCCGGGGAACCTGTCGGGGACGGTGCTCGAGACGCTGGAGCTCGTCCAGCGGCTGCCCTCCCGGCTGGGGCGGATCCTGGACCTCGTGGCGGGCAACGAGCTGTCGGTCCACGTCGAGGCGATCGACGAGCGGACGCTGATCGAGGGGTTCCAGAAGGTCGCCAACCGGATCGCGACCGGGCTCGTGCTTGCGGCCCTGATCGTGGGGGCGGCGCTCCTCATGCAGGTCCCCACGGAGTTCACGATCGCGGGCTATCCCGGTCTCGCGATCCTGTTCTTCGTCGGCGCGGCGTGCGGCGGCCTGGTCCTCGTGGGAAGCATCCTGCTGGGGGACCGGGGCCGCCGCCCGCGAACGACCCGGTCCGGTAGCGGATAAAACCGTTTGTAGTGCGCGGCTTCATGGGTTATCATGGGTGCGGGTCCCGCCCGTAGCCGGGGAGCCCGCTCCCGCACCGACGACAGCATCGACGTCCGACCAGAACCGAAAACGCCTTCACGGAGAGATGCACGATGGCGGAGCAGAAGAAGAAGCGGAAGCCGAACCCCTCGTTCATGAAGCCGATGCAGCCGGACGCGCATCTCTCCGCGGTCGTCGGGAGCAAGCCGATGCCACGGACCGAGGTGACGAAGAAGATCTGGGACTACATCAAGAAGAACAACCTGCAGGACCCGAAGAACAAGCGCATGATCAACGCGGACGACAAGCTGAAGCCGGTCTTCGACGGCAAGCGGCAGGTCAGCATGTTCGAGATGACCAAGCTCGTGAACCAGCACTTGAAGGATCCGAAGTAGCGTCGGCCCGGACGGCCGGCAGCGAGACGACGGGGCCCGCGGCGATCGCCGCGGGCCCTTTTCGTTGCGGGGTCCGGCCGCTTCAGCCGGCGCCGGGCCTCGTCACCCCCGCTCGGTCGGCTGCAGCAAGGCGACGGCGCGGGCGGCGACGGACAGGGGCACGAGCCGGGCCACGGTGGCGCCCACCCGGTTCCAGACGCCGGGGACGACGAGCCGCCGGCCGCGCTCGAGCCCGCGCCACCCCGCGCGCGCCACGTCGACCGCTTCCATCCCGCGCTCGCCGCTGAAGAGCCGCGACGCCGAGACCCGCGCCCGCTCGCGGAACGGCGTCCGCACCGGCCCCGGGGCGAGGCACGTCACCGTGACGCCGGTGCCGTCGAGTTCCACCGCGAGCGCGATCGAGAACGACAGCACGTACGCCTTGGTCGCGTAGTAGACCGCCATCCGGGGACCGGGCTGGAAGGCGGCGGTCGAGGCGACGTTGAGGATCCGGCCATGGCCGCGCTCGACCATCGGGCCGGCGAACCGCTTGGCGAGGTCGGTCGGGGCGGTGACGTTGACCGCCACCATGTCGCGCTCGACCGCGAGGTCGGTGTCGAGGAAGTCGCCGTAGAGCCCGTACCCCGCGTTGTTGACGAGGACCTCGACCTCGAGGCCGAGCCCGGCGACCGCCTCGGCCACCGACGCCGGGCCGCCGGGGTCGGAGAGGTCGGCCGGGATCACGCACGCGGCGGCCCCGTGGTCCCGCTCCAGCTCCCCCGCGAGGCGGCGGAGCGCGCTCTCGGTGCGGGCGACGAGCACGAGGTCGAAGCCGCGGGCGGCGGCCACCCGGGCGAGCTCGAGCCCGATCCCGCTCGAGGCCCCGGTCACGAGCGCGACCGGCCGCCGCGGCGCCGGGCTCATCCGTCGACCAGCGGGAGGACCTCCCGCGGGTGCGCGACGATCGCCGAGGCTCCGTGCGCCTCGAGCTCCGCGCGATCGCGGAAGCCCCACAGGGCCCCGACCCCGAACATGCCGGCGCCCACCGCGGTCTCCATGTCCGTGCTGGTGTCGCCGAGGTAGAGGACCCGCGCGGGGTCGACGGAGAGGTCGCGCGCGATGCCGATCGCGGCCGCGGGGTCCGGCTTGTGGGGCACGCCCGGCCGCTCGCCGGTCACGGCCGCGAACGGCCAGCGCGCGAACAGCCGGTCCACCATCCAGCGGGTCGCGAGCTCGGGCTTGTTGCTGAGGACCGCCATCGGCAGCCGGCGGGCGGCGAGCGCGTCCAGGAGCTCGGGGATCCCGGCGTACGGCCGGGTCCGGTCGAGCATGTGGTCGATGTAATGGGCCCGCAGGTCCTCGAGGACGGCGGCGTGGAGGTGCCGGCGCTCGGCCGGCAGCGCGCGCTCGACCAGGCGCGAGACGCCCTCGCCGACCAGCGTCCGATACGCATCGGGGGGATGGGGGGCCACGTCGTTCCGCTCGAGCGCCCAGTTCATCGACGCCGCGATGTCGTCGAGGGTGTCGGCGAGCGTGCCGTCGAGGTCGAAGAGGATGGCGTCGAAGCGCATGACCGGAGGAAGATCAGGGACGGGGAGCCGCTTGACAATCCGCGCCGGCGCGCGAACCTATTGTGGCATGCGATCCCTCCCCCGCCTCGCCGCCGCGCTCGTCGTGGCCCTCGTCGCCGCGCCCGCGCTGGCGCAGGAGGACGAAGGGGACCCCGTCGCCGAGCCTGAGGCCGCGCCCGAGGTCGCCCACGTCGTCCCCTCGCTGGAGGGGCTGACCAAGGTGGCGATCACGTACCGCGACATGCTCCCGGCCGCGCCCGGCGCCGAGACCCAGGTCGAGATCTGGCGCGGTGCCGCCGGCCAGGTGCTGCGGTTCGTCACCGGCGGGACGGCGTGGGCGGTCGTCGTCCGCCCGCCCGGCGGCAGCGGCGCGTACACGCTGCGCGACCGCGACTGCTCCGGGGCCTTCGCTGAGGACGTCGCGGCGGGCACACCCCTCGAGGTCCCGGCCTGCGCTGCGTCGGGCGGCGCGGCCGGGCCGGACGCCGATGACGACTAGCGCAGGAACAGCGCTGCCGCTCCCACGACCAGGATCACGACCCCGGCCGCCGTCTTGGCGGCCGCGGCGAACGCGCGGCCGAGGACCGCTCCCGTGGCGACTCGACCCGCGGCGCGCAGCGCGCGGGTCTCCCACAGGGTGACGAGGGCGGCGCCCGCGAACGTCCCCACGAGACCCCCCAGGAGCGGGCCCAGGATCGGCAACGGGACCGGCAGCCCGACCAGGATCCCCACGAGCCCGCCCGCGATCGCCCCCCAGAACGCCTTGCGCGACCCGCCCCAGCGGGCGCTCGTCCGGGCCACGATCGCCCATTCGGCGAGCTCGGCGAGCACGGCGACTGCGATGAGGAACGACAGGATCCAGGGGGACACCTCGTCGGTCACGGTGGCGATCGTCAGCACGCCGATCATGATCCAGAGGCCGGGGAGCCCGAGCGGGATCAGGAACAGCGCCACGACCATGACGACGAGGGCGAGGGCGAGGAGGGCGGCGGGACTCGCGATCACGCGGTAAGTATGGCTCCCCGGGCCGGACTCGAACCAGCGACACGGTGGTTAACAGCCACCTGCTCTACCAACTGAGCTACCGGGGAGCGCGCGCTCCGAGAGTGGAACGAAGCGGACGACCAAAGCTACCCGCGGAGCCTGTCCCGGGCAATGTCGACGGTGCAGGTGTTCGCGGGGGCGCCTAGGCACCCACCACGGTCGACAGGCGGGCGAGATAGGCGCGGACGCGGCGGGCGTTCGTGCCGAAGTCGGTGACGCCGACCCGCGACGCCGAGCGGACCCGCACATGGCTTCCCGAGCCGGCGGGGTCGACCCGGACCTCGACGTCGTCGACGAACTTCAGGCGCGGCGTCGTGGCCTCGGCGACGATCCGACCGCCGGCCGCGTCCTCGGCGACGATCCGCCACTGGGGCATCGCGCGCGCCGCCGAGAGCGCGGCGGCGTAGGCGGCGTTGGGCGGCAGGTCGAGCGTGAGCGGGGTCAGGTCCGGCCAGGGCTCGGAGCCGTCGGTCGCGGCCTCGTTCACGCGCAGGCGGCGCCAGAGGCGGGACACGCTCACGGCGCGGCCGCGGGCGCGATCACGCGGATCGGGTTCGAGTAGACCCACGTCACCTCGCGGAGGTAGCCGTCGCCGCCCAGGTACGGCGTGAGGTGGCGCGGGACGATGCCGACCTCGACCCGGTACGCGCCCGGGCCTTCGACCGGCGCCTCGATCCGGCCGTCCGACTCGGCGACGATCGCGCGGCGGCGGTCCTCGACCCGGTAGAGGCGCGCCCGGACGTCCGGCGCGGCCTCGGGGGCGAGACCCGCCACCCGCGGCGGATCGACGACCAGCCGCTGGCCGGCCCGCAGCGAGACCGACGCGCCCATCTCCGCGACGCCGTCCGGGCCCTCCAGCCGGAAGTCGAAGCCCGCCGGCGTCCCCCACGCCTCGATCGCCACGTAGAACCGCCCGCGCCGCAGCGCGTCCTCGATCGCCTCGACGTCGCCGGCCGCCACCGGGTCGGCGCCGGGGACGAGCAGCACGTTGGTGACCCACGGCATCATCCGCTCGTAGGCGTCGCCGCGCTCGCCGTCGGCCAAGGTCCACGGCAGGGCGTTCTCGTGCGCGTCCGAGGCCCCGAAGCCGACCACGTCCCGGCCCGAGCCGAGCAGCGCGTCCCACTTCCCGATCGCGTCGTGGTTGGCGCGGAACATGGCGAGGAGCGCGAGGTCGGGATGCGCGGCGGTCGTCCGCAGGTAGAAGGGCAGGAGATCGAGGACGGCGCCGAACCGCGACAGCCCCTGGTTCGCGCGGTGCTTGAACGAGAAGTTGGCGTGCGGGCTGTAGATCTCGATCCCGTCGGGGTCGAGCGCGGCGATCGTCGCGAGCGGCTCGTCCTCCGGGTGGGACAGGAGGACGACCGCGCCGTAGTCCCGGTACGCGGCGGCCGTCCCGGCCGTGTCGGCCTCGTACCAGGCGCGCTTCTCCTCGGTCGTGCCGCGGGGGAGCGAGTCGAGCCCGACCGGCATGAGCTGGTTCTCGGCGCCCGGGAAGACGAGCGCGCCGCCGCCCGGACACGGGATCCGGGAGGCCCGGACCCGGTCGTCCACCCGTACGAGCTCGTCCCCTCCCCGCAGGAGGAGCGCCTCCGGCAGCGAATCGATCTCCACCATCCGCCGGTCGTGATCGGTCACGAAGACCGCCCCGAGCCGCGCGGTGCAGACCGCGCGACGGAAGCGGGCGAGGCACGGCTCGTTCGGGCGCCCGGCCGCGTCCACCGGCTCTCCGTCGCAGGCGTCGTGGGAGAGGATCGTGTGCACGTGGACGACGGCCCGGACGGGCGTGTAGCCCCGCGGGGCGCCGAGGGCGCTCGCGGCGGGGAGCGTGTCGGGCCAGGCGGGCACGCCACCCGACCCGCCCGCGGCCGCCTGGCGGCAGGCGGCCGCCAGGCCGACCAGGGCGAGGACGCCGCCGGCGAGCGCCCAGCGGGATCGGAGTCGGAGGAGCACGCGCTCAAGCTAGGGACCGGCTCCCGCCGCCGGTAGGCGGCGAGTAGCTTACCCGCATGCGCCGCTCCATCCCCCGCACGCTGCTCCCCGCGCTCCTCGCGCTCG
Source organism: Gemmatimonadota bacterium (assembly GCA_035513155.1). Taxonomy (GTDB): domain Bacteria; phylum Gemmatimonadota; class Gemmatimonadetes; order JACCXV01; family JAHWKZ01; genus JAICNR01. The sequence continues at coordinate 2,596 of DATKCO010000045.1, read as the reverse complement.
CCCTCGCGCCGGAAGCCCTGCGCGCGCAGGACGAGGGCATCCCCCTCGGCCCCGGCTCCCGGATCGTGAGCCGGGAGATCGCGGAGGCGGACTCGGCGCGGGGCTGGTCGATCGCCGTCCGGGTGCCGGCCATCGAGGGACCCGCCGCCGACGAGCCGGGCTGGGCCGGCTTCGAGGCCCGCGTCGACTCGATCGTCGCGGCCGAGGTCGCGGACTTCCGCGCCTCGATCGCGGAGTGGGGCGAGCCGCCCGATCCGGAGTGGCTCTCGTTCCTCGAAGCCGACGGGTCGATCGTCTGGGTGGACCCGCCGATCGCCTCGCTGGTGCTCGACGTGTCGGTTTACTACGCGGGGGCGGCGCATCCCGGCCATTACGCGATCACGCTCGTGTGGGACGCCGAGCGCGGGCGCGCGTTTACGCTCGCCGAGCTCTTCCGCCCGGGCACGGCGTGGCTCGAGGCGCTGGCCGGCGAGACGGTCCCGGCTCTCGAGGCCGAGCTCGGGGAGATGGCCGATCCGGGCTGGATCGCCGAGGGCGCCGGCCCCGATCCCGCCAATTACACGCGCTGGGCGCTCGTCGAGGACGGCCTCCTCGTCCTCTTCGACCCCTACCAGGTCGCGCCCTATGCCGCCGGTCCGCAGGGGGTGACGGTCCCGCGCGCCGCGCTGGCCGGGCTGGCCGACCCGGACGGACCGCTCGGTATCCGCTAGCAGGGCCCGGGGGGTCACGATAGCTTGTCGGCTCGGCGCGCTCGGCGCAGTGACCGGGATCCCCCGACCGGAGGAGGAAAGACGTGGCAGACTGGGCTCTCGTCCTGGGCTCGTCGAGCGGGTTCGGGGAAGCCTGTGCCCGCGCGCTGGCCGCGGACGGCTTCAACATCTACGGCGTGCACCTCGACCGGAAGTCGACGATGGGTCACGTCGAGGAGGTCGTCCAGGCGATCCGCGAGACCGGCCGTGACGTGGAGTTCTTCAACGTCAACGCCGCCGACCCGTCGAAGCGCGAGGAGATCGTGCGCCACGTCCGCGGGCGGCTCGGCGAGTCCGGCGAGCAGGTCCGGGTGCTGCTCCACTCGCTCGCTTTCGGGACCCTGAAGCCCTACATCCGCAAGGAAGGTCAGGCGGCGCTCGCCCAGCGCGAGCTCGAGATGACGCTCGACGTCATGGCGAACTCGCTCGTCTACTGGTCGCAGGACCTGGTCGAGAACGACCTCATGCGGGAGGGCGGGCGGATCTACTCGATGACCTCGACGGGCGACTTCCACGCCTGGCCCTCGTACGGGGCGGTGTCGGCGGCCAAGGCCGCGCTCGAGGCCCACACGCGCCAGCTCGCGTTCGAGCTCGCCCCGCGCGGGATCACGGTCAACTCGATCCGCGCCGGGGTCACCGACACGCCCGCGCTACGGAAGATCCCCGGGTCCGACGAGATGATCGCCTCGGCGACGAAGCGGAACCCGCACGGACGGCTGACGACCCCGGGGGACGTGGCACGGGCGCTCGTCGCGCTCGCGCGTCCCGAGACCGCGTGGATCACGGGGAATGTGATCGGGGTGGACGGCGGGGAAGAGATCGCGGGGTAGGTTCGCCCCATGCCCCACGTCGTCCTCTCGACCCATACGCCGCTCTACCAGATCGTCGAGCGGGTGGAGCCGTTCGTCGTCAAGGAGCGGGGCACGGTGTGGCGGCTGCGGGACGTGTACCTGAACCGCGACGACGCCCACGGGCTGGCGGAGTGCCTGCTCGTCGTGGGGGGGAACCCGGAGCGGTTCTTCGTCCACCTCGCCCAGCGCGAGGAGGACGGATCGATCGTCGTCCGGCCCTATCCGGCCCCGGCCGTCGACGCCCGCCCCTCGGTCAGGCGCATGGTCGCCCTGGTCGCCGAGGCGCTGGTTTCCGCCCACCCGGACGCGCGGATCGCCCACTCGACGATCGACGACTTCCTCTCCCCGCGCTGGACGTGGCGGCCCGACCCCGAGCCCGCCGCCTGGGATCCGCTGCTCCCCTCGCGCGGCCTGCCGCGGCCGCTCGACTGGGGAGCGGTGTTCGGCTCGGAGGGGCCGGTCGAGATCGAGATCGGCTCGGGGAAGGGGACGTTCCTGGTGGCGGTGGCGGAGGCGCGGCCGGACCACCGCTTCCTCTCGATCGAGTGGGCGCATCCCTACGCCGAGCACGTGCGCGACCGGGTGCGGCGGCGGGAGCTCGAGAACGTGCGGGTCGTCCGCGCCGACGCCGGGCGCTTTCTCGCCGACCACGTGCCGTCCGGCTCCGTCCGGGTGCTCCACGTCTACTTCCCCGACCCGTGGCCCAAGAAGCGCCACCACAAGCGGCGGCTCCTGCAGCCGGCGTTCGTGGCGCGGGCCGCGGAGGCGCTGGAGCCGGGCGGAGAGATCCGGTTCGTCAGCGACCACGCGGAGTACTTCGATGAGGCGACGGCGGCCCTGGCTGCCGAGCCGCGGCTCGAGGAGGCGCCGGTCCTCGAGGAGATGACCGACCTCACGAACTACGAGCGGAAGTACCGCGCCGAGGGCCGTCCCATCCACCGCTCGCGGTGGGTGCGACGGGCGACGCGGCCCGGCGCGTAGCGCGGCTTCCGCGTC
>DATKCO010000044.1:0-9006 GCA_035513155.1 Gemmatimonadota bacterium | reverse complement strand
CGGTGTCCCCGGCGCAGGGGCCTTCGGTGTCGCCGTGGGCGAGGTGGGCGGGCAGCGCGGGCTCGGCGATCTCGATCGTGACCGGATTGTCGGGATTGCCGGGCGGGACGTGGCAGACGAGGACCAGGGTCTGCCCCGCGTCCTCGTCGTCTTCCTCGTCCTCCGGATCCTCTTCGCCCCCTTCGGTGGCGCCGGCGCACGGGCCTTCGGTGTCGCCGTGGGCCAGATGGACGGCGACGGCGGGAGCCCCCACCGAGATCGTATGCGAGGCGTCCGGATTGCCGGGCGGGACGTGGCATAGCGTTACCTGCTCCTGGGCCTCCGCCTGGCTCGCTACGACGTCCTGGAACCCGCTCGTGACGTCTCCCTGGACGCGATCGAGGATCTGCACGCGGAACGAGTCGTCCGGGCGGGTGTCCGCGTTGCCGTCCCGGAAGATCTGCACGTTCAGCGTGAAGAGGCCGCTCGGAGTCCGATCGACCCGGCCCTCGGCGAACAGCGCTCCGCCCGCGGGAAGGTTGAGCGCGAATTCCAGCGGGGGCCCGTCGCTCATCGGGATGCGGACGGTGTAGGCTCCGGACGCCAGCGACGCCGAGAACGCGCCGGTTCCCCCGGTATGGACGGTGGCCACGACGCCTCCATCCGCGACGAGGTCGATCCGCGCGCCGGCCAGGGCGGCCGCGCCCCGGAACGCCTCACCCGAAACGGCGTCGGCAGCCGCGCCTTCCGACACGGTGAGGAGGCCGGCGAACCGGGCGGCGTCCGGCTGCGACCCGTCGGGACCGCCAGGCCCCCCGGGACCCGCCTCCGAGCAGGCGAAGAGGAACGGAATCTGCAAGATCAGGAAGAGTTTCGCGGCACTGCGAAGGGGTGCGGTCATGGATGGCTCCCTGGGGGAGGAGTTGGATGGCTCCGACCCCGAGTTTTGCCGCAAGATCGAGGCCCGCCCCGAACGAATTCCCTGCCCCGCAGTCTCGTACGCGGAACGGACCAGTGATCCGAGTATATCAGACGCTCCCCCTCTTTACTATGGTCGAGATCCGCCGGAGCTATCGCGCCCGCCTGCTCGGGCTGCGCTCGGCCAGGAGATAGGGACCCGCGGACCGGACGATCGCGGGCGCGAGCCCCGAGTGGCGCAGCACGATCGCCAGCTCGTCGGGCGTGAAGGCCGCCGCCACCGAGTCCTCGTAGAGCCGCCGCATGGCGCCGGAGTAATGGCGTCCCTGACGGCCCACCCAGGCGCGGTGGAGGAGGCGCGGCGGACGGCGCAGGTCGCGGAGGAGCACCCGCCCGGTGGCGGCCGTCACGCGCGCGATCTCGTCGAGCACGGGGGTGGGGTCGCCGAGGTGGTGGAGGAGCGAGTTGGAGATCACGAGGTCGAAGGCGCCGTCGGCGAAGGGGAGCCCGCGGGCCTCGGCACGCGCCAGCCCGAGCCGGAACGGCTCGATGGCGACCACCGCCTCGCGCCGGGCGGCCGCGATCCCCGGGCGCCCGGCGGCCAGCATCGAGCCCGCGCGATCGACGCCCCAGATCCGCCAGTCCAGACGCCGGCGCGCGATCAGGGCCGGGATCTGGCCGCCGCCCGTTCCCACGTCGAGGACGGCCGCCGGCCCGCGTGGCCCGTACGCGACCACGCCCTCGACCCACGCGGCGTCCAGCCGGGCGAGATGCGCCTGGGCCGCCGCTCCCATGTAGGCCTCGGCCTCGTCCCCCCCGTCCATGACCTCCGGCTCGAGCCGCCGCTGACCGTAGATCCGGACGTGCCACGGGGAGACCTGGTCGAGGACGGGCTCGAACACCGGGCGCCCCGGATCCTCGACCGGGCCGGCGGGCAGTGCGCGCTGGGGCTCGCCGCGCCAGCGGCCGGTCTCGCCGGCGGGGTTGCCGACCCGGGCCTTCACATCGACCTTCACGCCTCCATGATGGAATCGGTCATCCGAGAGATCGAGAAGCGGCGGGACGGATACGTCGACGAGCTGGCCGAGCTGCTGGCGATTCCCAGCGTCTCGACCGACCCCGATCACGCCGCCGACGTCCGCCGTTGCGCCGCGTACTGCCGCGACGCGCTCGAGGGGATCGGGTTCGCGGGCGCCGAGATCCACGAGACGGACGGCCACCCGATCGTCACGGCGGAGTGGACCGGAGCCCCGGACGCGCCGACCGTCCTCTTCTACGGCCATTACGACGTGCAGCCGGTCGACCCGGTGGAGCTCTGGACGACCCCGCCCTTCGAAGCCACGGTCCGGGATGGGCGAATCTATGGACGCGGTTCCGCGGACGACAAGGGACAGGTCTTCTGCCATTGGAAGGCGTGGGAAGCCCATTTCGCCGCCCACGGCCGGCTACCCTGCAATGTGAAGGTGCTGCTCGAAGGCGAGGAGGAGATCGGCTCGCAGCATCTCGGTCCGTTCATCGCGGCGAACCGCGAGCGGCTGGCCGCCGATGCGGTGCTGATCTCCGACAGCCCGATGTTCGCGCGCGGCGTGCCTTCCTTGTGCTACGGCCTCCGCGGCCTGTGCTACATGGAGGTCCACGTGCGGGGCGCGAAGAGCGACCTCCACTCGGGATCGTTCGGTGGCGCGGTCGCCAATCCCGCCCAGGCGCTGGCCACGATCCTGGCCGGCCTCCAGGACCACGAGCGCCACGTGGCGATCGAGGGGTTCTACGACAAGGTGCGGCCGCTCTCCGAGCGCGAGCGGGCGGAGTACCGCCGGCTCCCGTTCAACGAGATCGAGTTCCGCCAGGAGCTCGACGTTCCCGAGCTCGTCGGGGAGGCCGGCTTCACCACGCTGGAGCGGATCTGGGCCCGGCCCACGCTCGACATCAACGGCATGGTGTCCGGATTCACCGGCAAGGGGGCGAAGACGGTCCTGCCTTCGAAGGCGAGCGCGAAGGTCTCGATGCGGCTCGTCCCCGACCAGGATCCCGACGAGGTCGCCGAGCTGTTCCGGCGGCACGTCGAGGCCCATGTCACGGCGGGCGTCACGGCGCGGGTCGAGAACCTGCACGGCGCGCACCCGTACCTGGCGCCGCTCGACCACCCGGCCAACCGCGCGGCGGCGCGCGCGCTGGCTCGGGCGTTCGGCGCCGAGCCGGTGTTCACGCGCGAGGGGGGATCGATCCCGGTGACCGTCACGTTCCAGCAGGAGCTGGACGCGACCTCGATCCTCATGGGCTTCGGGCTCCCGGACGAGAACGCCCACGCGCCGGACGAGAACCTGGACCTCGAGAACTTCCACGCGGGCGTCCTCACCTCCGCGTGGTTCTATGCGGAGTACGCCCGCGGCCCGGTGTGAGCCGCCGGCCCGGCGCGATGCGGGAGCCCGCCGTTCCCACCGGAAGGACCACGGTCCGACGCAACCCCAGGCGGGGTGTCCAGGATCCGGCGGCGATCCGCGACATCCTGGACGCGGGCCGGGTCGCCCACGTCGGGTTCGTCCACGAGGGACAGCCGTACGTGATCCCGATGTCGTACGTCCGCGATGGCGACCGGCTCCTCCTCCACGGCTCGGGCGGGAGCCGGATGATGCAGGCGCTGGCGGGGGGCGTCCCCGCCTGCGTCACCGTCACGCTCCTCGACGGACTCGTGCTCGCCCGCTCGGTCTTCCACCACTCGATGAACTACCGCTCGGTCGTGGTGCTCGGAACGGCCCGCAAGCTGGAAGGTGCGGAGAAGACGGCCGCGCTCGACGCACTGGTCGACGGACTCGTCCCCGGGCGATCCCGCGAGGCCCGGGCACCGGACCGCGCCGAGCTCGCCGCGACGATGATCCTCGCCTTTCCGCTCGACGAGGTCTCTGCGAAGGTCCGGTCGGGCCCGCCGGTCGACGACCCGGCCGATCTGGAGCTGCCGGTCTGGGCGGGGACGATCCCGCTCGAGCACGCGATCGGAGCGCCCGAGCCGGCACCCGACGTCCCGCCCGGGGTCCCGGTCCCCGACTCGGTCAGGCGTCTCGCCCAGCGTTGACGCGAGGTCCCGCCGGTCCGTTGCCCGCGCGGCGGTTGGTTCGATAGATTCCTCTTCGATTCTGGCCATTCGTTCCATGTAGCATCCACCCAGGAGCCTCCGCTCTCCTCAGGAACCTCCACCTCGAATGAAGCTCCATACCCGGATCCTGCTCGGCCTCGTCCTCGGCGCGGTGGCCGGAGTCGGTGTCAACATCGCCGCGGGCGACGCGGCCTGGGTGGGGTGGATCAACCGCTATGTGGCCGGGCCCGTGGGGCAGATCTTCCTGCGGCTGCTGTTCATGGTCGTGATCCCGCTCGTCTTCGCGACCCTGTCGCTCGGCGTCGCGGGTTTCGGCAACCTGCGGAACCTGGGACGCGTGGGCGCGAAGACGCTTGGCTATTTCCTGGCGACGACCGCCCTCGCCGCCGCGCTGGGACTCTTCCTCGTCAACGCGGTCCAGCCCGGGGCAGGTCTTGCGCCCGCTACGGTCCAGCGGCTGCAGGAGATCTACGCGGGCCAGGCGCAGGAGCGATTTGCGGCCAGCGGGGCCACCAGCTTCGGCATCGACACGTTTGTCGCGATCGTGCCGCGCAACCCGCTCGGCGCCGCCGCCGACATGGACATGCTGGGGCTCATCTTCTTCTCGATCGTCTTCGGCGTGGCGCTCGCGATGATCCCCGTCGAGCGCGCGGCGCCGCTCCTGCGCGTCCTGGAAGCGCTCGCGGAGGCGGTCACCAAGATCATCGACATCGCCATGCGGCTTGCGCCCTATGGGGTGTTCGCGCTGATCTTCGTGGTGACGAGCACGTTCGGTTGGGGGCTCCTGAGACAGCTTGCGCTCTATGTCGCGGTCGTGCTGGTCGGGCTCGCCATTCATGCGGGCGTGACGCTGTCGGCGATCGTGAGGGTCCTCGCGGGACTCAATCCCATCCGGTTCTGGTCGAAGATACGGGAGGTCCTGATCACCGCGTTCTCCACCTCGTCGTCGAACGCGACGCTTCCGACCACCCTGCTCGTGGCCGAGCGGACGCTGGGGATCCCGCCCCGCATCGGGGGGTTCGTCCTGCCGCTCGGCGCCACCATGAACATGAACGGCACCGCCCTGTTCGAGGGCGTGACCGTCCTCTTCGTGGCCCAGGTGTTCGGCCTCGATCTGCCGCTCGCCAAGCAGGGAATCATCGTCGTGCTGTCGGTCCTCACCGCAGTCGGCGCTGCCGGGGTGCCGGGCGGCTCGATCCCGCTCCTCATGATGATGGCCGCTTCGGTCGGCGTGCCCGGAGAGGGGATCGCGATCATCCTCGGCGTCGACCGGATCCTGGACATGACCCGCACGACAGTGAACGTCGCGGGGGACCTGACGGCAGCGTGCGTGATCGCCCGCAGCGAGGGAGGGTGGAATCCGCGCGAGGCGGAAGTGCAGGACCGGGTCGAGGGGTTCCCGGACGAGCCGCTCGACGAGGCGCCGGTCCCGTACCGATCCCCCACGCTCTAGGGGGCGCTCCGCCCCCTCCCCGGTGGCGGACCCGGCTGGGTGGCGCGCTCGGCGGCGCGCGGCACCGGCCACGGCCCGACGCGGATCACCGGCGCGGTGGAATCGTTCACGTACAGGGTCAGGGAGTCGGCGGCCGGCGAGAGCCCGGGCGCGAAAGCGAGCACGCCCACCGCGGTGTTGTCGGTCTCGACCTTGAGCCGGGGGTTGTCGGGAGTCAGCACGCCGGTGTATCGGTTCCCCGCGTCATCGAGCAGGTAGGGCTGCCCGTCAGCTGCGAACTGGACCAGACTGTCGGGGCCCGTGTACCACGCCGCGTACGTCATCGCCAGGTGGTTGGTCGTGTAGTTGAGCACCTGGACGTGCCAGGCGGCGTCCCCGGTGGTCGAGCGCGCGGTCTGGTCGACGGTGTCGAGCGCCGACCCTTCCATCTCGGGGAAGCGGGCCGGGTCGAGCGCGAACCGCTCCATCTCCGCGGCCGTCACCGCATCGAGGGGAACCGGATCGTCGGCGAGCTCGGACTCGCCCTCGGTCCCCCCGGAGCAAGCCAGGGCGAGCCACAGAGCGACGCCGATCGGGGCCGTGGAGCGAGCGGTCATGAGATCCTCCTCAGCGGTAGTTGGTCGTCTTCCAGGCGAACGGAAGGTCGGCCTCCTTGAGCAGCGCGATGACGGCCTGGAGGTCGTCCTTCTTCTTCCCCGAGACCCGCACCTGGTCTCCCTGGATCGCGGCCTGGACCTTGATCTTCGCGGCCTTGATCCGCTTGACGACGTCCTTGGCCTGGTCGCTCGAGAGACCGGTCTGGATCGTCGCGCGCTGGCGGGCGGTTCCGCCGAGGGCGGACTCGACCTTCCCCCACTCGAACGCCTTGAGGGAGACTCCCCGTCGGGCCAGCTTCTCGTCGAGGATCTGCCGCAGGGCCTTGAGCCGGCCCTCGTCCTCGGCGCTCAGCACGAGCTCGTTTCCGGCCTCCTCGATCGTCGCCGCCGACCCCTTGAAGTCGAACCGGGTGCGCACCTCCTTCAGCGCCTGCTGGACGGCGTTCTGGACCTCCATCCCGTCCACCTGGCTCACGATGTCGAACGAGTTTTCGGCTGCCATGGAACTGTACCTCTCCCTTCCGCTCGTGGTTCCGCTATGCGGCGCCGGGTGCGCCGACCCTGATCACGATCTTCCCGAACTGGTCTCCGTCGGCCAGGCGCGCGAGCGCGGACGCCGCCTCGCCCAGCGGGAACTCCGCGTCGACGAGCGGCTCGAGGCGACGGCTCTCGACGAGCCGGGCCACGGTATGGAACTCGCGCCGGTTGGCCATCGTCGAGCCCCGGATCGAGATCTGCTTCCAATACACGCGATTGATCGGGGTGGTCGCGTCGTTTCCCGTCGTCGCTCCGCACGTCGCGATGCGTCCGCCGCGCCGCACGCACTCGATCGAGTCCCGCCAGGTGGCCGCTCCGACGTTGTCGATCACGAGGTCCACGCCGCGCTTCCCGGTCAGCTCCCGGATCCGCTCCGGAACGTCCTCGCGCGTGTAGTCGATGGCGACGTCGGCGCCCAGGCTCACCGCCCGGTCCAGCTTCGCCGCGCTCGAGGATGTCACGTAGACGGATGCCCCCGCGTACTTCGCGATCTGGAGCGCGGCGCTCGCGACGCCGCCCCCCACGCCGTGGATCAGGACGCTCTGTCCGGCGCGGAGCCCGCCCGCCGTCAGCACCAGCCGCCACGCGGTCTGGTAGGCGAGCGGGAACGCGGCGGCGGCCGTCCAGTCGAGGTCGCGCGGCTTGCGGTACACGTTGACCGCGGGCACGACGACGTGTTCGGCCAGCGTGCCCGAGACGTGCTCGCCCAGCAGCCGGTAGCGGATGCACATCGACTCCTCGCCCTGGAGGCAGAACTCGCAGCGGCCGCAGAAGAGCCCGGGCTGGATGTACACCTCGTCGCCCTCCCGCACCGCGTCCACCTCCGCGCCGACGGCGTCGACGACGCCGGCTCCGTCCGCGCCGAAGACGTGCGGGAACGAGAGCTCGACGCCGGGGATCCCTCCCAGCACCCAGAGGTCGAGGTGGTTGAGCGCCGCCGCGACGACGCGCACCCGCACCTGGCCGGGCCCAGGCTCCGGATCGGGCAACTCGCCGACCCGGATCACCTCCGGGCCGCCGTGGGACTCGATGAAGACCGCTCGCATCGGGCCGCCGAATCTAGCCCTGGCCCCGGAGCGCCGCCCCCCTCAGCGGGGCGGAAGCGCCCCCGCCACCCCGACGAATCTATATTCGCGGAGTGACCCGGTGGATCCCCGACGACGACGTCCCACTGACGTTCTGCGACCAGTGCGGCTGGCTGCAGCCCGGAGTCGCGCCCGACTGCGGGCGGTGTGGCGTCCCGCTGGATCGCAGCGTCTACGATCCGTTCGTGGCGATCAGCCAGAACGCGGCGCTCGTGCGCCAGGCCATCCAGGGGCGGGCCAAGCCCTCCGGCTTCGGCCGCTTCGCCCTCGTGTCGCTCGGCCTGCTGTACCTGCTCTACTCCGGCCTGTTCCTCCAGGCCCTGCTGTCGCAGCCGTTCTCGATCGTGGCGCTGGTGTTCGTGCTGCTCGACCTCTTCATCGGGCTCCTCATCCTCTCCGCCTTCCACCGCATGCGATCGCGCGACACGTGGGAGGAGTACCGCCGCTGGTCGTCCTGATCCGTTCGTGTGCACGCTGATCGCCTTCCATCGCGTCTGGCGCGACCTCCCTCTCGTCGTCGCCACGAACCGAGACGAGGCGTACGAGCGGCCGTCCGCGCCGCCGCGCCGGTTTCCGGGCCCGCCTCGCGCGCTGGCGCCGGTCGACGAGCGGGCGGGAGGCACCTGGATGGGGGCCAACGAGCGGGGCCTGTGGGTGGGATTGACCAACCGGCGGGCGGGGAGCGAGGACCCGGCGCTGCGGTCCCGCGGGCTCCTGTGCCTGGATCTTCTGGCCGCGGGGAGAGCCGCGGACGCGGTCGCCCGGCTCGAGACGGCGGAGGAGCGCTACAACCCGTTCCACGTCGTCGTGGCCGACGCCGGCCGCATGTTCCTCGTCGAGCACGACGCGCGCGGCACCCGCCCGCGGCCCCTCCCCCCGGGCTGCCACCTGGTGACGAACCGGCCGTTCGACGAGACCGCGGACGAGCCGAAGGCCACGCGGGCCCGGCGGCTCCTCTCGCATCACGGTCTGTGGCCGGTCGAGCCCGGATCGCCGGCCCCCGCCGACCTCGAGGCCCGGCTCGCGGCCGTCCGCGGGGACCACGGCGAGCGGGGGTTGGACGCGATCTGCCTCCACGGTGGCCGGTACGGCACGAGGAGCGCGGCGGTCTGGCGCCTGGCCCCGCCGGCCGCCGAGGGCGACCCCGCCCGCGTCTCGGTCGCGTTCGCCGACGGGCCCCCGTGCTCGACCCCGTTCTCGCCCTTTCGTGGAGTCGCGGAGCGCGTTGACGGGGTCCGGACGCCGGGGTAACCTCTGCCGCCCGGCACCGCACCGACCCCATCGCGCTCGAACACTCCGACGGAGGATCGATGGCCAACGTCCCGGAAGACCTTCGCTACAGCAAGG
>DATKCO010000043.1:0-5611 GCA_035513155.1 Gemmatimonadota bacterium | reverse complement strand
CCCCGGATCCGCAGGCGAGCACGAGCGCGAGGGCCGGGAGGGTGACGCGCCTCATACCAGTTCGTCGGCCACCGCGGTGACGATGTCGCTCGCCGAGAGGATGCCCGCCAGCCGATCGCCCTCCATGACGAGCACGCGATGCACCTCCGCCTCGCGCATTAGGCGCGCCGCCTCGCGCGCCGTGCGATCCGGAGCGATGGCGCGTACCCGCTGGGTCATGATCTCCGCCACCACGTGCTCCTCGAGCAGGTCCCACTCCGGCCCGCGCGTCTCCTCGAATCGCTCGAGGACGTCGGTCCCGACGTCGGCCCACAGGTCGGTGTAGAACGTGACCGGTTCGTCCTCGTCCCAGCCCTCGAGCACCTCGACCTCGCCCCATTCGGCCTGCTCGGGACGCGGAGTGGGGACCGCGGGCGTCGACGCCTCGAACTCCAGCAGGTCGCTGGCGGACACGACCCCGACGACCTTGCCGCCGGAGACCACCGGGAGCCCACCTACTCCCTCGTCGCGCAGGACCGAGAGCAGATCCCGGAGCGTGGTGTACGGCCCGACCGTGATCACGTCCTCGGTCATGAGTTCACGCACCTTGATCATCGGAATCCTCCTCCATTCGGTTGGGTACACGGCTCTGGAGTGGAGCGTAGGATCCTGCGGGAGCGCCGTCTGGCGGGCGATTCCCGGCGCGCCGAGTGGGGATTCCGCGCGCCGGGTGTGGGGCGGCGCCCCACAGGAACGATCCCGACACCCGGCGCCGGCGGACACCCGACAGACGGGGGGAAGCGCGCTCGGTATCCTGAGCATGGATGCATGGATGTCTAAACCCTGCCAGGAGGCCTGACCATGACGCAGACGATCCCCCGAGCCCGCTGGAGCGAGCGGCTCGACGACTTCACCGACCGCAACGCGGGTCGACGAGCGATCCTCGAGGTCGATGACCTCGACCTGGGCGCGCAGCCGGCCGTGGACTACCCGCTATGGGGAATCAGCTACGATCCGGCCACCGACCGGGTGGAGGTCATGTTCAGCGACTTCCGCGATCTCACCACTCACATGACCCATGGCGTCCACGGAGTGCGGAGCATCGAGCTTCTGCAGGAGGCGGGTCGGGACGAGGTGCTGCGGATCGTGGAAAGAGGCGGAACCCAGACCCTGCTGCGGCTGGTTTCCCCGGTGGCGGTCTAGGGGGAGATCCCGCTAGAGCTCCTTCAGCAGCCCGGCCCGGAGGGCGAACCGGACGAGCTCGGCCCGGTGATTGAGCCCCAGCTTGTCCATGATCCGAGAGCGGTAGGTGTCCACGGTCTTGGGGGAGATGAAGAGCTTCTCGCCGATCTCCTTCGAGCTGTATCCCTCCGCCGTCAGCGCCAGCACCTCCTGTTCGCGCGCGCTCAGCTGGTGCAGCGGGTCGGACGCGCCCTCGCCGGACCCAGCGGCCTTGTACTCGCGCAGCAGGAGCTTGGTAGCCTGAGGCGGCAGGTAGACCTCGCCGCGGGCGATCACGCGGATCGCCTCGATCAGCGAACGGTCGGCGGCCGTCTTCGTGAGGTAGCCGCTGGCCCCCGCCTCGAGGACGGGCACCAGGTATTCCTCCTCCGCGTGCATGGTCAGGACGAGGACCTTGCTGTCGAGGTCGAGCGCCACGATGCGGCGTGTCGCCTCGAGCCCGCCGGAGCCCGGCATCGACAGGTCCATCACGACGATAGTCGGCTGGAGCTCGCGGACGAGATCGACCGCTTCGTCGCCGGTGGAGGCCTCGCCCACGACCTCGATGCCCATCTCGGCTTCGAGCAGGGCCCGCAGCCCGGCCCGCAGCACGACGTGATCATCCGCCAGCACCACTCGGATGTCGCTCATCGGGGTCGCCTCCTGACCGGCAGCTCCACGCGCACTCGCGTTCCCTCCCCGGGCGCGCTCTCGATCTCGAGCATACCGCCGGCGTTGCGGGCGCGCTCGCGCATCCCGACGAGCCCCAGGCCGTGGCCGTCCTCGCCGTAGCTCTGGTCGACGGGAAAGCCGCGACCATCGTCGGTGATCCCTACCCGAACGGTCCGCTCGTCCACGTCGAGCGAGACGGCGACCCGCGACGCGCCGGAATGGCGCAGGGCGTTCGACAGCGCCTCCTGGACGATCCGGTACAACGCGAGCTCCGCGTCGGGGTCGAGGCTTTCGCCGGTCCACGCCGCCGAGAGCTCGATGTCGACCGCGTGCGCGCGCCGCAGGGAGCGGACGAGGGAGTCGAGCGCCACCACCAGCCCAGCCTCGTCCAGGGCCGGAGGCCGCAGCGCCTGGGCGATCCGGCGGACCCCCTCGGCGGCCTCGGCCATCGCCTCCCGCACCTGGTCGATCCGGCGCTCGCGCTCCTCCCGCTCTTCGATCCGGCCGGCCACCTTGAGCATCATCATGAGCGCCGCCAGGCGCTGGGCCGTGTCGTCGTGCAGCTCGCGCGCGATCCGCTGGCGCTCCTCCTCCGCGGCACGCAGCGCGCCGACCCCGAACGCCCGCAGCCGGTGCCGCTCGGTCTCGTCACGCACCATGCAGATCACGCGTCGCGCCTCCCCTTCCCTCATCGGGCTGAGGCTGATCTCGACCGGGAACTCGCTGCCGTCCTTGCGCCGCCCGTGGAGATCCAGCCCCACCCCCATCGGTCGAGCCCGAGGGTCGGCCATGTACGCTTCCCGCTCGGCGACGTGCGCGTCCCGGGCGCGCAGGGGAACCAGCACCTCGATCTTCCGACCGACGAGCTCGTCGGCCTCGTAGCCGAACAGAGCCAGCGCCCGCGGGTTGACGTCCCGGATCGTGCCTTTCTCGTCGACGAGGAGGATCCCGTCCGGGGCCGAGTCGAAGACCGCGCGGTATTCGGCCGCCTGGAGGGATGCGTCTTCCCGGCTCGTCGTGGAGTCCACGGGCACACAGTATAGGCCTGGGGAGGGGCGGGGAAAGCCCGACGCCCGCTATACTCTCCGCATGTGTGGGGAGATACCGACGGGGTCCGCGAGCACCGCGCCTGCGGGCCTCCTGGCCCAAGACGGGGAGGTGCGATGAGCGAGCTGTTCCCGGGCATCGATCGCGAGCGGTCGGTGCTCCTCCTGGTCGACATCCAGCCCGATTTCCTGCCCGGCGGCGCCTTGCCGACCCATGAAGGCGTCGCGATCCTCGAGCCGGTGGGCCGACTCCTCGCCGCGGATCCCTTCGGGCTCTACGTGGCCACCCAAGACTGGCATCCGCCGGATCATGTCTCGTTCGCCTCGCGGCACGAGGGGCGCGCCCCCATGGAGACGATCGAGCTGTACGGCCACGGGCAGATCCTGTGGCCGGACCACTGCGTCCAGGGCACGCCCGGCGCCGCGCTCCACGACGAGATCGACTGGCGGCCGTTCTCGGCCGTCGTCCGCAAGGCGGTCGATCCGCGGGTCGACTCCTACAGCGCGATCCGCAACAACTGGAACCCCGACGGGGAGCGCCCGCCCACCGGCCTCGCCGGCTACCTGCGGGAGCGCGGCGTCGAGCAGGTCTTCATCGCCGGCCTCGCCCGCGACTACTGCGTCCAGTGGAGCGCCGAGGACACCGTGGACGAGGGGTTCACGACCTACGTCCTGTGGGACCTGACCCGGCCCGTGGACCCGGCCTCCGACGACCGCGTGCGGGATCACCTGGACCGCCGCGGGGTGGGGATCCTGGACGCGGAGCAGATCCTCGACGGGTGATCCGGCCGCCCCGATCAGGGGGGGGCGCCCAGCACGACCCGGACCTCGTGATCGGCGCCGTCGTCGACGAGCTCGATCGTCCCCGCCGGGGGGAGTTCCTCGCGCTCGAGGGGGGCCACCGGCTCGCCGTCCACCTCGATGCCGACGATCCCGCGGGTAGCGCCGTGCGGGTTGTCGACCACGACGTGGTAGCGGGCCGAGTGGTAGCGGAAGCGCGCCTCGTACCCCTCCCAATGCCGGGGGATGCACGGGTCGAGCTGGAGCGTCCGTCCCCGCAGCCGGAACCCCAGGATCCATTCGATGCCCGCGCGGTACATCCAGCCCGCCGAGCCCGTGTACCACGTCCATCCGCCGCGACCGACGTGGGAGGGCGAGGCGTAGACGTCCGCGACCGCGACGTACGGCTCGACCTTGTAGCGGTGGACGCCGGCGCGCGTGCTCGCGTGGTTGATGGGGTTGAGGATCGAGAACAGCGCCGCCGCCGCGTCCCCTTCGCCGAGCATCGCCTTGGCGATCACGGTCCAGATCGCCGCGTGCGTGTACTGCCCACCGTTCTCCCGGACCCCAGGCGGGTATCCCTGGATGTAGCCGGGATCGAGCTTCCCGAGATCGAACGGCGGGGTGAACAGCAGGACGAGTCCGTCCCCCTCCCGCACCAGGTACTGCTCCACCGCCTTCATCGACTGGGCGGCGCGGTCGGCGCGCGCCCCGTCGGACATGACCGCCCAGGACTGGGCGATCGAGTCGATCCGGCACTCCTCGTTCTCCGAGGACCCGAGCGGGGTCCCGTCGTCGAAGTAGGCCCGCCGATACCAGCCCCCGTCCCAGCCCGCCCCCTCGAGCGCCGTCCTCAGGTCCAGGAGCGCCCGCTCCCAGCGCTCCACCCGATCCCGCTCGCCTCGCGCTTCCGCCACCGGGATCATCCGCCCCAGCACGGCGTGGAGGAACCACCCCAGCCAGACGCTCTCTCCCCGGCCCCCGCTCCCCACCCGGTTCATGCCGTCGTTCCAGTCTCCGGCGCCCATGAGCGGCAGGCCGTGGACCCCGGCCTCGAGGCTGACGTCCACCGCCCGCGCGCAGTGCTCGAACAAGGTCCCGCGGGCCTCGGACGGGACCGGCTCCATGTACGTCTCCGTCTCTCCTTCTTCCAGCACGGGCCCGCCCAGGAACGGGACCTCCTCGTCGAGCACGGCCTCGTCGCCGGTGACGTCCAGGTAGTGCGCCAGCGCATAGGGAAGCCACAGGCGGTCGTCCTTGATCCGCGTCCGGACTCCCCTACCGGACGGCGGGTGCCACCAGTGGAGGACGTCTCCCTCGGGGAACTGCTGCGCGGCGGCGCGAAGGAGGTGCTCGCGGACGACCTCGCGGCGCGCCACCGTCAGCGCCATCACGTCCTGCAGCTGATCGCGGAAGCCGTAGGCCCCGCCCGACTGATAGAACGCCGAGCGCGCCCACACCCGGCAGGCCAGCGTCTGGTAGAGGAGCCAGCGGTTCAGCAGGATCGACATCGAGAAGTCGGGAACGCGGACCTCGAGCGCCCCCAGCACGTCGTCCCACCACCGCGTCACGCGCTCGAGCTCGACGTCGAGATCCGCTTCCCGGTATCGGCCGACGAGCTCCCGGGCCTCGTCCACGCCGGCTCCCTGGCCCAGCAGGAACACCACCTCGACACTCTCGCCGGGTCCCAGGTCAACGGGGCGCCGCAGCGCGGCGCAGGGGTCCAGGCCGCCCCCGGCCGCCCCCGACAGTTCGGCGTCCGGCCGGAGCGCCGCCGGCCGGCTCAACGCGCCGGCCCGGCCCAGGAATTCGGTCCGGTCGCAGGTCCACGATCGCTGCCTCCCCCCCAGGTCGGCGAACGCGACCCGCCCCGCGTACTCTTCCTCCCACCGGTTCGTCGCCAGGATCGCCCT
>DATKCO010000042.1:0-9128 GCA_035513155.1 Gemmatimonadota bacterium | reverse complement strand
GTGGTCGATCGGTTCGTCGTGTCGCCGGTCGCGTATCCGGCGAACTACGGGTTCGTCACAGGCACGCTCGAAGGCGATGGGGACCCACTCGACGTCCTGATCTGGACGCGGGAGCCGGTGGTTCCCGGCGCGGTCGTCCGGGCGCGGGCGATCGGGATCCTGCGGATGACGGACGCGGGGGAGCGGGACACGAAGATCCTCGCGGTCCCGGCCACCGACGTCGACCCGCGCTACGCGGACGTCGGCGGCATCGACGACCTGGGACGATGGGAGCGCGAGCGGGTCGTGTCGTTCTTCGAATTGTACAAGGATCTCCCCGCGGCGGGGCGGGTCGAGCTCGGAGGGATCGGCGACGCCGCCGAGGCGCTGGCCGCCCTCTCCGAGGCGCACGACCGCTGCCGGCAGGGGGGTTGAGCGCGCCGGCGGCTCGCATCCTATCTTGGCGATGACTTTCAGTACGTCTATGACCGTTTCCATCCCCCTCCATGGAGGCTCCATGCGAAGGACCCCTCGCCCACGGCGAACCGCGGCTATCCTCTTCGTCCTCCTCTTCTGGGGGTCGGCGGCCTGCGCCCAGCAGAGCGCTCAGGTCGAGCGCGCCGGGTCGGCAGGCCTCTCGCTGGCCGACGCGGCGGCGACGATCACGGCCGAGGAGATGTACGCCCGGATCGCGATCATCGCCGACGACTCCATGCGCGGGCGCGACACGCCGAGCCCGGAGCTGGATCAGACCGCGGAGTGGATCGCCGATCAGTATGCCGACTTCGGGCTCGAGCCGGCGGGCGAGGACGGCACGTTCTTCCAGCGGTACGCGTTCCCCCTAAGGGCGCTCGATACGACCAGTGTCCACTTCGGCACCGTCGCGGACGGCGAGAACGTGATGCTGGAGCACGGCGAGGAGTTCTTCGTGACGGCGGCCACGCCGTTTCCGGACCGGGCGATGGGGCATGGCGATCTGGTCTGGGTCGCCCGCCGGGCCGACGGCTCGTGGCCGGCGCTCGACGCGCTCGAAGGCCATGTGATGGTCGTGTCGCTGCCGGGATCGTACGACCGCGAGTGGCGGATCGCGTCCGGACGCGCGCGCCGGGCCGCGCAGGACGCCGGAGCCCGGGCGCTCGTGATCGTGCTAGACTCCGGCTTCCCGGAGCTGGCGTTCGATCGGCTGGCGGATCTCGCCGCGCGGCCGTCCCGGGGCCTCGTCGACCCGGCCGAGATCCCGGTGTTCCACCTCCGGGAAGCGGCGGCGCGCGCGGTGCTCGCGCGGGGCGGGATCGACCTCGACGCGCTCCCGGCCGACCCGGGGGCCTCGCTCGCGGTGCCGGGGGTCGACGCCCACTTCGCGGCCGAGGCGCTCGTGGTCGAGGAGGCATCGGCGCCGAACGTGGTCGCGCTGTTGCGGGGGAGCGACCCCAAGCTGGCCGACACCTATGTCGTCTTCAGCGCGCACATGGACCACGTGGGAGTCGGCACCCCCAACGCGGCCGGCGATTCGATCTACAACGGGGCCGACGATGACGCGTCGGGGACGACGGCCCTGGTCGAGATGGCGAAGGCGTTCTCCCAGCTCGAAGCGCCGCCCCGGCGCTCGATCGTGTTCCTCAACGTCAGCGGTGAGGAGAAGGGGCTGCTGGGATCGCGCTGGTACAGCGAGCACCCGACCGTCCCGATCGACCGGATCGTCGCCAATGTGAACCTGGACATGATCGCGCGGAACGCGCCCGACACGATCGTCGTGATCGGCCAGGAGTACTCCTCGCTCGGCCCGCTCGTGCAGCGGGTCGCGGCCGACCACCCCGAGCTCGGTCTGACGGTCTCGGAGGACATCTGGCCCGAGGAGCGGTTCTTCTTCCGGAGCGACCACTTCAACTTCGCGCGGCTCGAGATCCCGGCCCTCTTCTTCTTCTCCGGGGTCCACGAGGACTACCACCAGCCCTCCGACGAGCTCGACAAGCTCGACACCGACAAGGCGGCACGCGTGGCGCGGCTGGCCTTCTGGACCGCGCACGCGATCGCCGACTCGCCGGAGCCGCCGCGCTGGACGGCGGAGGGACTCGAGCAAGTGCGCGCGCTGACGCGGTGAGCGGCCACACGCTCCGGGGGGCCGCCTGGATCGCCGTCGCGGCCGTCGCGCTTCCGGCCACGGCCGTTTAACGGCTCGGCGCCGGCAGCCGTCCCAGAGGTGGCATGATCCTCCCACCCTCGTCCCGCCGCGCCCTCACGGGCGCCCTCTTCCTGGTGGTCGCGCTAGGCGGGCCGGCCGCGGGGCAGGCGCCCCCCGACCCCGACGACGAGGAGCGCGCGCGGATCGTCCACCTGCTCCAGCGCGCGACGTACGGGGCGCGTCCCGAGGACGTGGCCGCGGCCCGGGCCATGGGCGCCGAGGCCTGGCTCGAGCGGCAGCTCCATCCCGAGACGATCGACGACTCCGCGCTCGCGGCGCGGCTCGCCCCCTTCCCGGCCGTGAGCCTCTCCCTGGACGAGCTCTACGAGGCGTATCCGGGCGCGCGCCGGATGGGGGCGGCGGTCGAGGAGGCGGACTCGGTCGAGCGGCGCCGGCTCCAGCGCGAGATGCGGGCCGCGGGCCTCCAGCCGCCGCGCCGGATCGGGGCCGAGCTCGCGGGGGCGCGGCTCCAGCGGGCGCTCCACTCGGAGCGGCAGCTCGAGGCGGTCATGACGGAGTTCTGGTTCAACCGCTTCAACGTCTATTGGGGGAAGGGGATGGACCGCTGGCTCGTGCCCGACTACGAGCGCGAGGCGATCCGGCCCCACGTCTTCGGTCGGTTCGAAGACCTGCTCGTCGCGACCGCGCGTCACCCCGCGATGCTCTTCTATCTCGACAACTGGCGCAGCGTCGCGTCCGCGTTCAACGAGAACTACGCGCGCGAGCTCCTCGAGCTCCACACGCTCGGCGTCGATGGCGGATACACGCAGGCCGACGTCGAGGCCGCCGTGCGAGCGCTGACCGGCTGGTCGATCGCGCTGCGGGGCGAGGTGCCCGAGTTCCGCTTCCGGCCCGAGAACCACGACGTGGAGGAGAAGCAGTTCCTCGGCCGGACGCTCCCGGCCAGCCGCGGGATCGAGGACGGCGAAGAGGTGCTCGCGATCCTCGCGCGCCATACGTCGACGGCCCGACATCTGGCGCGCGACCTCGCCGAGGCGTTCGTCTCCGACGACCCGCCGCCGGCGCTGGTGGCGCGGCTGGAGCGGGTGTTCCTGGAGACCGGGGGCGACCTGCGGGCGGTGACGCGCGCCCTCTTCACGGCGCCGGAGTTTCACGACCCCGGCGTCCGCGGGGCGAAGGTCAAGTCGCCGTTCGAGCTCGTGGCCAGCGCGCTCCGGCTGACCGGGGCCGAGGCGGCACCGTTCAACGCGACCGCCGAGTACCTCCGCTCCGCGGGCGAGATCCCCTACGGCGCCCGCGATCCGATCGGCTACCCCGAGACGGCCGAGCCGTGGATCGACGGGGGCGCCATGCTGCAGCGGATGAACCTGGCGCTCGCGCTCGCAGCCGGGGAGACCCGCGGTGTGGCGATCGACCCCGAGCGCCTGGCCGGCGGGGCGGGCGGTGATCCCGTCCCCACGCTGGCCGATCGGCTCCTTCCCGGCGGGGGCGCCGAGCGCGTGGCTCCCATCGTGGCGGCGGACATCGCGGCCGGCCTGCCCGCGGGCGTCTCGCCGGCCGAGCGCGCGCTCGGCCTGATCCTCGGGTCACCCGAGTTCCAGCGGTGGTAAGGGGCGCGCGCGTGGCGATCGAGCGGCGGATGTTCCTCAAGCAGGGCGCGCTGGCCTTCCTCTCGCTGGGTCTGCCGCCGGGCTTTCTCGCGCGGACCCTCTTCGCCGAGAGCGCCGCGGCGCGTCGCGGCCGCACTCTGATCTGCATCTTCCAGCGGGGCGCGGTCGACGGGCTCGCGATGATCCCCCCGTTCGGGGAGTCGGCCTACTACGGCGCGCGGGGGACGATCGCGATCCCGCAGCCGGGAGCCGTCGGCGGGGCGATCGACCTCGACGGGTTCTTCGGCCTCCATCCGGCGCTCGAGCCGCTGGCTCCGCTTTACCGGAGCCGCGAGCTCGCGATCGTCCACGCGTGCGGCTCGCCCCACCCGACCCGCTCCCACTTCGAGGCCCAGGACTACATGGAGACGGCGGCGCCCGGCGACCGCGACGTGCGGGACGGCTGGCTGAACCGCGCGCTCGCGGCGACCCCCTGCGACTGTGGGCGGACGCTCGCCGACGGCCCGGCCCACGCGGCCGATCACGCCGCCGGGCAGGCCGCGCTGGCCGAGTCTTCGCCGCTGCGGGGGATCGCCGTCGGAGGCGACCTGCCGCTCGCCCTCCGCGGCGCCACCCCGACGCTGGCGATCCCGGATCTGGAGCGGTTCGGGATCGGCACCCGCCGCCGCGGGGCCGACCCGGGGGCCGAGTCCGCGCTGGCGGAGCTCTACCGCGGCGAGGAAGGGCTTATCGCCGGCGCCGCCGACGAATCGTTCGAGGCGGTCGACCGGCTCCGGCGCGCCGATCCGCTCCGCTACGAGCCGGCCGCCGGGGTGAAGTATCCGGCGGGCCCGTTCGGTCGCTCGCTGCGCCAGATCGCCCAGCTCGTCAAGGCCGACGTGGGCCTCGAGGTCGCGTTCGCCGACGTCGGCGGATGGGACACCCACCAGGCGCAGGGCGGCTCGGGAGGCCAGCTGGCCATCCGCCTCGCCCAGCTCGGGCAGGGGATACGGGCGCTCCACGACGATCTCGGCGACCGGATGGAGGACGTCGTCATCCTGACGATGTCGGAGTTCGGACGGACGGTCGCCGAGAACGGCACCGGCGGGACCGACCATGGCCACGGCACGTGCATGCTGGCCCTGGGGGGCCCCGTGGACGGCGGCCGCGTCCTGGGGAGCTGGCCCGGCCTCGATCCCGACGCGCTCCACGAGCGTCGCGACCTCGCGGTCACGACCGACTTCCGCGACGTATTCGCCGAGATCGTGGTCCGCCACCTGAAGGCCGAGCGACCCGCCCTGGTGTTCCCCGGCCACCCCATCGAGCCCGCGCGGTTTCCCGCCCTTCTCGCCTGATCCGTCATCCCGCTTACGACGCCGCGGTCCCGATTCCCTTACCATCGGAGGGACAGGGCAAATCGAGCGATTCCCATGCGAACGGAAGAGAGGTTCACGATGCAGGACCTGAGCGGAAAGAACGTCGCGATCCTGGTGGCGAACGGATTCGAGCAGATCGAGATGACCGATCCGCGCGAAGCCTTGCACGAGGCGGGGGCGACGACGGACCTCGTGTCGATCGAGGACGACGAGGTCAAGGGCTGGGAGCATACGGAATGGGGCGACACGTTCGACGTCGAGGTCCGGATGGACGACGCGGACGCCGACGAGTACGACGCCCTGCTCCTGCCGGGCGGCGTGATGAGCCCGGACCATCTGCGGCGGGACGAGCGCGTGCACCGTTTCGTGCGCGCGTTCTTCGAGGCGGGCAAGCCGGTGGCGGCGATCTGTCACGGGCCGTGGACCCTGATCGACGCGGGGGTCGTGAAAGGACGTCGTATGACGTCGTATCACACGATCCAGACGGATCTGAAGAACGCCGGGGCCGACTGGGTCGACGAGGAGGTCGTCGTCGACCAGGGGCTCGTCACCAGCCGGAGCCCCGACGACCTGCCGGCCTTCGACGAGAAGATGATCGAGGAGTTCGCCGAAGGGCGCCACGCGGGCCAGCGCGAGGGCGCCGCGTCCACGACGCGGTAGGAAGACGCCGGGACGAGGGGCCCGGCGCGCTGGAGTCGTACCTCTCCCACATGGAGGCATTGATCGACGCGACCCGCGACCGGTCGTAGGACCCGCCCGCACGAGGAGGGGGCGGTCGCCAATCCCCCGCCGATGGCGCATGTTTGTGACCATGGCGGGACAGCTGGAAAGCACCATGGGAGCGCTGGACGAGCGTCGGCTGCTGACGGGCATCTACATCGTCCGGCTCTCGATGGCGAGCGCGCTCGCGCTGGCGGCCACGGTCGTGCGCTCGTCGCAAGCGCCAGCCTCGCCGATCTGGGTCGTCGTCCTGGTCGTCGGCGTCCCCCTTGCCGCGACCGTGGTTTCCCTGCTCTGGACCCGGCGCCGGGAGATCAGCCCCCGCTTCCTCGCAGTCCAGGTCGGCCACGACCTGCTCCTGGTGACCACCGCCGTCGTCCTGACCGGAGGCGTGGGGAGCGAGTTCGCCTACATGTACGTGCTCCTTATCGCCGTCGCGGGGCTGGTCCTGGGGCTCGGCGGCGCCGTCCTCGCCGCCACCGGCAGCGCGATCGCCTACCTCGGCGTGGCCTACGTCCAGATCGAGCCGGAAGAGGTCCTCGACGGCGGGTTGATCACGCTGCCCAACCTGACCGCGCCGGTCGGGACGGTCCTCTGGAGCCTGGCGATCATCACCGTGGTGTTCCTGGTCGTCGGCGTGGCGAGCGGGCTGGCCACGAAGCGGCTGCGCCACCAGCGAGAGCGGCTCAGCCAGCTCGAGCGCGAGCTCGAGGAAGCCCGGATCGACGCCCAGGACCTGCTCAACACCGTCGAGAGCGGGATCCTCTCGATCGACGAGGCGGAGGTGGTCGACTTCGTCAACTACACCGCGCGCGTCCAGCTCGGGATCACCGGGACCTCGCGGTCGGGGGAGCTCGGGAAGGGTCCCGGCTCGGCGGGGATCGGCGAGCTCCACGCGCTCATGGTGTCGACGCTGCGGAGCGGCCGCGAGGTCGACTACATGGAGTTGCGGCTGCCCGACGATCGGGGGAACTCGCGTCCCTTCAGCGTGTCGACGACCATCCTCTACGGTCCCCGCGGCGAGAAGCGCGGAGCCGCCGCGATCCTCCGGAACATCGAGCACGTCAAGCGGCTGGAGGACCTCGCCCGGCAGGCCGATCGCCACAAGGCTGTGGCCGAGCTGGCGGCCGGCCTCGCCCACGAGATCCGCAACCCGCTGGCCGCCATCCGCTCCGCGGTCGAGCTGCTCGAGGGGGACGGCGACGGCGCGGCCGCCGGAGATGATCCGCACGAAGTGGAGGAGGGAGAGGACCAGCGGCTCATGAACCTCATCGTGCGCGAGGCGGACCGCCTCTCGTCGCTGATCCAGGACTTCATGGCGTTCTCGCGGACCGAGCTGCGCAACCGCGAGCGCGTCGACCTCGTCGCGGTCGTCGAGGACGCGCTGGAGGTCGATCGGGTGTCGGCCCCTGAAGGGGCGCGCGAGATCGAGTTCTCGCGGCCGCCGCATTCGTACTGGGTGGAGGGGGACTACAACCTGATCAAGCAGGTCGTGCTGAACCTGGTGGCCAACGCGCGCACCGCGGTGGGGGGCCGTCTGACCGGCCGCGTCGAGGTGCAGGTCGGCGCCGACCCCGAGCTGCCGGGCCTCGAGCGCATGGCCGCCCCGTCGGTCACGCTCGAGGTGCGGGACAACGGCCCGGGTGTGGACCCCCGGGTCCGAGACCGGATCTTCGATCCCTTCTTCACCACCCGGGAGAAGGGGTTCGGCATGGGACTGGCGATCGTTCACCGCATCGTGGACCTGCACGGCGGCGTCGTGTGGGTCCACTCCACGCCCGGCTGGGGCTCGATCTTCCGCGTGGCGCTGCCTCAGAGCCAATAGCGCGCCGCGCTCGACGGGGGGTATATTCCACGGAAGTGGCGAAAGAGCGTCAGCCCAAGGTCCTGATCGTCGAGGACGAGCCCGGTGTGCGCGAGGCGCTTTCGGTCCTCTTCAAGCGCAACGGCTTCGACGTCGAGGGCAAGGAGAGCGGCGACCAGGCGATCGGCTGGCTGAACGAGAACGGGCCGGTCGATCTGGTCATCACGGACCTGCGGCTGCCGGGCCAGGACGGGATCGCCGTCCTCAAGGCGGCCCGCTCGCAGGACCCGCTCGCCAAGGTCATCGTCGTCACCGCCCAGGGCGACGAGGACTTCGCCATGCAGGCCTGCAACGAGGGCGCGTTCCGCTACCTCAAGAAGCCCTACAAGAACCAGGAGCTGGTCCTCAACGCCCGCCAGGCGCTCGAGATGCACGCGCTCGAGGAGAAGAACGTCAAGCTGGCGCGCGAGAACCAGGCGCTCCAGCGCAAGGTCGGCGACGCGATGAAGGTCGACCCGGTGGGGACCAGCAAGGCGTTCATGGAAGTCCTCACGGTGGCCGAGCAGGTCGCGGCGGTCGAGAGCACGGTACTCCTCGGAGGCGAGAGCGGCACCGGGAAGGAGCTCTTCGCCCGCTACATCCATCTGAAGTCGAAGCGTGTGGGCGGACCGTTCGTGCCGATCAACTGCGGCGCGCTGCCGGAGCCGCTGCTCGAGTCCGAGCTGTTCGGTCACGTGAAGGGGTCGTTCACGGGCGCGATCCGGGACAAGGAAGGGCTGTTCACCGTGGCCGCGGGCGGGACCCTGTTCCTCGACGAGATCGGCGACACGACTCCCGCCATCCAGGTCAAGCTGCTGCGCGTGCTGCAGGAACGGGAGATCATCCCGGTCGGGGCCACCGAGGCGGTGCCGGTCGACGTCCGCATCCTGGCGGCGACGAACAAGGACCTCGAAAAGGAGGTCGAACGGGGCGCGTTCCGGCAGGATCTCTACTATCGCCTGAACGTGATCCCGATCGTCATCCCCCCGCTTCGCGAACGCCGGGAGGACATCCCGCTGCTGCTCGAGCACGTGCTGGCGCGCGCCGGGTTCGCGGGCTCGATGCCCGGCGGCAACCGCGCGCAGGACCAGATCTTCACCGAGAAGGCGTTCCAGGCGCTGTGCGCCTACGACTGGCCCGGAAACGTGCGCGAGCTGGAGAACGTGGTCGAACGCCTGCTCGTGCTCGCCGGCTGGGGGGAAGGGAAGGAGCGGGGTAAGGAGATCGACCTGCCCGAGCTGCCCGAGAAGATCCGGGAGAAGCCCGAGTCGACGCTGGTCAGCGACGTCCCCGCGCCGACGCCGACGATGGAGACGATCGAGCAGGCGTACATCAAGTGGGTGCTGACGAAGACCGAGGGGAACAAGGCGCGGGCGGCCGAAATCCTGGGGATCGACCCCTCGACCCTGTACCGGAAGATCGACCGCTACGACATCAAGACCGCGTAGCCCCTCGACAGGGCGCGCGGGCCTGAAAAA
>DATKCO010000041.1:0-4193 GCA_035513155.1 Gemmatimonadota bacterium | reverse complement strand
TCGGTCCCGCTGAAGGCGCCCAGGTAGGTCGCACCCGGGTCGACGATGCCGGGTCCGTTCGGCGTCGCGGCGTTGGCCGCGTCGAGCGCCGGCGAGCCGGCCTGAGGCCGCGGATCGGGCTTGGTGCCGTCGATCGGATCGGCGAAGTTGACAGACATGAACTGGGGGTCGGCGCAGAGGAACGTGCGGCCCGCGAACGCCGCCGCCACCCCCTGGAGGTGATAGCCTGCCTCCGCCCCGCCGCGGAAGTTCACGTTCTGCTCGAGGCAGGTGCCCGCGCCCTGAGCGGCCGGGCTCAACAGCGCCTTGTTCCCGAAGAACAGAATGTGGTCGAGGACCAGGTTGCCCGCGGTCGCCTGGTTCTGGGAGCCCACACCGTCGATCACGACGCCCACGTTGCCGAAGTTCGCGACGATCGCGTTCCGGATGTCGGGCGAGGAGTTGCGGCGCAGGTACGGACCGTCGTTGACCTCGCTGTTCGCCTGCTGCACCCCCGCGCCGATCAAAGTCAGGTTCCAGAAGGACGGATTCGTGATCGGCGTCAGCGCCGAGCCGTTGCCGTCGTTGTCGCACTCGATCCCACGGTTGGCCAGGTCCCGGTCCTGGATCACCAGGCTGAACTGGACGGTGCCGGTCCAGCCGAAGTCGCAATCCAACGCGTCGTCGTCGTTTCCGCTCGAGATCAGGTGGTCGGCGTTCGTCGTGCCGCCGAACCACTCGAAACCGTCGTCGGCGATCAGGTGCGTCTGGACGTGGCTGATCCGGGTGCCGCTACCGGTGCCCGCGAACGTGAGCCCGTTGATCTCGTTGTCGGGGGCGATCTCCGTGCCGCCGCAGAGGATCACGAGGAACTGGATGTCGCCGCTGTCGTCCGTGGGATCGTCCCCGCCGAACGCCTGACCGATCCCCTCCGAGATCGCGGCCACCTGGTTGATCGGGGCGTTGCCGTGGAGCACGATCCCCCCGCCGGCGCCGCGGGCGCACGAGGTGACCTGGGCGGGCGAGAGGCTCGCGTTCTGGGCGTCCTGCACGGTGCCCGGCAGGAAGATCACGGGGTTGGCCTGAGTCCCCTGCACGACGAGCCGTCCGCTGGGCTGTCCCCCGGCGGCGCGCTGGGTGACGATCGTGCCGCTCGTCGAGGGCTCGCTGAAGACCTCCATGCCCGCCGGGATCGTCAGGGTGGCCCCGGGGAGGATCTGCAGGTGGCCGCGGACGACGTAGACCGAATCCGGAGACAGCGTCCGGTTGCCGCTGATGCCCCCCTGCAGGACGACGACCCGGGAGCCGCTTCCGCCGTTGCCGTTGCCGTCCCCGTTGCCGACCGGGTTCTTGGCGTCTCCGCAGGCTGCCGCGCCGGCCGCGACGAGCGCGGCGATCAGCAGCGTCCCCGGAGTTCGCGTGAGCCTCTGCATGCGTGTCGTTCCTTTCGTCGGGTGGGTTTGGAGGATCAAAACGAGTACGTCGCCTTCAGCGAATAGCTCCGCCCCGGCCCGTAGAGCAGCGTGGTGTCATCGCCGAGCCGGAACTCGATATCCGAGTCGAGCAGGTTCTCCGCCGAGACCTTGAGGTCGACCACGTCCATCAGCCGATGGTCCAGGGTCAGGTCCAGCGTGTGCCGGGTCTCCTCGTAGATGTCATCGAAGCCCTGGACGCCGACCTGGGTGAGCCGCTCGCCGACCAGGTTGTAGAGAACGGTCACCCCGCTGTGCCCCGACGGGGCGGTGTAGTGCAGGCTGCCGTTAAACAGGTACGGCGACTGATTGACCATCGGCCGCTCGGGATTCGTGAACAGCTCGGCGGGGAGGATGTCCGGCGCGGTGGCGGAGGGATTCCCGAAGAACACCTCGATCGGCTCGTCCTGCTTCACTGTCGATTGGGCCAGCGTCGCGTTCGAAGCAAAGGCGAGGCCCTCGAACGGCAGCCAGCGCCCGAGGTCGTGCCGGAGCTCGACCTCGAGTCCGTAGGTGCTCGCCGACGGTCCGTTGTACGGCTCCGGGGTGCCGATGTTCGTGCCCGCGGTGGGCAGCCGGACGACCTCGATGGGATCGTGGAACCGCTTGTAGAAGCCCCCCAGCGAGACGATCTCCCCGAGCGAGGGGTACCAGGACCAGCGGAGGTCGAAGTTGTAGATCTCCCCGTTCTCGAGGAACGGGTTCCCGAGCGTCGACTCCTGATAGCTGTCGTAGCGGAACGGCGCCAGCTCGCGGAACTGCGGGCGGACGATCGTGCGCGCCGCCGCCGCCCGGAGCTGCTGGTCCCCGAGCTCGTACTCCAGCGTCACGGTCGGGAGCGGCTCGACGGTCGAGAGCTTCGCCGAGACCCCTTCGAGCTTCGCGCCCCGTCGGGGATCGAACGTCTCGACCACGGTCTCGTTCGCCTCGACCCGGACGCCGACGGTGGCCCGCAGGGCCGGCGTCAGCCCGAACCCCAGGCTGGCGTACGCCGAGGCCGCCCGCTCCTCCCCCTCGTACTCGTCCGTCGTGGCGGTCGTCTCGAGGAACTGGATGTCGCCGGCGGCGATCCGCTCGCTCGTGAACAGCTGCGTCGGAGGCA
The DNA here is from genome assembly GCA_035513155.1 of Gemmatimonadota bacterium. Lineage (GTDB taxonomy): Bacteria > Gemmatimonadota > Gemmatimonadetes > JACCXV01 > JAHWKZ01 > JAICNR01. Next base: position 1,640 of record DATKCO010000041.1, on the reverse strand, counting down.
GAGTCCGGCCGGCCGGCGAGGCGTGCTCGTAGTCGAACCGCCGGGCTCCGAAGTCCCGCGTCTGCCAGCTGCCATCGACCCCCAGGCCCAGGGTCGCCCGCCCAGCCAGCCAGTCGAACTGGCTCGTCGACTTCAGGCCACCCTGCAGCAGGTGGTCGGTTAGCTCGCTGAAGAAGCGGCTGTTCGCGCCGGCCTCGTTGAAGAAGAACGTGCCGCCGGGGTCCTGCGCGACGTAGAAGGTCGAGCGGGTATCCGGCTCGTCGCGGAGGGCCAGCCCGTAGGATCCCTCCCATTCCAGACGGCCGTCGCCGAAGAGACCCGCCTTGTGCTCGAACGTGGCCCGCGTGCTGAGCAGCGTGCGCTCGACGAACTGGAACCGCTGGATCCGTGCGAACCCCGTGGTAGACTGGTTGAACGGGCCCGAGACCAGCCGAGCCTCGTCCTCGGCCGTCTGCGTGAACACCGTCTTCAGCGACAGCCGGCTGGTCGGCGTCAGGTCGAGCGCGTATCCGCCGATCGCGCTCAGCGAGACTTCGCGCGATCCCAGCACGGTCGTGTAGTCGTAGAGGGCCGTGCCCTCCTCGAGGGTGGGGTAGAACTCCCGCTGCTGGCGGGCATTGGCGGAGTTCGAATAGGTCACTCCGACCAGGTACCCGCCGGCGCGGCCGAACCACTCCGTCGGGCTGCCGAAGGAGAGGCTGAACGACTTGTCGACGTCGCCGAAATCGAGCGGATCGGTGAACGCCTGGAAGCCGCCTTCGAGCCCCGAGTGGAGCTCGGCGCGCTCCTGGCGCGGCACGTCGAAGGCGATCTCGCGCGGGAACGTCCCGGGGAGCGACCGCGTGCCGTCGTCGAACCCCAGCCAGTCCAGGCTTCCACCCGTGTAGGTGGGACGATCGATGCTGCCCAGGTTCGCGCTGTATCCCACCCCGGTGCTGAACGAGAAGAACGCCTCGTCGGGGATGTCCTTCGTCCGGATGTCGACCAGACCGCCGGCGAAGTCGCCCGGCAGGTCGGCGGTATACGACTTCACCGTGAACAGGCTCTCGATCATCGAGGCGGGGAAGATGTCGAGCGGCAGGACCCGCTTGTCGGGCTCGGGCGTCGGCAGCGAGACCCCGTCGAGCTGCGCGGTCGAATACCGCTCCCCGAGACCCCGGACATAGACGTACTTGTCGCCCACGAGCGACGTGCCGGTCACGCGCTTGACCGCGTCGGCGGCGTTGGAGTCCGGCGCGCGGGAGATCTCCTCGGCGCTGACCCCGCTGACGACGTTCGACGAGCGCCGCTGGTGGGCGAGCGCGCCGATGACCGAGCCCCGCTCCTCCGCTGCGCTGATCACGACGAGAATCCCCTCGGCCTCGATCGCCTGGTGCCGCAGGGTGATGTCCTGGAACGTCGTGCGCCCCGCTTCCACCTCGACCCCGGTCACGGTCTTCGAGCCATAGCCGAGATACTGGACATCGAGGCTGTAGGTGCCGGCCTCGACCCGGAGACGGTACCGTCCGTCCACATCGGTCACCGTGCCCCGGTCCGTCCCGGTGATGACGACCTGGGCGCCGATCAGCGGCTCACCGGTCGTGGCGTCGAGGATCCTGCCCTGGAGCAGCGTGGTCTCCTGGGCGAACGCGGCCCCGGAC
>DATKCO010000040.1:0-10647 GCA_035513155.1 Gemmatimonadota bacterium | reverse complement strand
TCGAGGCGGAAGTTCGCTATCACGTAATGCAGCCGCCGATAGTGCTCGGCGAGCCGCTCGTCCGCGCTCACGAAGGACTGGTCTCCGAGTCGCTGCCAGTAGGCGCGGATGTACTGGGGCTTCCGCTCCAGCGGGAGTCCCCGGAACTCGGCGTCGGTCTCGGGGGTCACGATCGCCCGCAGGTCGTGCCAGTAGAGGTTGGCGTCCTGCTCGCTCTCGATGGCGTCAAGCCCCCGCCAGTAGGCCGCCACCCCCTCCTGGACGGTCTCGGACGAGGCCTCCGGCGCATTGAACAGGGAGTACGCCAGGAGGAGCTCCATCGACGGCACCCCGGCGAGCTCGCCCCCGGACTCCCGGATCGCGTCGCCCATGGCGGCGAGATCCCCGGCGTCGCGATACGTCAGTACGAGCAGCTTCAGGGCGTCCGCGTAGCTCGGATCGGCCTCGACGACGCGCAGGAACTGGGCGGCGGCCTTGCGGTAGTTGTCGCCGCCACGCGCCTGCCGGTGGGCGAGCCCGAGGTTGTAGCGGGCCGGAAGGAAGCCGGGGTCGATCTTCAGGGCGTCCTCGAACGCCTTGATCGCCATCGAGATGTGATCCCGGTTGAACAGCTTCTTGATGCTCTCCAGCACGACGAGCCACTGCTCGTCCTTGGCCAGCTCGTACATCCCGCGCCCGTTCAGGGCGTGGATCGAGCGGGGCTCCGCCTCCTGCGCCTGGACGAAGGCCGCCTTCGCCGCGTCCAGATGCGCGTCGTCGGAGGGCGAGGCCACCAGCTCCAGCTGCCGGTAGCCCTCCTCGATCGCCTCCTGGACGGCCGGGGAGTACGTGCCCGCGGGCGGGACCGCCGGGACGGCGGAGAAGTATTCGTCGACGAACTGGGCGGATGCCGGGGACACCAGGCCCCAATGGGCCAGGCAGACCAGCGGGAGGATGGGAAGCAGCCGTTTCATCTAGGCCCCCGGAATATGTCGGAGAGAGTGCGCTTCTTCCAGCAAAACCGGTCGCGGGGACCCGGGGTTTAAGTCGGGCGGGGCCCTCGCGGGCCGATCCGGTTCGCCTTGAAGCGCTTTCGACGGAGGGGTACATTCTCCTGCTATTATGGTTCACGACGACCTGTTCGAGCGCCGACGCACGGTCGAGGAGCGGGTCGCCGATGCGTGTGCCAGGAGCGGACGCGATCCGCGAGGGATCCGGATCGTGGCGGTCACCAAGGGTCACCCGGCGGAGACGGTCGTCGCCGCGCTGGAGGCCGGGTTCCGGGAGATCGGCGAGAACCGGGTCGGAGAGGCGACGGGGAAGTTCCTCCAGGTCTCGACGTCGCTCGAGGAACACGGCGCGGTCCGGCACATGGTCGGACACCTGCAGCGGAACAAGGTGCGGGACGCCCTGGAGACGTTCGACTGGATCCAATCCGTCGATTCGATGCGCCTGGCGCGGGCGCTCTCCCGGCGCCTGGAGGGTGGAGACGCGAGCTTTCCCGTCCTGGTCGAGGTGAACGCCGGCGGGGAGGAGCAGAAGCACGGCTTCACGCCGGAGGCCGCCGTCGAGCGGGCGCACGAGATCGCCGAGCTGCCGGGCCTGGCGCTCCGCGGAATCATGACCATGGCTCCCCTGACCGACGACGAGGCCGTCCTCCGGGCCACGTTCCGCCGCGCCCGGGAGATCCACGAGAGCCTGCGCCGCGTCGGCGGGACCGCGCCGGACACGCTGTCGATGGGAATGTCGGGTGACTATCCTGTCGCCATCGAGGAGGGAGCCACCATGATCCGACTCGGAACCGTGCTCTTCGGCCCCCGGACGGGAGGTTGACCGTGTCGCTGACCCCTCTCGAGGTCAAGAAGCAGGAGTTCGAGAAGGTCTTCCGGGGCTACGATCCGGTCGGGGTCGAAGCCTTCCTGGAGCTCGTCTCCGAGGAGATGGCCGGCCTGGTCCTGCGCATCGCCGCGCTCGAGGAGCGGCTGCAGGCGGTCTCCTCCACGGTGGAGGATTACCGTCAGATGGAGCAGGCGCTCAAGGAGACGCTGGCGGGTGCCGAGCGCCAGGCGCAGGAGGCCCGCGAGGCGGCGGGGCGGGAGGCGGAGCTCCAGAAGGGCGAGGCCCGGCTGGAGGCCGATCGCATCCTCGCCGACGCCGAGCGCCGCCGGGCATCCCTGGAGCAGCGGTCGGAGGAGCTGGAGAGCCGCGAGCGGGAGTTCCTGCGGCGGCTCAAGTCGTTCCTGGACGAGCATCGCAGGACCCTGGAGGGCCATCCCCTGCTCGCGGGCGAGCGGGAGGGAGGCGAGGGAGGCAAGGATGACGGCCATGATGGATGATCGGCTCCGGAAGATCGACGAGGCGGTCGAGCTCGTGCGCGCGCGCGGGAAGTGGGCGCCCGCGGTGGGAATGGTGCTCGGGACCGGGCTCGGCGCGCTGATCGAGGACATGGTCGTCGACGACACGGTGGAGTACGCCGAGATCCCCCACTTTCCCGTATCGACCGTGGAGAGCCACAGCGGGCGGCTGGTCTTCGGCAAGCTCGAGGGACGGCCCGTGATGGCGATGCAGGGTCGGTTCCACTACTACGAAGGGTATTCGATGGAGGAGGTCACGCTCCCGATCCGGGTGATGCAGCGGATGGGGGTCTCCACACTGATCGTGTCGAACGCCTGTGGGGGAATGAACCCGGGATACCGGCGCGGCGACCTGATGCGGATCGACGACCACATCAACCTGATCGGCGACAATCCGCTGCGCGGTCCGAATCTGGACGAGCTCGGCCCGCGGTTCCCCGACATGAGCGAGCCCTATGACCGGGGACTGGGCGCGCTGGCGGACCGGGTGGCGCTCGAGGCGGGCATCCGCCTCCACAGCGGGGTGTACGTGGCGGTGGCGGGCCCGAACCTCGAGACCCGGGCGGAGTATCGGTTCCTGCGGCTGATCGGCGGGGACGTGGTCGGCATGAGCACGGTGCCGGAGGTGATCGTGGCCCGCCACGCAGACATGCGCGTCCTCGGGATCTCGATCGTGACCGACGAATGCTTCCCCGACGCGCTCGAGCCGGTGGACGTGGAGACGATCATCCGCGTGGCCGGTGAGGCGGAGCCCCGCATGACGCGCGTCATCCGCGATACCGTCGCCCGGCTGGACGAGGCGGAGCGCCTGGCGCCCGCGGAGGTGGCCTGAGTGTCCGACGCGACTCGACAGAAGGACTACAAGGAGACGCTCAACCTGCCGCGGACGTCGTTCCCGATGCGCGCCGGCTTGCCGGAGCGCGAGCCGGAGACGCTCTCCCGCTGGCGCGAGCAGGACCTCTACGGCGCGCTGCGGCGGCAGCGGGCGGGCCGGGAGCGATGGGTCCTGCACGACGGCCCTCCCTACGCCAACGGCCACATCCACCTGGGCCACGCGGTCGACAAGATCCAGAAGGACATGATCGTCCGCAGCCGGTCGATGATGGGATACGACGCGCCGTACGTGCCGGGCTGGGACTGCCACGGGATGCCGATCGAGATCAACGTCCAGCGGGAGTTCCAGGAGCGGGGCGAGCAGCCCGGCCTGCTCGAGCTGCGCCGCCGCTGCCGCGAATACGCCGCGGAATGGATCGACATCCAGCGGCGGGAGTTCCGCCGCCTGGGGGGCTGGGGGGCGTGGGACGACCCCTACCTGACGATGTCCAACCAGTACGAGGCCGACATCGTCGAGACGTTCGCGGACCTGGTGGAGGACGGATACATCTATCGCGGCCTGCGGCCGATCCACTGGTGCACGGTCTGCCAGACGGCGCTGGCCGAGGCGGAGATCGAGTACCACGAGAAGGAGTCGCCGTCGATCACGGTGAAGCTCGACCTGCGCGAGGATCCCGGGGGGGTGTTCGGCGAGGGGGCGGACGCCCCGGGAGCGCTGATCTGGACCACGACGCCGTGGACGATCCCGGCCAACCGCGCGGTCGTCGTCCATCCGGATGTCGAGTACGCGGTGGTCGAGACCGATCGCGGGACGCTCCTCTACGCGACCGAGCGTCACGAGGAGCTGGCGGAGCTGTTCGAGCGCTCCCGGATCGTGCGGACCGTACCGGGGCGGGAGCTCGCGGGGCTCGTGTTCACCCATCCGCTCGAGGACCGGCCGAGCCCGCTGCTGCTGGCCGACCACGTCTCCACCGAGGAGGGGACCGGCCTCGTGCATACCGCACCCGGCCACGGCGCCGAGGACTTCGCGGTGGGCAAGGCGGAGGGGCTCGAGATCTACAACCCGGTGGGCCCCGACGGGATCTTCCTCGACGGCACTCCGGGATTCGCCGGGGTCCACATCTGGGACGCGAACCCGCGCATCGTCGAGGATCTCGAGCGGCGCGGCCTCCTGCTCGAGCGGCGGGCCGTCAGCCACTCGTACCCGCACTGCTGGCGCTGCCAGAACCCGGTCGTGTTCCGGGCGACGGTCCAGTGGTTCCTGTCGCTGGACCACGGCGACCTGCGGCGGCGCGCGCTCGAGGAGATCGAAGCCGTCCGCTGGATCCCCCCGTCGACGGTGAACCGGATCTCGACCATGGTCGAGCAGCGCCCGGACTGGTGCCTCTCGCGCCAGCGCGCGTGGGGTGTGGGGATCCCGGCGGTCTACTGCAGGCGCTGCGAGGAGCCCCTGCTGGACGCCGGCTTCGTCCGCCACGTCGCCGCGCTGGTGCGCGAGCGGGGCGCGGACGCCTGGTTCGAAGAGGGGGTCGACGCGATCGTGCCGGACGGCGTCCACTGCCCGCGCTGCGGCCCCGACGCGACTTCCTTCCGCCGCGAGATCGAGATCCTGGACGTGTGGTTCGACTCCGGCACCTCGCAGCGCGCCGTGCTGGAGGCGCGCGCGGACCTCGCCTGGCCCGCCGATCTCTACAAGGAAGGGCCGGATCAGCACCGCGGCTGGTTCAACTCCTCGCTGATCCTGGCGGTGGCCGGGCGCGACGCGGCTCCGTACCGGACCGTGCTGACCCACGGCTGGATGGTCGACGCTCAGGGCCGCGCCATGCACAAGTCGCTCGGCAACGTGATCGGTCCCTCCGAGGTCGTGGAGTCCCGCGGGGCGGACATCCTCCGGCTCTGGACCGCGGCCAACGACTTCACCCGCGACGGCCGTTTCAGCTGGGAAGGGATCGACCAGGTCTCCGAGGCGTACCGGCGGATGCGGAACACACTGCGGTTCCTCCTCGGCAACCTCGCCGACTTCGATCCCGAGCGGGACTCCCTCTCCGAGGACTCCCTCGAGCCCTTCGACCGCCATGCGCTGGCGGAACTGGAGCGGACGTCGGAAGCCGTGCTCCACTCGGTGCGCGAGTTCGAGTTCCACGTCGCGTATCAGCGGCTGGTGAACTACTGCACCGTGGACCTCTCGGGGATCTATCTGGACGGGATCAAGGTCCGGCTCTACACCCGGCCCGCCGCCTCGCGCGAGCGCCGCAGCGCGCAGACCGCGCTGCACGCCGTGCTCGACGGGCTCGTCCGGATGCTGGCTCCGATCCTGCCGTTCACCGCCGAGGAGACCTGGGCGGCGATGGCCCCGCGGCCGGTCGACGAGAGCGTCCATCTGCTGGAGTACGCGCCTTCCCGCCCCGAGCGGCGCGACCCGGACCTGGAGCGCGAGTGGGAGGTGGTGCTGCGGGCGCGGCAGGCGGTGACCGCCGAGCTCGAGAAACTGCGCGAGAAGAAGGTGATCGGTTCCTCGCTGGCCGCCCGGGTGGAGATCGCGGCCGCGAGCGAGGTCGCGCAGGAGGTCCTGCGGCGGCGAGCCGTCGATCTCGAGGAGGCCTTCATCGTCTCGGCCGTCCGGGTCCACGAGGCGTCCGACGAATGGAAGGTCGAGCCCGTCGAGCACGAGGAGGGTTTTCTCGTCGCGGCCATGCCCGCCGACGGGAAGAAGTGTCAGCGATGCTGGAGATTCCGCACGGACGTGGGTGAGGCTCCGACCCATCCCGATCTGTGCGCGGAATGCGCGGGGATCGTCGGATGACGACTCCGCGGGTCGATCCATAACGCACTCACGAACCGACCGAAGGGAAACGAGATGAACAAAAAGAATCTGGAGCAGCTCGAACGCCGGCTGTTGGAGGAGCGGGAGCAGATGCTCAAGGAGCTCGGGTTCTTCGACGAGAACTACCACGACACCACGCGCACCGCCTCCGGCGATCTCAGCGCCTATTCGTTCCACATGGCCGACCAGGGCACCGACGCGATGGAGCGGGAGAAGGCGTTCCTGTTCGCCTCGAAGGAGGGTCGTCAGCTCTACCAGATCGACAGCGCGCTACGAAGGCTCTACAAGGAGCCGGACGGGTTCGGCAAGTGCGAGCTCTGCGGCGAGAAGATCAAGTGGGAGCGGCTGGAGGCGCTGCCGTACGCGACCCTGTGCATCGACTGCAAGGAGCGCGAGGAGAATGGAACGGGCGTCTGAGACCCTGAGCCGGCCGCGCCGGATCTCGCTCACCCTCGAGACGGCGATCCCCGTCGTCGTACTGGTGCTCGACCAGCTGACGAAGGCGTGGGTCCGCTCCACGATGACGCTCAACGAGACGATCCCGGTCGTCGGGGACGTCGTCCGCCTCACCTACATCCACAACGAGGGGGCCGCCTTCGGCCTCTCGGTCGGCCCCCACTCCTCGCAGGTGTTCCTCGTCCTGGCGGCCGTGGCGTCCGTGCTGGTGCTCTATCTCTTGCTCTCGGCGCCGCGGGAGGAGCGGATGCAGCGCGTCGCGCTGGCGCTGATCCTCGGCGGGGCGCTGGGGAACATCATCGATCGCGTGCGGTGGTCGATGGTCGTGGACTTCATCCAGGTGGGGGTCGCCGGCCACTTCTGGCCGATCTTCAACGTCGCCGACAGCGCGGTGACGATCGGCGCGGTGCTGCTGGCCTGGACCTATCTGTTCAAGGACTGACACGGAGCTCCGGGCGCGCACCGAGATCGCCGCGGAGCGGATCGACAAGGCGCTGGCCGCCCTGCTGCCGCTGTCCCGGACCCGCATCCAGCGAGCGATCGAGACCGGGCGGGTCACCGTCGACGGGGTGACGGTGCAGCGCGCCAGCGAGCCCGTCGCCGCCGGCCGGGAGATCGTGGTCGAGCTCGAGCCCAAGGCCGAGCCGACGCTGGAGCCGGCCGACATCCCGCTCCGGGTCCTGTGGGAGGACGGCGCCTGCCTGGTGATCGACAAGCCCGCCGGCCTCGTGGTGCATCCGGGCGCCGGTCATCCCGACCGGACGCTGGTCAACGCCCTCCTCCATCACCGTCCCGCGGTCGCGGGCGTCGGCGACGAGCGGAAGGCGGGGCTCGTCCACCGTCTCGACAAGGACACGTCGGGCTGCCTGCTCGTCGCCAAGACCGATGCCGCGCACGGGTCCCTCTCCGGCCAGTTCGCGGCCCGGACGGTCGAGAAGGCGTATTGGGCGTTCGCCTGGGGCCATCTCGGGTCGCGCGAAGGGGTGTTCGACGCTCCGATCGGTCGATCCACGCGCGATCGGCAGCGGATGTCCAGCCACACCCGGAGGGGCCGTCGGGCGCTGACCCGCTGGCGGGTCGTCGAGCGCTACGCGGTCGCCGAGTGGCTGGAGATCGAGCTGGAGACGGGCCGGACGCACCAGATCCGGGTTCACTTGGCGGAGGGTGGGCATCCGGTGATGGGGGACGCGCGGTACGGCGGCGGGCCGTCCCGGGCGCGCGGGTTCCACGGGCCGCCACAGGGGTGGGCGCGCGAGGCCGCGGCAGCCGCCACGCGGCAGGCGCTCCACGCCCGGACGCTGGCGTTCGATCACCCGACGACGGGGGAGCGGGTGCGGGTGGCGGCGCCGCTGCCAGCGGATCTCGAAGCGCTGCGGGCGGTGCTGCGCCGCCATCCGGCCTGACGTGAAGCGCGGCGTGATCCTGGCGTGGCTCGCGGCGCTGGCGCTGGCGTCGGGCGCCGGGGTGGAGGTGGCGCGCGGGCAGGACGGGCCCGCCGGGACCGCGATCCGCCGGCTCGTCGTCGAAGGGCCGGGCGGGCGGCCCCTCGTCTTCCACCACGCCCCCGCGGACTCGGCGATCGTCGAGCGCCTGGCGGAGGCCAGCCGCGGATTCATCCCCGCTCCGGTCGCCGCGCTGGAGCTGCCGCCCGACACCTTCGATGTCGTCGTCGCCTCGAGCGAGGCGGCGTTCCGCGAGATGACCGGCGGGAGGGCGCCCGACTGGGGTCTGGCGGTGGCCTTCCCGGGCCTCCGCCGGATCGTGATCCGTTCCCCCCGCATCACCGGGCGGGTGGAGGTCGATCCGGCCGTCGTCCTGCGGCACGAGCTCGCCCACGTCTACCTCGGAGCGGCGCTGGACGACGGGGGCGAGCGCCTGCCGCGCTGGTTCAACGAGGGGTTCGCGGCGCTCTCGGCGGAGGAGTGGCGCTGGGTGGATCCCTATCGCCTGGCCTGGGCGCGCCTGACCGGCACTCTCACTCCGCTGGCCGGCCTCCACGACACCTTCCCCGAGATGGTGGACCCCTCGGTGGCCTATACGCAGAGCATGGCCGCCGTGCGGGGGTTGCACCGCCGCGGGGGCGATGAGGGATTGGGCTATCTCCTGGCCCGGATGCGGGCCGGGGCCACGTTCGACGAGTCCCTCCGCGCCACGTACGGGCTCACGCTCGCCCAGTTCTACGAGGAGTGGGAGTCGGAGCTCGGCCAGGAGTACGGGTGGGCGGTGGCCCTGACCGGCCAGGAGGGGCTGTGGGTCGTGCTGGCGATCGTGGTCCTCGCCCTCTACGCGATCCGCCGCCGGTCGCTGCGGCGCGAGATCGAGAGGCGGAAGCGGCGGGAGGACCGGGCCCTCGGGGAGCCGGGGGACCACGCGCTGGGCGCGGAGGAGTGGGAGCGGTACTGGGAGTGGGACGACGACGAGTGGAAGGGGGAGGGGTAGGGAGGAACGCGCGGGGCTGGGCGTTCCACGCAAGATCACGATTATGATAACAGGGCCCGGATTCCCTCAGGACAATCAGGCCCCCTACTGGAACGGTCTTGAACCAGGGAGCGGATCGGAGAGCACCATGAGCGGGTCGAGGTGCCCCAGGGTCTGTGCGGTCCTGCTGTCGTTTTTCGTCCTTGGGCCCGGCCGCCTGCTCGGGCAGGCCGGCCCGGCCGCGGAGGCGAGGGGCCCGGCGGCCTTCCTCGCGATCGCCGACGAGCACCGAGTACCCGGTCTGGAAGACAGGCGCTTCACGCACGAGGAGTACTGGGAGGCGGTCGGCTCCGTGCTCGACGGCGAGGAGACGACCGACCGGGTCTCGGTCACCGAGCTGGGACGTTCGCTGGAGGGGCGCTCGATCCGCGCGGTGACGCTGGGGCAGGGGCCCGTCTCCGTCCTGCTCTGGTCGCAGATGCACGGCGACGAATCGACCGCTTCGATGTCGCTGGCCGACATCGTCCACTGGTGGGCGGTGTCGCCGGAGGATGACCCGCTACGCCGCCTGCTCGCCGGCCACCTCACGATCACGATGATTCCCATGCTGAATCCCGACGGGGCCAAACGCTTCATGCGCTACGACGCGCTCGGCGTGGACGTAAACCGCGACGCGCGCCGGCTCGCTACGCCGGAAGGGCGGATCCTGAAAGCCGTCAGGGACTCGCTGCACGCCGACTTCGGCTTCAACCTTCACGACCAGCGCTCTCGCACGGCTGGTCCCGACGGGAAGCTGGTCGGCATCGCCCTGCTGGCCCCGGCGGCGGACGAGGAGCGCTCGTGGGGGCCCGTGCGCCAGCGGGCCCGCCGGCTGTCGGGCGTCATCGCGGCCGCCCTCCAGGAGGAGATTCCAGGCCGCATCGCCCGCTACGACGACTCCTTCACGGCCCGCGCGTTCGGTGACAACATGCAGAGCTGGGGCACGAGTACCGTGCTGATCGAGAGCGGCGCGCTGCCGGACGATCCCGAGAAGCAGGAGCTGCGGCGGCTCAACGTCCTGGCGATCCTCGCCGCGCTGGAGTCGATCGCGGACGGGTCGCTGGAGACCGCGTCGACGGTCCCCTATGACGATCTCCCGAGGAACGTCGAGATCACGAACGACCTGCTGCTGATCGGCGGCCGGGTCGTGATGGGGGGCGGCGCGGAGTACCCGCTGGACGTCGCCATCGTCTACGACGACGCCGTGGCCCGCACGGGTCCCCGGTACGGCGAGATCGGGGATCTCACCGGTGTACCGGCGTTGGAAACAGTGGACGTGACGGGGCTCTACCTCCATCCCGAACTCGACGGCGGCATCCTGCGCCGCGGTGGCGAGGTTCGGCTCTCGGTTCGGCGCGGCGCCGATCCGGCGAGCGAGCTCGTGCGGAAGATCCCGGCGCTCGCGGAGGACTAGGGGATTCGCGCGTTGGGACCCTGAGGGCAGCGCCCGAACCCTCGATGACGATGGCGGAGGGGGTGGGATGGGCGCCCCCGGCGCCATCCCTTGCGCTCGCCGCGGGGCTTCGAGCCATCCGGATGAGGATCTCCACCGCGGGCCTTCGGCCCTGGCGCTGCGGGGCACGGTCGTGATGGCGGAGGGGGTGGGATTCGAACCCACGAGGGGGTCTCCCCCCTGCTGGTTTTCAAGACCAGTGCCTTCGACCGCTCGGCCACCCCTCCGCCCGTGAAGATGAGATCGCGGGCGACGGCGGGCAACGAAGGGGCGTCGGGGATTCGACGGCC
>DATKCO010000039.1:0-28774 GCA_035513155.1 Gemmatimonadota bacterium | reverse complement strand
CGGAGCGCCTCCATCACCCGTGCCTCGATCAGCGCCTCGTCCCTCTCCTCGCTGATGAACTGGCTCCCCACGTTCGAGGTCATGATCAGGACCGTGTTGGTGAAGTCGACCGTTCGCCCCTGCCCGTCCGTCAGGCGCCCGTCGTCCAGGACCTGCAGCAGGATGTTGAACACCTCGGGGTGCGCCTTCTCGACCTCGTCCAGGAGGATGACGGCGTAGGGCCTGCGCCGCACGGTCTCGGTGAGCTGGCCCCCCTCCTCGTAGCCGACGTATCCCGGGGGGGCGCCGATCAGCCGCGCCACCGCGTGGCGCTCCATGTACTCGGACATGTCGATCCGGACCATCGCGTCCTCGTCGTCGAACAGGAATTCAGCGAGGGCGCGGGCGAGCTCGGTCTTCCCCACCCCGGTCGGGCCGAGGAAGAGGAACGAGCCGATCGGGCGGTTCGGGTCCTGCAGGCCCGCCCGCGAGCGGCGCACGGCGTCGGCGACCGCCTTGATCGCCTCGTCCTGGCTGACGACTCGCTGATGGAGCCGCTCCTCCATCCGGAGGAGCTTGTCGCGCTCACCCTCCACCAGGCGCTGGACCGGGATCCCCGTCCAGCGGGAGACCACGTCGGCGATGTCCTCCTCGTCGACCTCCTCCTTGAGGATCCGCAGGTCTTCCTGCATCTCGTGGAGCGCGGCCTCCTTCCGCTGCAGCTCCTCCTGGAGCTCGGCGAGACGCCCGTACTGGAGCTCGGCCGCCTTCTCGAGGTCTCCCACCCGCTGGGCCTGCTCGGCCGCGACCTTGGTGTTCTCGATCTGCTCCTTGAGCTCGCGGATCGCCTGGATCGCCTGCTTCTCCTGCTGCCAGTGGGCGCGCAGCTCGTCGGCCTCGGCACGGAGATCGGCGAGCTCCTTGTCGATCCGCTCCAGCCGCTCCCGGGCCTCCGGGTCCTCCTCCTTGACGAGAGCCCGCTTCTCGATCTGGAGCTGACGGATCCGGCGCTCGATGACATCGATCTCGATCGGCACCGAGTCGATCTCCATCCTGAGGCGCGAGGCGGCCTCGTCGATCAGGTCGATCGCCTTGTCCGGCAGGAAGCGGTCGGCGATGTAGCGGTGGCTCATCTCGGCGGCGGCGACGATCGCGGCGTCGGTGATCCGGACCCCGTGGTGGACCTCGTACTTCTCCTTGAGTCCTCGCAGGATCGCGATCGTGTCCTCGACCGAGGGCTCGCCCACATAGACGGGCTGGAAGCGGCGCTCCAGCGCGGCGTCCTTCTCGATGTGCTTCCTGAACTCGTCGATCGTGGTGGCGCCGATCATCCGCAGCTCGCCACGGGCCAGCGCGGGCTTGATCATGTTCGAGGCGTCGACCGCCCCCTCGGCTCCCCCGGCACCGACCAGCGTGTGAAGCTCGTCGATGAACGTGACGATCCCGCCCTCGCTGTCGGTGATCTCCTTGAGCACCGCCTTGAACCGCTCCTCGAACTCGCCGCGATACTTGGCGCCGGCCACCATCGCGCCCACGTCGAGCGCGATCAGCTTCTTGTCCTTCAGGCTCTCGGGCACGTCGCCGTCGACGATCCGCTGCGCGAGGCCTTCGACGATCGCGGTCTTCCCCACCCCCGGTTCGCCGATCAGGACCGGATTGTTCTTCGTCCGGCGGGACAGGACCTGGACGACGCGCCGGATCTCCTCGTCGCGGCCGATGACGGGATCCAGCTTCCCGCGACGCGCGAGCTCGGTGAGGTCGCGGCCGTAGCGCTCAAGCGCCTCGTACTTGGCCTCCGGGTCCTGGTCGGTCACGCGCTGGGAGCCGCGGATCGCCTGGAGGACCGAGAGGACATCGTCCCGGGAGACCCCGGCGGCCTCGAGGATCCCGCCCACCGTTCCCGACCTCGTGTCCGCCCACGCCAGCATGAAGTGCTCGACCGACGTGTACTCGTCCTGGAGCGTGTCGCGGATCGACTCCGAGCGATCGAAGAGCGCGACGAGATCGCGGCCCGCCCGGGCCTCGGCGCCCCCCGTCGTCTTCGCCAGGCCCGCCACCGCGTCGTCCACGCGTCGGCGGGTCGACTCGACGTCGACGCCGAGGCGGGCGAGGAGGGTGGGCATGAGTCCGCCCTCCTGGCCGAGAAGGGCCTGGGCGAGGTGCTCGGGCTGGATCTCGGGGTTGCCGTTCCGCCGCGCGGATTGCTGGGCGGAGACGAGGGCCTCCTGGAGCCTTCGGGTCAGGCGGTCCAGCTGCATGAGCCTAGATTACCTGATTCGCCGATCCCGGCAAGAACGTGCCGCTACGTGTCGCCCCCGGTGGAGGCGAGCCAGGCCGCGTTCAGCGCGGTCAGGGAGCGATACTCGGGTCGCGGCGCCAGCCACTCCCGTCGCAGGGCCTCCGGGTCGACCAGGTGGGGGTCCAGGCCCCGGCCGTCCCACGCGCTCGCGAACTCCCGGCTCGCCCGACCGCCGTGGAGCTCGTCGAAGACCGCCTTGGTCGTGCGCGCCACGATTTCCGGCGGGAGCACGTCACCGAAGTGGAGCGCCATGGCGGCCGCCCGACTGGGGAACCCGGTTCGCGGCGCGGACTCCCCGATCGCCCGGATGAACCGTCGGTCGAAGAAGGGCTGGACCAGCGTGACGTCGGCGTCCCGGGCCTGGGCCGCGAAGACGGCCTGGGTGAGCTCGAAGCTGCGCAACTCGGGGACCAGGCGGATCGCCTCCGCCCAGCTCGGGTGGCGCCGGCGCAGCCAGGCCCTGTACCGCCGCCGGAGCTCGCGCCGCGCAGCCGGACGGAGCCAGGCGGAACGACGGTCGCGGCCGAGCACCAGGCCGATGCGGAGGCGTTCGGGCAGGAGGTTGAACGCGGCGCGCCGGGCCGCGAGCGGCAGCGGACGCCCCCGGACGGCGAGCCGGCGCCGGGCCGGGTGGCGGACGGGCGGCGAGAACATCTCGTCGCCTCCCGTTCCCATGATGAGGACGTGGCTGCGGGCGGCATCGAGGAGGGGACGGATGCGATGGGCGACCGGCGGCCAGAAGAGCCCGTGCCGCCGGAGGACAGCCGTGGCCACCGGCCCCAGCGGATCGAGCTCCTCGCCGACCTGGACGACCCTCCATTCCCGCAGCGCGAGGTGGTCGATCGTCCGCTCCTGCCAGTCGCTCTCGTCCGTCCGGGGTCGGCCCTCGAACCGGAGCGTGACGGGGACGGGCTCCTCCAAGCCGCGCTCCTTGGCGAGCCGGACGGCCAGGGCCAGGAGCGCCGCGGAGTCTCGCCCGCCCGAGAAGCTCACGAAGCAGGGGGCGGACTCCAGCCGCGGGACGAGCAGGTCCTGGAGGACCTCCCGCACGGTCGACGCGCGCGTGACGGTGAACGGAGGGGCGGGCCGGGAGCGTCGTCCCGGCACCGCACCGGAGGCGATCTCGACCGGCTCGAGGGGCGGTAGAGGATCCTCCACCGGGACGGGAGGCGGTAGCGGGAGCGCCCAGCTCCGAATCAGGTGTCGACCTGCTCGGTCACGCAGATGGCGTCGGCTGCCAGGTCAAACTCAACACTGCCGTTACAGGGGGGGCTGGTCAGGGCGGTCAACTCCCGGACGCTGCCGATGCACTCGAGTCGGGGAGTCTCGTAGGGCTGCTTCTCCATGGGCCTCCTGGGGGTCGTGAGGTACGTCGAAGTGCGATTACCGAGTATCCCACACCCCGAGCGGGGTTTCAATAGGGATCGGGCCTCCGCCGGTATGAATTCGGTTGGAAAAGCGACCTCGCGGGCCTGGAGCCCGGATGCCGGGTCTTTGACCCCCGTCCCCGCCACGGGTAGACTCGATCCGCCCATGCGCCGACCCGTCACCCTCCGCGTCGTCCAGCATCGGCCCCTCCTGGGGGACCTCGAGGCGAATCTGGCCGACCATCGCGCCCGCGCCCAGGCGGCGGCCGAGGACGGGGTCGACCTGGTCCTGTTCCCCGAGCTGTCCCTGACGGGCTATGCCCTCGGGGACCTCGTCGACGCGGTCGCGCTCGAGCCCGCCCACCCCCTCTGGCCCGACGTGCTCGCGCTCTCGGACCGCGTCGACGTCGCGCTCGGCTACGTGGAGCGGGGACCGGAGGGATACCTCTACAACGCCGCCGCCTACCTCCACCGCGGCGAGCTCCTCCACAACCACCGCAAGACCTACCTGCCGACCTACGGCCCGTTCGACGAGCAGCGGTTCTTCTCGCCGGGCCACGCGATCGAGGCGTTCGAGGCGCCGTGGGGGCGTGGCGCCCTGATCGTCTGCGAGGAGGCGTGGCATCCGGCCGTGGCCCATGGGGCGGTCGCGCTGGGGGCGCAGGTCCTGCTCGTGGTCTCCAACGCGCCCGGTCGCGGTCCCGCCGAAGGGGACTGGGCGAGTCAGCGCGCCTGGCGCGGCATCCTCGCCGCCTACGCCCGGCTCTACGCCGTGTGGGTGGTGTACGCGAATCGGATCGGGTACGAGGAGGGGTTCGTCTTCGGGGGTGGGAGCGCGATCATCGCACCGGACGGAACCGAGGCGGCGGTCGCCGACCCGCTCGAGACCGAGGAGCTGACCGTGGTGCTGGACCCCGGCGCGCAGCGCCGGGCGCGGGTCGCCAACCCCGCCCACGGGATCGAGCGCCACGAGCTCCTGATCGACGCGCTGGCGCGCGCGGCGGCACCCGAGGCTCGCGCGGCAGCCCTGCCGGGCGAGCGCGCGGAGGCGAAGTCGTGACGACCGCCGCCCGCCCCATCGGCGTCCCCCGCCTCGACGCCGACCTGGTCGTGCGCGCGCTCGCGCTCGCACTCAGCCAGACGCTCGACGACGCCGGGCGGAGAGGTTTCGTCATCGGGCTCTCGGGCGGGGTCGACAGCGCGCTGGCGGCCGCGATCGCCGCGCGCGCGGTCGGTCCCGGGGCCGTCCACGCCTTCCATCTCCCCGCCGACGCCACGCCCGCCGAGAGCGGCGACGTCGCCCGGCTCGTGGCGGACCATCTCGGCGTCGCGCTCGAGACCGTCCCGATGGACGCGCTCCTCGAGAGCGCGCCGCTGGCGACCTCCGACGCGCGGGGTCGGGGGAACTTCGTCTCGCGGATCCGGATGGCTATCCTCTACGACCGCGCCGCGGCGCTCGACGCCCTGGTCCTGGGGACCGGCAACAAGAGCGAGATCGCGCTCGGGTACACGACCCTGTGGGGCGACATGGCCGCCGACTGCTGGCCCCTCGGCGACCTCTACAAGACCCAGGTGCTGGACGTCGCGCGGTCGATCGGCCTGCCCTCGGAGGTCGTCGAGCGCGCGCCGTCCGCTGAGCTCTGGGACGGCCAGACCGACGAGGGGGAGCTGGGGTTTTCCTACGGCCAGGCGGACCTGGTGCTGTATACTTACCTGGAAGGAAGGCAGCGGCCGGACGAGATCGCCGGTCGGGGGATCGACAGGGTGACGGTCGAGCGCGTGCTCGACCGGGTGCGGCGGAACGCGTTCAAGCGGCGGCTGCCGTGGATCCCCAAGCTCACGAGCCGTACGGTGGGGCACGATTTCCTGCACCCGCGCGCCTGGCGGGGGCCGGCGTGAGCGGGTAGCGGGCACGCGAGGCTTCGCCGAGACTTCAGGGGAGGGGGTTCCATGGACTACCAGATCTGGGCAACGATCGCGCTGTGGGTCATCGCGGCGTTCTTTCTGGTCCTGACGCTCGTCCTCCTGTTCGTCGGGATTCCGATCGCGCTCGACGTCAAGCGCACGGTCCGGCGTCTCCAGGGCACGATCGACGAGGTACGGGTGAAGCTCGACCCCATCCTGTTCCGGGCCCAGGAAGTGGCCGGAGACATCCAGGAGATGACGGCCACGGCGAAGCGCGAGGCCGAGCGGGTGGGCGCGTCGATCGAGAACGTGAGTGAACGGGTCGACGATTTCGCGTCGCTCATGGAGGTCGTGCAGGAGCAGATCGAGAAGCCGTTGCTGCGATCGGTCTCGGCTCTCGCCACGGCCCGCAAGACGATTTCGAGATTCTTCTAGGAGGTGAAAATGACGGATCGAGATACCAGCCTGGTGGACTTCATGATGGCGTTCTCGCTGGGTGCCCTGTTCGGTGCCGGTCTGGCCCTGTTCCTCGCCCCCCAGTCGGGCGACAAGACCCGCAAAGAGCTCGGCAAGAGGTCCAAGAAGTGGAAGAAGCAGGCCGGCAAGCGGATCGAGAAGGCCGGTGGCGAGCTGCGCGAGACGGGCGAGGAGTGGCTCGAGGACGCCGAAGGCCTGGTCGACGGCTGGTCCTCGGAGATCGCCGAGGTCGTGGAGGACGGGCTGAAGACGATCCGCGAGGCGGTCGAGGACGAGATCGAGAAGGCCGGCAAGACGCTCTCGAAGAGGAAGAAGAAGGGGCTGTTCCGCTAGGCATGGCCCTGCTCGCGATCGCGATCGCGGCTCTGCTCGTGCTCGCCACTCCGGACGTGCTCTGGGCGTGGGGGCCCACCACCCATGCCTGGCTGTCCAGCCAGGTGCTCGGCAACCTGCAGCTGCTCCCGCTCATGGTGAGGGAAATCCTCGCGGCGCATCCCTACCCCTACCTCTACGGCAGCCTGTCGGCGGACATCACGCTCGCCAAGCGCTATGTCCATTACAGCCGCCACTGTCACAACTGGAACGTGGCGTACGAGATCCTGGACCGGGCCGAGACCCCGCGCCTGCAGTCGTTCGCGCTCGGCTACCTGAGCCATCTCGCGGCCGACACGATCGCTCACAGCACGTTCGTGCCGCGCCTGCTGGTCTCGACCCCGCTGTCCAGCAACCTGGGACACACGTACTGGGAATACCGCTTCGACGCCGCCCTCGACGACCGGTACCTCCGGTTGGCCCGCGAAGTCGTCACAATGGACCACGCCGAGGAGGACGAGCTCCTCGAGGTCGTCCTGACCCAGGCCTTCTTCTCGTTCCAGACGAACAAGCGGATCTTCCAGCAGCTCATCCACCTCTCCAACCAGGAGCGGTGGCACAATCTGTGGGTCAAGATGGCGGACAAGTCCCGCTGGGAGCTCGCCGACTCGGCCGTCGGCGATTACGGGGCCTTCACGACCGATTACGTGACCGATTTCCTGATGCGTGGCGCGGGGAGTCTCTCGCAGGCCCTCGATCCCACCGGGAGCGAGCGCCTAGCGCTGGCCAAGAAGCTCCGGCGCCAGTCGTTCCGCGAGGCGCGGCGTGAAGCGGGCCGTGAGTTCGCTCTGGCGCCGATCACGGCAACCCGGGCGGGAGAGGCGGGTCGCATGCTGGCCGCGCAGCCGATCGCGCGCGACGAGCTCGCCATGCTGGCGGCGGTCTACTTCCCAGATCCTGCGCGCCTCGGGGCCAACGGTCACCCGCCGACCCCGCCGACCTGGTTCGGTACCCGCGACGAACGCGCGTTCTGGGACGGGTTCACCCGCGGGCGGGCTCTCCCCACGGGCGGCTGACCCGACCCGGCCGGACGGCGCAGCCGCGGGAAGTCAGCCGGTCAGCCGCTGGCGCAGGATCTGGTTGACGAGCTGGGGGTTCGCCTGCCCGCCGGTCCGCTGCATGACCTGCCCCACGAAGAATCCGATGAGCCCCTGCTTGCCTCCGCGGAAAGCCGCCACCTCGTCCGGATGGGCGTCGATGACGGCGTCCACTTCGGCGGTCAGCGCGTCGGCATCGGAAACCTGATCGAGCCCGCGCTCGGCCACGATCGCGGCCGCGTCCCGGCCCGTCTCGACCATCGCCGCGAGGACCTCCTTGGCCACGCTGCCCGAGATCCGGCCCGCCGCCTTGAGGGCCAGGAGCCCGGCCAGCCGCTCCGGGGCCACGGGACGCGGCTCGGGCTCGAGACCCACGGCCTCGCCGCGCTCGTTGGCGAGCCGCAGGACTTCCCCCATGACCCAGTTCGAGACTTCCTTCGGGTCGTCGTGCGCCGCAACCGCCGCCTCGTACCAGTCGGCGAGGGCGCGGGTCGCGGTGAGAACACCCGCGTCGTACGGCGGCAGGCTGTAGGTCTCGACGAAGCGCGCCGCGCGGGCCGCCGGCAGCTCCGGCAAGCCGGCCCGGATCTCCTCCCGTCGCGTCCGGACGACATCGAGCGGCTCCAGATCGGGCTCCGGGAAGTATCGGTAATCGTGCGACATCTCCTTGGACCGCATCGGCCGCGCCTCCCCATTGGCGGAGTCCCACAGGAGGGTCTCGTGGACGACCGGCTCCCCCGCCGCCACGATCCGCGCCTGACGCTCGATCTCGAACTCCAGCGCCGCCTCGACGTAGCGGAACGAGTTCACGTTCTTGACCTCCGTCTTGGTCGACAGGGTCGACTCCCCCAGCGGTCGGATCGACACGTTGGCGTCGCAGCGCAGGCTCCCCTCCTCCATGTTGCAGTCCGAGACCGCCAGGTACTCCAGCGTCTGCTTGAGCGCGGACAGGTACAGGTACGCCTCGCGCGGGCTCCCCAGGTCGGGCTCCGAGACGATCTCGATGAGCGGCATCCCGCAACGGTTGAAATCCACCAGCGTCCCCCCCGCCCCGTGCGTCGACTTGCCGGCGTCCTCCTCGAGGTGCACGCGGGTGATCCGGATCGGCTTGCTTTCGCCGTCGTCGAGCCGGATCTCGAGCGCGCCGCCCGTCGCCAGGGGCCGGTCGTACTGGGAGATCTGGTAGCCCTTCGGGAGGTCCGGATAGAAGTAGTGCTTGCGCGCGAAGATCGAGCGCTCATGGACGTCGCAGCCGAGCGCCAGCGCGGCGCGCACGGCGAGCTCCACCGCGGCCTCGTTGAGCGCCGGCAGCGCGCCGGGGTACCCGAGACAGATCGGGCACACCTGGGTGTTGGGCGGCGCCCCGTAGGCCGTCGAGCAGCCGCAGAAGATCTTGCTCGCGGTCGCCAGCTGGACGTGCACTTCGAGCCCGATGACGGATTCGTATCCCTCGAGCAGGGCGGCGGGGGTCGCTGGGCTCTCAGCCATGCTCGGCCCCGGCCCGCGCTTCCCGCTCCAGGAACCGCGCGATGGCGAACAGCCGACGCTCGGAGAGGTCCGGACCCTGGAGCTGGATCCCGATCGGGAGCGCGGGCCGGCCGTCGCGCGCGGGGGTCCGGCCCCACGGCAGCGAGATCGCCGGGACGCCGGCCAGGTTCGCGCTCACCGTGTAGATGTCGTTGAGATACATCGCCAGCGGATCGTCGGACTTCTCGCCGATCTCGAACGCGGGCGTGGGAGTCGTCGGAGTGAGGAGCACGTCCACGTCCGCGAACGCGCGCTCGAAATCGCCCCGGATCCGGGCCCGGACCGCGGTGCCCTGACCGTAGAACGCCTCGTAGTAGCCCGCCGACAGGACGTAAGTGCCGAGCATGATGCGGCGCTTGAGCTCGGCCCCGAAGGCGGCGCGGGTCTTCACATACATGGACGCGAGGTCGTCGGCGGCCGCGCGGTGGCCGTACCGGACGCCGTCGTAGCGGGCCAGGTTCGACGACGCCTCCGCGATGGCGACCGTGTAGTAGACCGCGATCCCGTAGGGCGCGTGTGGGAGCGACACCTCGACGATCTCGGCCCCGGCGGCGGCGAGCCGGTCGCGGGCCGCTTCGCAGGCGGACCGGATCGGCGGCTCGAGGCCCTCGCCGAAGTACTCCGGCGGCCAGCCGATCCGCGTCCCCCGGGGATCCCAGCCATCGAGCCCGCTCGCGTAGTCGTCCACGGCCTCGGGACGGGAGGTCGCGTCGTGGGGGTCCGCGCCGGCCACCACCCGGAGCAGCCCGGCGGCGTCCTCGACGTCCACGCCCAGGGCCCCGATCTGATCCAGGCTCGAGCCGAACGCGACCAGCCCGTAGCGGGAAACCCGACCGTAGGTCGGCTTCACCCCCACGATGCCGCAGAACGCGGCCGGCTGCCGCACGGAGCCGCCGGTCTCGCTGCCGAGCGCCAGCGGCACGCAACCCGCGGCGACGGCCGCCGCCGACCCCCCGGACGACCCGCCCGGCACGCGGGTGGGATCGTCGGGATGCCGGGTCGGGCCGAACGCCGAGTTCTCGGTCGAGGACCCCATCGCGAATTCGTCCAGGTTCGTCTTCCCCACCACCACCGCTCCCGCCTCGCGCAGACGCGCGATCGCGGTGGCGTCGAAGGGAGACACGAAGCGCTCGAGCAGCTTCGAGCCGCACGTCGTGGGTCCGCCGGAGACCGCGATGTTGTCCTTGACGGCGACCGGGACGCCCGCCAGCGGGAGGTCCCCGCCTTCGCCGGCGGCGATCCGCCGATCGATGGCGGTCGCCTCTTCGAGGGCGGCCTCCTCGCGCAGCGACAGGAAGGCGTGGAGCCCGCTCCCTTCGGCCTGCCGGATCCTGCCGAAGGCGGCCTCCACCGCCGCGGCGGCGCTCGTCTCGCCGGCCCGTACCGCGCGCGCGAGCGCGGAAGCCGAGCGGCCGCCGTCGCGCCTCATTCGATCACGCGCGGGACGCGGAAAAATCCGTCCACGGGATCCGGGGCCGCGGATTGCAGGGGCGCGACGTCTCCCCACGGCTCCACGTGGTCCGGTCGCAGGGGCTGGTCGGGCGCCTCGGGCTCGGCCGCGGCCCCGGCCTCGAGGGTCCCCAGCTGCTCCACGTAGTCGAGGATGGCGGAGAGCTCGCGACCGAAACGCTCGATCTCCTCGGCGGTCAGATCGAGCCGGGCGAGCCGGGCGATGTGCCGGACGTCGTGGGCGGAAACGGTCATCGGGCGACCAAGATAGCGATGGGAACTCGCCGGGGCAGGAATCGGGCGTCCCCGATTTGACTTTCGGTTTCGAGCGCTCGATCCTCTAGCCTCTCTCGAAGATCGACTCGACCCTTCGCCGACCTGGGAATTAGCCATGAAGAACGACGACCGAACGGTGACCGACGAGGCGTCCGCCGCCACGGGGATCGGAGCGGAGAACGAAGACCATCCCAGGAAGAAGAAGAAGAAGGAAAAGGAGAAGGAGAAGGACGACAAGCCGCGGACCAAGATCCGGAACAAGGTCTACGAGCGCGAGCTGGCACGACTCCAGCTCGAGCTGGTCAAGCTGCAGGAGTGGATCCGGCACGAGGGACTCAGGGTCGTCGTGGTGTTCGAGGGGCGGGACACCGCCGGGAAGGGCGGCGTGATCAAGCGGATCGTAGAGCGGCTCAATCCTCGCGTCGTCCGCGTCGCGGCGTTGCCTGCCCCGACCAAGCGCGAGCGCTCGCAGTGGTATTTCCAACGCTATGCGAACCATCTTCCCGCTGCCGGCGAGATGGTACTCTTCGACCGCAGCTGGTACAACCGGGCGGGTGTCGAGCGGGTCATGGGATTCTGTACCGAGGAGGAATACCAGGAATTCCTGCGCGCCTGTCCCGAGTTCGAGCACATGCTCATCCGCGACGGGATCATCCTGATCAAGTACTGGTTCTCGGTGAGCGAGGAGGAGCAGGAGCGGCGGTTCCAGGAGCGAATGAACAACCCGGTCAAGCGTTGGAAGCTCAGTCCGATGGATCTCGAGGCGCGAGCCAAGTGGTTCGAGTACTCGCGCGCCAAGGACGAGATGTTCGCCCACACCGACATCGAGCAGGCGCCGTGGCACGTCGTGAATGCCGATGTCAAGAAGCACGCCCGGTTGAACTGCATCGCGCACCTGCTCGAGCAGATTCCCTACGAGGACCTCACGCTGCGCCCCCGGACGGATCTGCCGCCCCGGCCGAAGGCCAAGGAGCTGGCAAAGGCGAAGACCGGCTATGTCCGGACCCCGTTCGACGAGCAGAATCACGTACCGGAGGTCTACGGCACCGACACCCGCTGAGGGGCGCCGACCTCTTCGTCCGATACGCTTCGGTCACATCTTCCGATTACTTTTGGCCCTCGCGCGGGAACCGGCGAGGGCCTTGGATATGAGAAACCCATGAGGGACAGACGCTCGGCCGTTCAGGATCCGGCCCCCGGCTTTCCGCTGCGGATCGGCGTCGTGGACATGGGCTCGAACGCGATCCGGATCGTCGTCGCCGAGTTCATCGCGTCGTACACGTGGACCGCCCTCCTCAGCGAGAGGATCCCCCTGCGTCTGGCCGACCGCGCCGGGGCGTCCGGAGATCTCCCCGAGGACGCGATCGAGGCCGCGGTGGCGGTCATGGAGCGCTTCCGCGACGTCCTGGAGGAGCACGAGGTGCGGGACTATCGCGCGGTGGCCACCAGCGCCGTGCGCGAGAGCCGGAACCGACGCGACCTCGTCCGCCGCGTGCGCGAGCGCACCGGGCTCGAGCTCGAGACGATCTCCGGCGCGGAGGAGGCACGACTGGTCTACTGGGCGGCCAGAAGCCGGATCCCTCTGGGAGCGGAACCCTGGCTGATGGCGGACCTCGGCGGCGGCAGCCTGGAGATCGCGATCGTCGACGAGACTTCGATGCGCCTGGTCGAGTCGCTCGGGATCGGCAGCGTCCGGCTACTCGAGGAGTTCGAGAGGGAGCCCGGTGGACGCAGTCGGGTGCGCGCCCTGCTCGACGAGTACGTGGCCGGCCTTCGGTTCGGCTCGCTCGAGGACGGCTTCGAGGTCGAGGGATACCTGGCCACCGGAGGCAACATCGACGACCTGGCCCGGCTGGCGGGGGCGAGCCCCGATGAGAACGGGGTCAGCGTGATCTCGCTGGAGGATCTGCGTGAGACGATCCGGGTCCTGGACCGCCTGACGGTCGAGCAGCGGATCGAGGAGCTCGGCTTGCGGGAGAACCGGGCGGACGTCATCCTCCCTGCCGCGCTGGTCTATGCCCGGCTCGCCGAGCGGTTCGAGACGGAGCGCATCCACGTTCCCAACGTCGGGGTCAAGGAAGGCGTCATGATCGACCTGGTCGAGGGTCTGACCGCCCCGGGTGGCTACTCCCAGCGGCATGCCGACGACGTGCTCGCGGGAGCCGTCGCGCTGGGCCGCCGCTTCCGCTTCGAGGAAGCGCACGGGGTCCAGGTGGCCCGCCTCGCCGAGCGGCTGTTCGACGACCTGGCGGAGGTCCACGGTCTCTCCGGAGCCGACCGCGAGATCCTGATCGCGGCCGGCATCCTCCACGACGTCGGCCAGCGGATCTCGTACAAGCGGCACCACAAGCACTCGTACTACCTGATCGCCGAGTCCGAGCTTCCCGGGCTCGATCTCGAGGAGGTCGAGCTCGCCGCCAACGTCGCGCGCTACCACCGCCGCGCCGACCCCAGTCCCAAGCATCTGCCGTTCGGCGCGTTGGAGGAGGAGGATCGCCGCCGGGTCACCCGCCTGGCCGCGATCCTTCGCCTCGCGGACGCCCTGGACCGGGAGCACATGCAGAAGGTGGGGGACGTCACCGCGCGACTGCAGGATAGCCGGGTCGTCCTCTGCCTCCAGGGTGAGGGGGATCTCGGGCTCGAGATCTGGGCGCTGGACCGCAAGAAGCCCCTGTTCGAGAAGACGTTCGACCTCGAGGTCGAGGTCGAGAGCGAGGCCGGGACGCCATGATCGATCCGGCCACGCACGAGTCCGTCCCGGGGCGGCTCATCGCCGTCGAGGGAGTCGACGGATCGGGGAAATCGACCCAGATGGACCTGCTGCACAAGTGGCTGCGGGGCGTGGGGTGCCGGGTCTTCTTCAGCGAGTGGAACTCGAGCCCGCTGGTCGCCGAGGCGACCAAGAAGGGCAAGCGCAGGTTCCTCCTAACCCCGACCACGTTCTGCCTCATCCACGCGACCGACTTCGCCGACCGCTACGAACGGCAGATCCTGCCGATGCTGAAGGCCGGCTACATCGTCCTTTGCGATCGCTACGTCTACACGTCCTTCGCCCGCGACAAGGCGCGCGGGTGCGACCCCGAGTGGCTGCGCGAGACCTATAGCTTCGCCCGCCCCCCCGACATCACGTTCTGGTTCCACGTGCCGGTGGAGACCGCGCTCGAACGGCTGACGAAGTCCCGCAAGGAGCCCAACTACTTCGAGGCCGGCATGGACCTGGCGCTCTCCCTGGACGTGCGCGAGGGGTTCCGGATCTTCCAGGGGAGGATCACCCAGAACTACGAGGACATGGTGGACGAGTTCGGCTTCGTCCGGATGGATGCCACGCTCCCCATCCACCGGCAGCAGCAGATCATGCGGAGGGTCGTGCAGGAGCGCGTCGAGATCGAGGCCTATCCCGCCCGCACCGAGCATGTCGTTCACGACCAGTACGGCGTCGCTCCCCCGGTGTTCGAGGAGGACCAGATCGACGCGGAGGGGACCTGGTGAGCCACCGCACCTACCGGCATGCGCTCCCCGGCATCGACAATCGGGAGCTCGGAGGCCTGCTGATCGTGATCGAGGGCCCGGACTCGTCCGGGCGATCGACGCAGATCTGGCTCCTCTCCCGCTGGCTGGAGCAGCTCGGCTTCGCGGTGGAGCAGATGGGGCTCAAGCGAAGCAAGCTGGTCGCCAACGAGCTCGAGAAGGCCAAGCAGGGGAACGTGATGAGCCCGCGCACGATGGCGCTCTTCTACGCGACGGATTTCTACGATCAGCTCGAGAACCGGATCGTCCCGGCGCTGCGGGCCGGCTCGGTGGTCCTCGCCGACCGGTACATCTACACGCTGATGGCGCGGGACATGGTCCGGGGCGCGCGCGCCGACTGGCTGGAGCCCCTGTATTCCATGGCCGTGGTCCCCGACGCGGTCTATCTGCTCGACACCTCGGCCGAGAACCTTCTCGACCGGACCCTCTCCTCCCGCGGCATGCTCGACTACTGGGAGTCCGGCATGGACCTGGGGCTGGCGCGCGACTGGTTCGACAGCTTCCGCCGCTATCAGGAGAGCATGCGATGGCAATTCGAGCAGCTCATGGCCGGCCACGCGATCGAGCGCGTCGAAGGCGACCGCTCGATCCTCGAGGTGCACGAGGACCTGAAGCGCCGGATCGAGCCGATCCTCCCCAGTCTCGCGGAGATGGGCCAGGGTTGAGCCGGCGCCTGCCTACGCCAGGACCCGCTCGACCCCGCCTTCGAGCCGGTACGACTTCTCCTCCGCCGCGATCGACACCCTGAGCTCCGATCCGGAGTTCCGCTTGGCCGACTCCGCCACGATCTCGTCCAGCTCCTCGTCCGACCGGACGGGGTCGTGATGGAACAGGACCACGTGCTTCACGCCGGCCATCTCCGCGAACGCCACCACGTGGCTGACCGCGCTGTGGCCCCATCCGACGTGGGTCGCGTACTCGATGTCGGTGTACTGGGCGTCGTGGATCAGCAGGTCGGCGCCCGCCACGAGCGCGTAGCCGGAGGTCCACGCGGGATCTCCCGGGAAGTCCACGACCCCGAGCGCCGGCTCGTGGTCGGGAAGGTACGCCACGATCCCATCCGGGCTCTCGATCCGATACCCCACCGTCGGCCCCGGATGGCAGACGAAGGCGGATCGCACCCGGAACGGCCCGACCTCGAGGGTCTCCCTCGGGACCTCGTGGAGGAAGAGTCGGCACGGGAGGCTGCGGAGGTGCACCGGGAAGAGCGGCGGCGAGAGGTAGCGGGTGAGCCGGTTGCGGAGCGGCCGGGTGAAGCTGGTGGGCCCCCAGACGTGGATCTCGACGTCCGGGTCGTAGAGCGGGCCGAAGAACCCCAGCCCCTGGATGTGGTCCATGTGGAGGTGGGTCAGCAGGACATCGACCCGGCTCGGTGGATCCTCCATGCGGGGCGAATCCTCCAGCGACACACCGAGGCGCCGGATGCCCGTGCCGGCGTCGAGGACGAGCAGGGTGCCGTCGTCGGCGCGCACCTCCACGCACGAGGTGTTTCCCCCGTACCTGGCGGTCTCGGGGCCGGGCGCGGACAGCGAGCCGCGCGTCCCCCAGGGCGTGACGGTGACGCCTATTCGACCTCCCACAGGATCGCGATCGCGCCCAGCCGCTTGCCGGCCAGCCCGATGACCGGGATCCCGATGACCTGGATGAGACGCGTGTTCTCGTCGAGGCCCAGGATGTAGAACTCGTCGCACGCCGGCCGGCCCTGCTTGAGCGCAATCACGAGCGGCAGGTTGTCCGGCTCGATCGGCGTGCCGTGCACGTCGGTCGGGGTGAACACCCGCGACCACTCCGCCATCGGCATCCGGCCGGTCTCCTCGAAGCGAATGCCCAGGATCGCCTCGGCCGGCTCGTTGTAGTACAGCATGTTGCCCTGGGGGTCCACGATGAAGATCGGGACCCCCAGGTAGCTCGCCAGCTGACGTCCCAGGATGAGCTCGACCGCCAGCTGCGGGTTCAGCCGGGGCTCGACCTCGGAGTTCTCCTTCGAGGGCTTCGCGGCCACGTCGCCTCCCTTCAGGTCCATGAGTGCCAAACGTTGCAAGATATGGACCGTCCACCGGCCTCGAAAGGGGGTGCTACCACTCCCGCTCGAGCCGGGCAAAGCGGGCCACCAGGCGCTTCTCGCCGGCCCGGTCGAACCGCACGGTCACCTTGAGGTCACGGCCGGCCCCGCTGACCGCCTTGATCGTCCCCGGGCCGAACTCGCGGTGCGCGACCCGCTCCCCCGGCCGGTACGCGGGAGCCAGGTCCGAGACCTCGTCGGGCTCGACGGAGTCTCCCGGCGGGGC
Organism: Gemmatimonadota bacterium; assembly: GCA_035513155.1. Classification (GTDB taxonomy): domain Bacteria; phylum Gemmatimonadota; class Gemmatimonadetes; order JACCXV01; family JAHWKZ01; genus JAICNR01. Next base: position 12,270 of record DATKCO010000039.1, on the reverse strand, counting down.
GTCGACCGCGACCGTATCCCAGGCGGAAGCGCCCCCGGATCCGCCGCCGGACCCCCCGCCGAACCCGAACGACGTCCGTCGCCCGTGCCAGCCGCCCCAGCGGCTCAGCGGCTCCTCTTCCCACTCGACCAGCTCCTCCGGGAGCTCGGCGAGGAACGGGGAGGGGCCCGCCACCGTGTTCTGGCCCCAGCGGTACCGCTCGTGGGCATAGCTCAGGTAGACGCGGTCCTTGGCGCGGGTCAAACCGACGTAGAACAGCCGTCGCTCCTCCTCGTACTCCCGCGGGGACTCGAGCGCGCGCGCGAGCGGGAACAGGTTCTCCTCGCAGCCGGCGAGGAACACGACCGGGAACTCGAGCCCCTTGGCGTTGTGGAGCGTCATCAGCGTGACGACCCCGCCCCCCATCGCGGCGGTATCGAGGTCGGTCAGCAGGCTCACCTCCTCGAGGAACCCGGCCAGGTCGCCCTCGGCGGGCGCGGTCCCGCGCTCGTCGCTGAACGTCTGCACGCCCGCCACGAGCTCGTAGAGGTTCTCCAGCCGATCCTCGCGCCGCGGGTCCTTCAGCGCGCGGTAGTGGGCGAACAGCCCGGCCTTCTCGAAATACTCGGTGACCCAGCCGCTGGCCGGCTCGGCGACCGCGCGCGCGCGAAACTCCTCCAGCAGACCGGCCAGCTCCCGCAGCCCGGACTCCGTCGGGGCGTTCACCTGGAGGAGGATCGCCGGGTCGACCAGCGCCTCCGCCAGCCCGATGCCCCGCTCGTGCGCCACGTCCTCGAGCGCCTTCATCGTCACCGGCCCGATCCCCCGCTTGGGCACCCCCAGCACCCGCGAGAGCGACCAGTCGTCCGAGGGATTGGCGAGCACGCGGAGGTAGGCGACCGCGTCCTTCACCTCCTGCCGCTCGTAGAACCGGGTGCCACCGACGATCACGTACGGGATGCCGCGGCGGCGCATTCCCTCCTCCAGCGAGCGGGACTGCGAGTTCGTGCGGTAGAGGACGGCCACCTCGCTGGCCGAGCGCCCGTCGCGCTGCAGCGCCTGGATCGTGCGCGCGACCCACTGGGCCTCGCTCTCCGCATCGGCCGCGCCGTGGACCACCAGCGGCTCGCCCGCCTCGCGCTCGGTCCACAGCTTCTTGGGCTTCCGCTCGCGGTTTTTCTCGACGATCGCGTGCGCGGCATCGAGGATCCGACCGGTGGAGCGGTAGTTCTGCTCGAGCCGGATCGCCACCGCCTCGGGGAAGTCGTCCTCGAACGAGAGGATGTTGCGGATGTCCGCCCCCCGCCAGCCGTAGATCGACTGGTCGTCGTCCCCCACCACGGTGATCGACCGGTGCTCCTCGGTGAGCAGCTTGACGAGCTGATACTGCGCATGGTTGGTGTCCTGGTACTCGTCGACCAGCACGTGCCGGAACTTGCGCCGGAAGGAGGCCAGCAGCGGCTCGTCCTCGCTGAGCTTCACGACCGTCTGCATGAGGAGGTCGTCGAAGTCGAAGGCGCTGTTGGAACGCAGGGTCGCCTGGTAGCGACGGTACGCCTCGGCGACCGCGTCCTCGACGTGTCCGTGATGGAGCGCGGCGTACTGCTCGGGGGAGAGGAGCCGGTTCTTGGCGTCCGAGATGCGTCCGCGCAGCCCGTAGGCGTCGAGGGAGCCGACCGACCAGCTCATCGCGTCCATCACCTGCTTGAGGAGCTGCAACGTGTCGTCGCCGTCGTAGATGGTGAACGAGCGGGGATAGTCGAAGCGGTCGGCGATCTGGCGCAGGATGCGGGCGCAGACGGAGTGGAAGGTGCCGATCCACAGTCCCTGGATGCCATCCACCCGGTCCGCCAGGAGCGTCAACACGCGCTCCTTCATCTCGCCGGCGGCCTTGTTCGTGAACGTGACCGCGAGGACGTGCCGCGGGTCGACGCCGTGCCGCACGATCATCCACGCGATGCGGTGGGTCAGCACCCGGGTCTTGCCGCTGCCCGCGCCCGCCAGGACGAGGAGCGGGCCGGGCCCGTGGGCCACGGCCTCCCGCTGCGCCGGGTTGAGGGAGTCCATCAGCTCGCTCACTCGAGGCCCTCCTCCGTCCCCGCGTCCTCGCTGGCCATCAGGGTCACCCGAAAGGTCGTGCCGGAGCCGGGCTCATCGGTCACGAGCTCCAGCGAACCGTGGTGGTTCTCCTCGACGATCCGGCGGGCCAGCGAGAGCCCCACGCCCCACCCGTGCGGCTTGGTCGAGACGCCGGTCTCGAAGATCCGCTTCCGCAAGGACCACGGAACGCCCGGGCCGTCGTCCGAGACCTCCACGACCACGGTGCCGGGAACCGACCCCGTGGCCACCCGCAGGCGGATCTCCCCCCCGGTGGCCTGCAGCGCGTCGACGGCGTTCTTCACCAGGTTCTCCAGCGCCCACTCGAGCAGCGTCCGGTTCGCCTCCACCCGCGGCACCGGCGCATAGTCCGTCGTGAGGCGGATCGAGTGGCTGCGTCGCGGGAGCCGCGCGCGGCAGTACTCCTCCAGGTCGCGCACGACGTCCTGCAGATCGAGCGGGGTCAGTTGCGGATGGCGTCCGATCAGCTCGAACCGGTTCGCGACCTTGGTCAGGCGATCGAGATCCTGCTCCATCGCGGTGAGCGCCGAGTCGGGGTCGATCTCGCGGCTCCCGCCGGATCCCTCCGCGCCCGCGGTCACCACCGCCGTCCGCTCGGACTTGAGCAGCTCGATCCAGCCGTAGAGCGACGAGATCGGGGTCCCCAGCTGATGGGCGCTCTCCCGCGCCATCGCGACCCAGATCTGCCCCCGCTGGACCCGCAGGTTGTAGCGGATGAGCCAGAAGGCGATCAGGCCGATGGCGGCGAGCCCGAGGCCCTGGATATAGGGCAGGTAGCGAAGCAGCGTGATCGTCCCGGCCTCCGCCACGTGGATCCGCTGGATCACCGCCCCGCTCTCGTCGAGCACGGGGTAGGGGTCGGCGATTCGATCCATGCGCGCGGCTTCCTGGCGCAGCGCCAGCCGTTCGGCGGGGCTCCACGGCCCGGTCTGGCTCTCGATCTCGATGTCGAGGTTCTTGAAGGCGGTCGGATTGCCGTTCCCGTCGGTCAGGATCACCGGGTAGGGGAAGCTCTGGATCACCTCTTCGAACAACAACAGCTGGGCGTCTTCCGCCGAGCCTACGCGCAGGGCGCGCGCGTAGAGGGTGGCGAGGCGCTCGGTGTCCTGGCGGATGTCCTCCACCAGCGCGCGGGTGTACCAGGCGTACCCCACGAACAGCGCCGAGAACGCCACCACCGCGACGATCGGCCAGACGCGCGGCCAGGCGTGCGGCGGGGTGATCGAGGTGCTCGTGGGACTTCTCCTCTCAGGCGGAGCGGGGCTCCAGCAGCTCGCGCCCTCCCAGGTACGGCTGCAGGGCCTCCGGCACCCGGACGGTCCCGTCGGCGTTCTGCCCATTCTCGAGCAGCGCGATGATCGTCCGCGGCAGCGCCAATCCCGAGCCGTTGAGCGTATGGGGGTGCCGCGTGCCGCTCGTCCCCTCGGCCCGGAACCGCAGCGCCGCCCGGCGCGCCTGATAGTCCTCGCAATTCGAGCACGACGATACCTCGAGCCACATGCCGACACCGGGCGCCCAGGCCTCGAGGTCGTACGTCTTGGCAGCGGCGTTGCCCATGTCTCCCGCCGCGAGCTGCACCACGCGATACGGGATCCCGAGCGCCTGGAGGACCCCCTCCGCGTCGGCGGTCAACGATTCGAGCGCGTCGTAGGAGCTCTCCGGAGTCGTGATCGCGACCATCTCGACCTTGTCGAACTGGTGGACGCGGATGAGACCGCGCGTGTCGCGTCCGGCCGCGCCGGCCTCCCGCCGGAAGCACGGGGTATGCGCGCAGTACCGGAGCGGCAGCTGCCCCGCCTCCAGGATCTCTTCGCGGTGCCACCCCATGATCGGCACCTCGGCGGTGGGGATCAGATACAGCTCGTCCCCCTCGCAGGCGTAGAGCTGGTCCTCGAACTTGGGCAGATGCCCGGTGGCCGTCGCCGTGGCCTCGTTGACCAGATACGGCGGCGCGATCTCCAGGTAGCCGCTGCGGAGGTGCCGGTCCAGCATGAACGTGATCAGAGCCCTCGAGAGCGCGGCGCCGACGCCGGTCAGCCCGACGAAGCCCGAGCCGGAGACCTTGGCGGCCCGCTCCAGGTCCAGGAACCCCAGCGCCTCCCCGAGCTCCCAGTGGGGACGCGGCTCGAAGTCGAAGCTTGGCGGCGAGCCCCATTCCCGCACGACCTGGTTGGCTTCCGGCCCGCCGGCGGGAACCGAAGCGTGCGGCAGGTTGGGGATCTCGAGCAGCAGCGAGTGCAACGTGTCCCTGTGCGCGCCGGCCTGCTCGTCGAGCGACTTGATCCGGTCGGCGACCTCGCGCATCTCGGCCTTGAGCGCTTCGGCCCGCTCGCCCCCGCCCTGCTGCATCAGCTCTCCGATCTCCTTCGAGCGGGCGTTCCGCTCCGCCTTGAGCCCCTCGCTCTCGGCCAGCAGGCGCCGGTACTCCTCGTCGAGGCGCACGAGGCGATCCACGTCCGCGGACTCACCGCGCTTGCCGAGCCCCTCCCGAAGCCGGACTCGATCCTCACGGAGCAAGCGGACGTCGAGCATCACTCGACCGCGACTCGCCGGTTCAGGGGCTGAAGCTGGTACGCCCAGCGGAAGCGCACAAACCGCGAGCGGGGCTCCCCGGGGATCTCGCTCCCAACCTGGACGACCTCCAGCTTGGCATAGTTGATGGGCACGATCTGCCCCTGCTGACGCGAGATGCGGAAGGCGTAGACGTGCCCTTGCTGGACCGCCACCCCGGTCGAGTCGTTGACGTCGCTGTAGCCGCCCTCGGGAACCTCTTCGACCGACTCGAACGGGACCGACCCCAGGTCCCGGATTCCCGCCCGCACGCCGGAGAGCCCCGGCGCCAGGAAGGTCGAGAACGGCCGGAACACGAGCGTCCCGTCGGCGCGCGCGTCGAGGAAGAACGTGCCGGTCGCGCTGCCGAACTCGTCGGTGCCGAGGAAGATCCGCTGGGCGCTGGGGAAGTCCCAGCCGCTGGGGAACGCCGGCAGCCCGAGCTCCCAGACCTGGGCCTCGCCGGTCGTCACCTGCGGGGTCGTGTTCCGGAACGGGTTCTCGTCGCCGCAGGCGAAGAGCGCCAGCGCGGCCAGCGCCATCAGCCCGCGCCAGGGGTTTCGGATCGTTGCGTGTGCGATCATGTCATGATTCGCGCGTCGCCCGCTCACGCCAGTAGTCGAGCAGGTCCCGCGCCGTCTCCTCCCAGGAATGCGTGGCGGTCCATCCGATCGTCTCCGCGGCCAGGTGGGGGTCCCCCACCATCCAGGGAACCTCCGCCGGGCGCAGCCGCGAGGGGTCGACTTCGAACTCGACCTCGACGCGCGCCAGCGCGGCCAGCGCCGTCAGCGCCTCCCCGATCGTGCGCCCCCTGCCGCTGCACACGTTGTACGCCTCCCCTGCCGTGCCTCCGGCGAGCAGACGCGCGTACGCCTCGACCACGTCCCGAACATGCGATACGTCGCGGGTCGGATCGAGGTTCCCGATCTCGATCACGGCGGATCCCTGCGAGATCTCGGCGCGGGCGATCCGCCGGGCCACCGACGGGAATACGAAGCGCGGGTCCTGGCCGGGCCCCGTGTGCGGAAACGCGCGGGCGCGGATCACCTTGAGATCGAAGCCGCGCCAGTACTGGGCGCCGATGAGATCCTGAGCCGCCTTGCTGGCTCCGTAGGGGGACACCGGCGCAAGCGGTGCGCTCTCGGGCACCGGCCCCTCCTCCACCGAGCGCCGCCCGTACACTTCGCTCGACGTCACGACCAGGACGCGCTCGACGTTCGTCTGCCGGCACGCGTCCAGCACGTGCAGTGTCCCGAGCGCGTTGACCGCGAACGTCTCGCCCGGCCGCCGGAACGCGGCGGCTACGCTCGTCTGTCCGGCCAGATGGACCAGCGCGTCCGGGGCGGCGCGGACGATGACGGCCTCGACGCGGTCCGGGTCCCTCACGTCGCACGGCCACACGTCCGCGGCTCCTTCGACCGCCTCGCCGGAATCGAGCGAGGAGCCGACGACCTCATGCCCCTCGGCGGCCAGCCGGACGGCGAGGTGCCGGCCCGCGAACCCGTCGATACCGGTCAGAAAGATGCGCATGGGAGCGATCGGTCGCAGGTCGAGACGGAGAGCCGGTCATCAGGACGGCGATGGAGAGGAAAGATACCGGCTGCTCGGTCGGTGGAGCAACCGCGCGCGGCGGTCAGGAGCCGGCCTGTAGTCGGCGCCACATCTCGCGCTCCCCCGCGCCCGGGGAGTGGCCGCGGCGGCGCATGGCGGTCTCGGCAGAGGCCTCGAAGGCGTCGATCCGCACTCTCTCCCGCCCCGTTCCGTCGTGCCAGGAGAAGTCGGGGAGCCAAGCGGGCGCGACCGCGGTCCCGAACACGTGGCTTCCCGCCCCGATCCGCGCCCCGCACGTCAGCCGGGTCCCGATCCCGGTCCGCACGTGATCGCCGAGGAAGGCGCCCACCTTGAGAAGGCCGGTGTCGATCCTGCCTTCGGGTCCTTCCACCCGGACCGGCCCATAGGTGTTCTTGAGGTCGCTCGTCACCGTGCCGGCGCCCAGGTTCACCCACTCGCCGAGGAACGAGTGGCCGACGAAGCCGTCGTGGGCCTTGTTGCAGAACCCCTGGAAGACCGACTGCTCCACCTCGCCGCGCACCTTGCAGCGGGCGCCGATCGACGTGCCGCGGCCGACCTCGCCCCCGAGGATCGAGCTCGCGGGTCCCACGTAGAGCGGGCCGCGCAGGAGCGTGTGGGGCTCGACGCGCGCCTCCCGGTCGAGGACGATCGGCCCGTCGCGCGCGTCGAGGACGACGAACGGCCCGATGGCCACTCCCTCGCCGACCCGGAGATCGTCCCCCAGCAGCACTCCCGGGTCGACGCCCGAGAACGTGCCCGCACCAGGGAAATCCTCGGCGTCGTACGCGACGAGCGCGGGGTTGGCGTCCATCATGTCCCAGATCGACCGGCAGAGGGTGCCCCCGGACTCGTGGTGAGGCAGGCCGAGATCGAGCAGGGCGTCGAGCAGCGACCCGCTCCACCGCGGGCCACCGACGCGGCCGGAAGCCTCCCGGGCGCGGGACTCGTCGAGCCGCCACGCCACCGGCTCGCCCCCGCAGCGAACCTCCGCCGGCTCGTCGCCGAACGACCAGCCGCGGGGCGGGACCCAGGTGGCGACGGCCACCCGCCAGCCGGAGCCGGTCCCCGGCGGCTCGTTGACGGGAGGCGGATCTCCCGCCCGGAAGGCGGCGCCCGCGACCGCGTCGTCGCACAGGAGCGCGGCCACGGCGCCGTGCCGCTCGCCCCAGCGAGCGTGGAACGTGCGGGTGCCGGCCAGCAGGTCGGCGACCGGCCGGGTTTCCGCCAGCGGCCAGAAGGGCTCGCGCGGGGGGTCGAGGAGGAGGATCGGGACGCTCATGGCACCGTCCGGATCGTCGTCCGCACGACCCACGCCTCGGGCCACCCGAGCTGGGTCAGCCGCTCCCGCAGGTGCTCGGCCTCCGCGCGGTCCGAATGGTCACCCGCGCGGACCTTGTACCAGGGATCGTCCCACTCGACGTAGACGGGCACGGCGTCGCCGGTCGCGCGGCGCGCCCGCGTGGCCACGGCCGCGGCGTCGGCCTCGGCCCGAGAGGCGAAGACCTGGACCCGCCACCCGGTCGCGAGCGTCCTCCCCACCGATCCCTCGCCGGCCGGCGAGCCGGTCTCGAGCTCGGCCGCGGGGCGGATCTCGCCGGTGACGACGGTCTCGCGCTCGACCCTCGCGGTGTCCGGCAGCGCGCGCTCGAGCGTGTCGGCGACGAGCGTCCCCGCCGGCGAGACGTGACCGACGACCGTGGCCTCCTCGCCCGCGTTCTCGCTCCGCCTTTCGGGGGGCGGGCGCTCCTCGTACGGCACGGGCACGCACGCGAGAAGGAGCGCGACCAGGACCGGCGCGGATGCGGCGCGACTCATCGACCCCTCATCGGCTCATCGGCGGGGACGATCGCCCGTCACCTGGTGGACGAACGCCTTGAGGTCTTCGAGACGCTTCCGCGGGACGACCAGGGTCTCGCCTCCGGTGCGGACGATCACGCAGTCTTCGACGCCGAGCGCGGCGACGCGGCCGTCGGGCGACCAGGCGATCACGTCGCGACACGCTTCGAGCGCCACGTCGCCCACCGTCACGTTCCCGTTCGCGTCCGGCTCGAGCCAGCGGGCGAGCGCCTCCCACGATCCGATGTCATCCCACCCCCAGTCGGCGGCCGGCATCACGACCGCCCGCTCGGTCTGCTGCAGGACCCCGTAGTCGATCGAGGTCGCCTCCACCGTCGCGTAGTAGCTCGCGAGCGCGGCACGCGGATCCTCCCTCCACGCCGCGACCGCCGAGTCGATCGTGCGACGCATGAGAGGCAGGTGCTCGGCGTACTCCTCGAGGAAGACGCTCGCGCGCCCGCAGAAGATCCCGCTGTTCCAGGTGTGGCGGCCATCGCCGGCCAGCTCGCGCGCGCGCGCCGGATCCGGCTTCTCGACGAACGCGGCGACCTCGAACGCCTCGACCGCGCGCGTCCGGAGGGGATCCCCCCGGCGGATGTAGCCATAGTTCGTGTCGGCACGGTCCGGGACGATGCCGAACAGGACGAGCACGGGCTCCTCGGCGGCCAGCTGGAACGCCTCCGCGGCGGTATCCCGGAACGCCCCGGGGTCGGCCATCGCGTGGTCGGCCGGGAGCGCGAGCAGGACCGCGTCGGGATCCCGCGCGGCGAGAAGTCCCGCGGCCAGCCCGATCGCGGGCGCCGTGTTCTTGCCTTCCGGCTCGCCGATCACGTGGGCGCGAGGCACCTCGGGAAGCTCGACCGCGACCTGATCCGCGAGATTGGCCCCGGTCAGGGCGAGCCACCGCTCGGGCGGGACGAGACCGTCCAGCCGGTCCGCCGTCTCGCGGACCATCGTGCGGTCGGAGAGGAGGGGAAGGAGCTGCTTGGGTCGCTCGGGCGTCGAGGCGGGCCAGAACCGCTCTCCCACCCCGCCCGCGAGGATCACCGCGTGGTTCACGCGCGCCAACGTAGCCCGCGCGCGTCGAGCCGGTCAAGCGAGCGGCGGGCGGATGGCCCGGATCGCCACGAAGTGTCCGGTCCAGGGAGCCGTCGGCCAGGCCCGCAGACGCTCGAACGCGAGCAGGGCCCGCAGGAATCCGGTCCGGGTCGCCGGGCCGGCAGCCCGCTCCAGCCGGCGGCTGACGGGGACCGCGAGCACGCGCGGGCAGTGGAGGATCGTGCCGCTCTCCTCGATCTCGAAACCGCACTCCGCGACCAGCCTCCGGGCCTGCCACGGTCCGGCCGTGCGGCCGACGTAATAAGGGACGATCCCGAGCGCGTGCACGAGGCGGTAGGGCAGGAGGTTCCTCAGCCATACGATCGGGTGCGCCCGGTTGTCGAGCGTGAGCACGAGCGAGCCGCCCGGCGCGAGCACGCGGTGGATCTCGCGGAGCGACCTCGTGACCTCGTCCAGGCGGTCGAAGTGGTCCAGCGTCGAGATCGAGACGACCGCGTCGAAGACGGCGTCCCGGAACGGCAGCGAGCGCGTGTCGCCGCGGACCGCGCGCGCGCCCGTCTCCTCGAGCCGCGCCGATCGGATGACGCTCTCGGAGAGATCGATCCCCAACACGGTGCCGTAGAGGCCCCGGAGGAGGTCCACCATCCCGTGACCGAACGCCTCGTCGAACAGATCCGTCTTCATCACCCGGCCGGTCGGGCGAGCGCGGAGCCAGCGCTCGAGGAGCGCGCGATTCACTACGTCGCTGTGCGCCCGCCAGAGCCGGTCGGGGGAGCGACGACGCCACGCCTCGCCGACCTCCGCCCAGTGGCCCGGTTCGCCGGGCGCTGGCGCGCACGCGGTCAGGTCGCCCCCCAGTGGAGCCACGCGGGCGCGGCGAGGACGACCGCGGCGGCGAACCAGGTGGCCGGCGTCAAGAGCAGCCACAGAGCCGCCGCGCGGGCGCCCGAGCGCGTCCGGCCGCCGAGGTCGAGCTCGAGCGGCGAGCCCGGGACGGCCTCGGCCGCGACCCATCCCTCGTGGTCTCCCCGCTCCGCGAAGCGGTGGAGCGCGCGGTGGACCCCGCGGGCCGGGTCGAAGCGGGCACGCGTCTCGCCCAGCGCCGGCCAGCGGAACAGCACCGGGTACGCGAACAGGAGCGCGGTGAAGAAGATCCCGAACGTCGTCCCCGCCATGGCGACCATCCCGGTGTGGAGGGGCACAGCGGCCAGGATCGCGAGGCCGGTGAGCGGCGGGAAGGCGAGCGCGACGCCCAGCGCGAGCTCGCTCGCGATCGCTCCCCAGCCGAACACCCGTCCCAGTGCGAGCGGCGGCAGCCCGTCGGCCATCACCTGCCAGACGGGGTTCCTCACGATCTCCGACTGCCAGTGGTCGAAGTACCGGCCGCTGAGCCAGTCCGGCTCCAAGACTTTGTTGAGCCCCGAACCGAGGTACACGAGGACGATCTGCGCCCGCAGGAGAAGCAGGCTGGCTTTCCCGGCGTGGAGCCCGATCAGGATCAGGATACAGGCGACGAAGAACTTCGAGTTCCGGTAGTCCCCGCGGGTCGCGAGCAGGGAGAGGAAGAGGATCGCTCCCAACGCGAGCGCGCAGGTCCGGGGCCTCCAGTTCGCGAGCAGGAGGAGCGCGGCCACGGTCGCGCCGACTTGGAGCGCGGCCCGCGCCGCGTCGGGCCGCGGGACCCGCAGCCAGGAGACGAGCGGCAGGAACGGCTCCGGGATCGCGGCCACGTACCCCTGAAGGAGCAGGGAGACCGCCAGCAGCTTGGCCGAGAGGAGGAGGTTGGGCGGCAGCGCGGAGCCGCCGATCCGCCAGGGGTCGTGGGCCGACCGGTCGATCCTCCGGTCGCCGTCAGCGGACATGACGCCAGGACCGCTCGGGACCTCCGTTCGTCCGCCACCGCACCTTCACCTCGAGTGACCCGTCCGGGTCGTTCTCGGCCTCGTACTGCTGCACGAGGCGGATGACGTGGGCGATCGCGCGCGGGTCCACCCCCCGCGGGGGGATCCGGTAGCGCGCCTCTACGACCTCGTCGCTCAGCCTCCGCCCCTCCGATAGCACCTCGATGACGTATTCGTTCTGGGAGTCGTGCGGCGCCCACGAAAAATAGCGCGCGTCGTCGAACCGCGCGCGCGTCATCATCACGAGCTGGAACCCCAGCAGCGCGAGCGCCGCGCCAACGCGCGCCGAGGTCCGGAATCCGGGAGGGAGCCCGCTCCACCGCTTCACGCGTCGTCCCCGGCGGGTGGAGGCGCGATCGAGCGCTCGATCCAGCGCGGAGCCAGAGCTCCCACGAGGCGCCGCGGCAGGAACCGCCGGCGGTGGAGCTTCACGCCGACGTCGAGCAGGCGCCGTCGGGGGTCCGGGGACTCGGATCGCCGGCGCACCTCCTCGAAGCGGGCGCGCGCGATCCGCGCCGCCAGCTCCCGTGGGGCGACCCCAGCTTGCTCGGATCGATCCAGGAGCCGGCCGATCCAGTCGCCCCAGCGGTCGAGGAGGAAGCGCTCGATCCGTCGCTCATCCACGGCCGCGAAGGCCATCGTCCCCCCGATCACGCCGCCGCAGCCCGCGACGAAGTCCGGAACGACGAGGACTCCGCGCCCGGCCAGCACGTCCTCGGCGCCGACGGTCAGGGGCGCGTTCGCCCCTCCGCTGATCGTCCGCGCCCGCACGCCGGCCGCGACGTCCTCGCGGATCGACGAGGCCCGGGCGCACGGCGCCAGGAGGTCGACGGGAAGGCGGAGCAGGTCCGCGTGGTCGATCCGCTCGGCCTCCCGGAACTCCTCGATGGCTCGACTGCCGGCCCGGTCCGCCAGACCGCTCAGAGTCGGGATGTCGAGGCCCCGCTCGTCGTGGATCGCCCCGGCCGAGGTCGAGACCGCGACCACCCGGGCTCCCGCGCTGTGGAGGAGCCGAGCCAGCGATCCGCCGACCGCGCCGAACCCCTCGATCGCGGCGGTCGCCCCGTCGATAGACCGGCTCCTCCGGGCGAGCGCCTCGCGGGCGCCGGCCAGAGCCGTGAGCGCGGTGTAGTGGCCGGAGCGGTCGGTACGGAACCCCGCCGCGCCCGCTTCCGCTCCGACCGTCGCGAGCATGTGCCGGATGTCGTCGGCGGAGGTCCCCATGTCGGTGTCGGGCTGGTAGGTCCGGCTCCGG
>DATKCO010000038.1:0-33769 GCA_035513155.1 Gemmatimonadota bacterium | reverse complement strand
CCGCGCCAGTGGGGCCGGAGTCGGCCCCGGTCGAGCGCGATCGGCTCTCCATCCAGCGTGATCTGGTTTCCCGCGCGCCTCAACCGGTCGTAGCCCGGCGCGCCGCCCACGGCGACGGCGAGCGCGAACGCCGGGTAGGTGCGGCCGGCGAAGCGGGCGAGCAGGAGCTCGCGGCGATCGACCCCGTCGGGATCCGGCGTCCGGTTGATCGCCCCCACGCCCGTCGCGGCGGCGAGCAGGGATTCGAGAGGGGGATCGACGGTACCGAAGGAGGGGACCCAGGCGGGCGCGTCGAGCGGCAGCGCGAACCGCTTCAGCGCCTCGAGCCGGCGCCCGCGGTCGAGGAGCGCCTGCTCGAACCGTGCCGCGCTGGCGGAGTCCGCGCCCGGCTCGTCGAAGACGACGGCGTGGATGGCCGGGGGTCCCACCAGCCCGGCGGCCGCGAACGCGGAGTCCGCCTGAGGCCGTTCGAGGTCGGGCTCGCTGAACAGGACGTCCCAGGCCACGAGCCGCGGCTCGCCGAGGGCGACGAAATCGAGCAGCGCGCCGTGGGCATTCCGCGGCCATGGCCAGCGACCGAGGTCGTCCTGGTAGAGGCGGATCGTGCGGTTGTCGATGTCGACGATGACGATCGAGGAATCGGCGACGCCGCTCGGCGTGAGCGCGCGCTCCAGGCGGAACCGCTGGTCGACCGTTCGCTCCTCGATCCCGCGGAAGGCGTCGGTCAGGGACGCGAGTCCGACGAGGGCCGCGGCCAGGGCTCCCGCTGCCAGCCCGACCGCCAATCGCTCCCCGCGCCGTGATGGGCTCATGGCCGGCGCTCCCCCCGGGTCATCCGCGGGCCACGTTCGCGAACGTGTTGTGGTCGTCGATGACTCCGCGCAGGGCGGCCTTGCACTCGTCGACCGCGGCGTACTGGTTGACCCCGACGCCCGAGCGCTTCTCGGTTCCGGTGAGCGTTCCCGCGACCTCCAGCGACCAGCTCACCCCGCCGGGCACGCGCTCGAGCCGCGCCGACCACTCCAGCGGCCCGGTTCGACCGGCCGACGCCCACGCGCGCGGAAGGAGCGGGTCGCCCACCGCGTCGAAGTGGACCCGGGGATGGCCGACCTTCCGGCGGCGTCTTCTCCGGCGCCACCATCTCACGCGTCTACGGGGGGGCCGTTGGGGTGGGGGACCATGGGTGGATTGTAGGGTCGGGTAGGGCGGAGGGCTAATCCTGCGGTAGACGCGGGACCCGCGGTCTCCTAGGTTAGGACAGTATCCTGCCACGAAGAGAAGTGTCTTCACGAACCGGAGGGGACCGATGACGAAGGACCAGTTCGCCGAGAAGCTGGCCGGCAAGACCGACATCTCGAAGGCGAAGGCGCACGCGGCGATCGATGCCATCTTCTCGACCGAGCCGGGCAAGGGGATCATCGCCGTCGAGCTCGACGGCGGTCGGGACTTCACCATCACCGGGTTCGGCACGTTCTACACGCGCAGCCGCGCGGCGCGTCAGGGTCGAAACCCGCAGACCGGCCAGCCGATGTCGATCCCGGCCATGAAGGTCGCTTCGTTCCGCGCCGGGAAAGGTCTGAAGGAGCGGGTTCGCCGCTAGGGAGTTCCTCCCACCCTTGAACGGCCGTCGGGGTCCGGGAGTCGTCCTCTCGACTGGACATGGTCGAGCGATGGATCCCGACGACGCTGCTCGCGCTGGTCGGCTGCGTGCCGTTCAACCCGCCGCCCGGCGCGATCGAGATCGATCCGCCGCCTCGCTTCGAGCGCCTTTACTCGGAGATGGAGGCGTGCACGGGTCGGGACGGAGACTTTCGCCGGGTGACGTGGTGGATGGTGCCGGGGTACGCCTTCCGACGCGAGACGTGGCTCTACGAGGCCCTGTGGTCTCCCGGGCACCACATCGTCCTCACCGCCTGGAACGCGTACGGGAACGACGCGCTGATCCGCCATGAGATCGCCCACGACCTGGGCTTCACCGAGGAGGACCACGCGGACCCGCGGGTCCTGCGCTGCACGGGCCCCCTCGACTCCTCGTTGTCCCGGAGGCGGGCGAAGTGAGTGCACCCGGACTTGGCGGCCGAGCCTAATCTCGGATAGGATTGGCCGGGGAGGGCCCACGGACCGGAGGAGGAGGAACCGGGAATGCGCGTTCATCTGATCAACCCGAACCACCTGTCGTACGGCATCGGCGTCATCACGCCGCGCTGGCTCTACGTCATCGCCGCCGCCACCCCTCGCGTTTACGGGGACCCGATCGTCGTCGATGAATCACTAGACCCCGTGGACCCGGCGCGCATTCAGTCCGGGGATCTGGTCGGTATCGGGATCCACACGGGAAACGCCCTGCGGGGCTACGAAGTGGGCCGCATGGCTCGTGAGCGTGGTGCCTATGTCGTGTTCGGGGGAATTCACGCCACCCTCTACCCGGAGGAGTCGTACGAGCTGGGCGGCGCTCACGCGGTCGTGAAGGGCGACGGGGACGTCGTCTGGAGCCAGGTCGCGGCCGACTGCGCGAACGGGGGACCTCGACCCCTCTACGAGGGGGGTCGAATCGAGGGTGGCGAATTCCTGCCGGCGCGCTGGGATCTCATCCCGCCCGACAGCTACATGTGGGCCTCGGTGCAGACCGTGCGCGGCTGTCCGAAACACTGCTCGTTCTGCTCCGTATGGCGAACCGACGGTCAGAAGCCCCGGCAGCGCGTTTCCGATGCCGTGATCGAGGAGATCGTGGAGCTGCGGCGCATAGGGTTCCGGTTCATCGCGCTGGCCGACGACAATTTCTATCCGGTCACACTCCGCGACCTGGAGCTGGCCGAGCGCCGTAGCGATCCCGCCCGGTTCCACGAGCTGAAAGCCATCCGCGACGAGCGGTTCGAGTTGATGGACCGGCTTTCCGAGCTTCCCGAGGACATGGTGTTCTTCACCCAGATCACCATGGAAGCGGCGGAGGACCTGGAGTTCCTGGACGCGATGCGGAAGGCGAACATCAAGGGAGCGCTCGTAGGGGTGGAATCGGTCACGGAAGAGGGGCTGAAGGCCGTGTTCAAGGACTTCAACCTCAGTGGCGAGAACCTCGTCGAGCGGCTACAGACGTTTCGCGAGCATGGGGTACACGTGCTGGGCTCCTTCATCTTCGGCTTGCCGACCGATCGCCCCGACACTTTCCAGGCGACCGTGGCGCTGGCCGAGAAAGCCGATTTGACGTTCGCCCAGTTCGTGATGCTGACGCCGTTCCCGGGCACGATCGACTTCAAGAAGTGGGAAGAGGAGATGGAGAGTGACTCGACCCGGATCGCGGGCATCCCGCTCACCCGCCACTGGCTGATCCCGCAGGCTCAGCGCCCGAAGATGTACATGCCGCACCCGGCGATGTCGGCCGACGAGATCCGCCAGCGGACGCAGCAGGTGTGGGATCGCTTCTACTCGCTCCCGGCGATCTGGCGTCGGTCACGGACCGTCAAGTCGCTGCGGGGTCGCCTCGCTTTCGTGCTGATCTCCAAGCTCTATCGACAGATGTACGCCAATACCGGCATCGCCACCGACAGTGCCCGGGTCAATCGCTCCGCCAGCTGGGCGCGGTGGATCGCCAAGCCCTGCCGCCGGCTCTTCCAGGCCGCCCCCATGCCCGCCCTCCAGGTTCCGAGGTCGGGATCCCCGCTCCCCGACCGGGAGCCCCTCTCGGCCTGAGCCCGCCCGGGGCCAGCCCTCGTTTCCGTTCGGTGCGTCGCGGAGTATCTTTTCCTGTTCCCCCGCGGTGGGGGCATAGCTCAGTTGGGAGAGCATCTGCTTTGCAAGCAGAAGGTCACCGGTTCGAGCCCGGTTGCCTCCACCGCGGGTGGAAGGATCAGGGTAACGAGGACGGTAACATGGGGAGCGGTACGTGGAGCTCTCCTCCGCGCTGTCGCCCGCTATATAGACCTCAGGGCCCTCGGTCTCACTCCTAGCGCAGAAGTAGTATTACGTCCTACCTTCGGATAATATCCGCCGTCAGGCCTCCCGTCGGAGATCTCCATGGTCATGAAGGCTCGCGCCCTCATCCTCGCCCTGTTTTCCCTCACCGCCGGCGGGTGCACCTCGGCTCCCCCCGTCCCTCGTGGACACGCCTCCGTCGAGGCGGAGGCGCGGACGTTCATGGCGGAGCTCGAAGGGGAGATCCGTGCGAGCGACATTGACGCGATCCTGCGGAGATACAGCCGGGACGGCGTCTACCTCGTCAGCTATGGTCACAAGTCGCTTGTGTCGCACGAGGACCTGGTGGCCAGCTTCCATGAGGGCTGGGTGGAGCCGGCCTCATTCCAGTTCGACGACCTCTCGTTCGAGGTCTTGGGTGCGGACGCGGTGGCGGTGGCCGGGATCTTCCGCTGGAAATGGTCGGAAGAAGAGGGCTACCTCGGGAGCAATGCTTCCCTGCTCGTGCGCGAGGATGGGGATCTGCGGATCCGGCTCGAGTCCGAGTCGATAACAAACTTGGATCCCTCCGCCTGGTGTCCGGATGAGGGTGGTTGCGAGGTCCCCCTCGAGTCAACAGAGCTGGATCGCTACGTCGGCGAGTATGACAGGGGCTCGTTGCGGTTCCGGGTGTTCGAGGACTCAGGGCGACTCCGTATCGACGGGCCATTCCGAGTGCCCTCAGCCAAAATGCTGTACCTGGGCGATCACACATTCCGCCTGGAGGCAGTCCCTGACGTCCGGATCGTCTTCGGCGGCACCGGGGACCGGGAGAGCAACCGGTTCTCCTCTTTCACTGTCTTTCGCGACGTCTTCCTGGGCCGGCCGAATAGGGTCGATTCCGGTGCGAGCATGAGACGCAGTGGCGTCGTGGAGGTGGTTCCTCCCACGGGCGTTCGCGAGGCCGACCGGGCGAGCATCCTGGCTGCGCTGGATGCGCGCGCGCAGGATTCAGAGGTACCGCGCACCCGCACGCTCCCCGGAATCGAGGACGCGGCGTTCCCCTACGCGCAGCCAGAGGACGTCGGCCTCTCCAGCGAGAAGCTGGACCGCCTCGGCGAGGAGATCACCGAGTGGGTGGCGAACGGGGACCTCGTCGGGGCCGAGCTGCTGATCATCAAAGAAGGGAAGGCGGTATTCCATGAGGCCTACGGGTGGAGTGACCGGGAGGCGCGGAAGCCGGTAGAGCGGAACTCCATCTGGTCGATCAAGTCGATGTCGAAACCGGTCACCGCCACGGCCGTGCTGATGCTAGCGGAGCGAGGAAAGCTCTCGCTCGATGATCCCGTGAGCCTGTACGTCCCCGGTTTCGCGGGCGACAAACGCACCACGATCCGTCACCTCCTCGCTCAGACGAGCGGGTACGGAGGCGGACCCGATGGTGGGGGCTATGACGTGTACTACTTCGACTCGCTCCGGGAGTGGGTCGAGGACATGGCCGGGCACCAGCCGCTGGGGACCGTCGGTGAGTTCCGCTACTCCAACTTCAACTACGCCGTCCTCGGCTACATCGTCGAAGCAGTTTCAGGCGTGCCCGTGGAGACGCTCACGGAGGAGCGGATCCTTAGCCCGCTTGGAATGGATGAGACATACCCTGCCTTCTCTCCAGATGCGCCTTGGGCTGAGCGGGTGCCCAGCCGGTTCAGGTGGAATTCTGAGGCCGGAGACTTCGAGCGACACTGGTCCAACCGGGACCCGCAGCCGTGGGTCTTCTACCCTGCGGCCTTCGGTCTCTGGGGCACGGCCATGGACTATGCCGCGTTCTTGTCGATGTGGCTCCGAGGGGGCCGCCACGATGGCGTGCGTCTGCTCTCGGAGAAGACGGTGTCGGAAGCGCTGCGACTCCACGGCGAAGTCGGTGAGGAGGGGGTCTACGGCTATGGTTGGTTTGTGGAGGCTGCGGATGCCAACGGGCCGCCTCTCGCCTTGTGGCATGGCGGTGCCGACGGCACCGTCGCGGTCGCGTTTCCGGCCGACGACGCGATTGTAGTCTACCTGAGCCATTCGGGGGGGACCGGGTCTCTCCGGAGCAGGCTGGGAATGCTTGAGCTGTTTGACACCCCCGGTCCCTATATGGTGTGGGCCGACGAGCACGGCGTGGCCGAGGTCGCACTCGGTCCAGAGGACCGTGCGCGATTTCTGGGGACTTATCGCGGCAAGACCTCCTGGGCAGAGGACTTGGACTTCGTCGTTCGTGTGTGGGAGGAGGACCGTCTCCTACACATGAGCTTTGGGCCGTTCGGAAGAATGGCGGATGATCGCGTGCACCTCGTACCTCTTGGAAGGGACCGCTTTGCGCCCGGTCGGTACGGGGAGGAAGGCCTCGAAGCGGTCGACCCACATCTCATTGTGCAGTTCACCATAAAGGAGGGCAAGGCGCGTGCGGTGAAAGCCGTTGCGGGGGACAAGATCGAATTCACGGCAGAGCTTGTGGATCCCGAAGATCTTCGCGCCGAGGTCGAGGCGGAGCGGAATCGTGTTTCTATCGCGGAGATCATCGAGGCCGTGCTGGCGTCCGAGGGTGCAGAGGCCGTCCGCGACCGTCATCGTGCTCTTCTTTCCGCCAGGCCCGATTCGGTCCGGTTCGCGGCGAGCTACCTCGACGTGCTCGGGCACCGGCTCCTACGCGAGAGGCGCGTCAAGGACGCCATCGCTATCCTCGAGGCCAACGTGGAAGCATACCCGGAGGTGCCTGTCACCTACGGCAGCCTGGGTGAGGCCTACCTTGCCGGGGGCCGTCTCGAAGAAGCAAGGGAAAACTTCAGGAGGGCCGCGGCGCTGTCAGGGGAGCAAGCGGACCTGGACTGGCGCATGTACTGGCGGAAGTATCGAGCGCATGCGGATTCGTTGACGCAGCGGCTCGAGCAAAGGTGAGGATGGTGCAAACCACTGTTGCACGCCGATCGTGTCCCGGATCGACCCGGCTCCTGTAAGCTGGCCGCCATCGTGGCAAATTTCGAGGAGACGATTCCTCCACCCGTCACCGGTTCGAGCCCGGTTGCCTCCACCGCGGGGATGTCGTGACAACGACTCGACGCGCGGTCCGGCTGAAATCCTTGGGGGAGAAGGCATGAGCTCGCCGCTGGCCCTGCTCGCGATCGGGGCAGGACTCGCGAGCGGCGCCTCCGCGATCGTTTGGGTACGAGCGCGCCGGCGCTCCCCGTGGGGAACGGCCATGGTGGTCGCCGTGGTTCCCCTCTGCCTCTATGCCGCCCTGGCCGTAGCGACCATGCGGGCGACGTACGCGGACTCCGGGAGCTGGGACACGGCGCGCCTCACGCCGAGCGTCGCGCTGGCACGGGGCCACGACGTCTACTCGACCCGCACGGAAGGGGCCGTGCAGCCGACGATGTATCCGCCCGGGTGGGTCGTTTCGTACCTGCCCGCCGCCGCCGGCGCCACGCCGTCCCGAGTCCTGCGGATCGGCCTGGTCCTCACCCTGCTCTTCGCGTTCCTCCCCGTCGCCGCGCTCCTAGTAGAACTCTCGCCCCGGCGCGACCTCGGGGTCGTCGGGGCCGCCTCGTTCCTCCTCGCCTCGACGTGGCTCGACTCGCTCTCGTACTCGCTGTTCCGACCCCACGCCGACGCGCCCGCGCTGGGCTACGCGATGCTGGCCTGCTGGCTGGCCCTCCGCCCGGGGCCCGCGACGACCCGGTGGGCGGCGCTCGTGGCCCTGCTCTGCTGGCTCTCGGTCCTGTCCAAGCAGGTCATGTTCCCGATCCTCGTGGTCCTGCCCCTGTGGCTGCTCGCGGCTCAGGGCCGGCGGGCATGCCTCCGGCTGGCCGGCTGGCTGGCCGTCACCGGGGTCGGGGCGGCGGCCCTCGCGGTCGCGTTCTTCCGGCCGGAGGGGGTTCTGTTCAACGTCCTGACGATCCCGGCCCGGGTTCCGTGGAGAGCGGACGACCCGCGGCTCCTGTCGATTCTCCGCGTCCTGGCGGAGCTGGTCGTCCACGCCCTGCCGCTCGTCCTGCTGGTGGCCGCATGCGCGGTCGTGTCCGTCGCCCTCCGGTCGCACGAGCCCGCCACCCGGGCCGGTCCGCGTGCGTTTCTGACCGGCAATCCGTGGGCGCTGCTCGCGGGCGTGGCGCTCGCGATGGTCCCGGTGTCCGTGCTGGGCCGGATCAAGGTCGGCGGCTCGATCAACACGCTCAGCCCCACCACGTACTTCCTGCTCGCCGCGGCCGTCCTGGCCGCGATCGAGGTCGTGCGGCGCGCGCGGGACGCGGGGCCCCGCGTCCATCAGGTCGCCCTCGGGACCGCGGCGCTCTGCGCGGCGATCCTGGCGGCCGGGGGGACCGCGCGGATCGCGCTGGAGCGCGACACGCCGGTCCGCGCCCACCAGTCCCAGCGGGCGTACGAGTACCTGATCGGCGAAGACCCGCGCGCGTTCTTCCCCCTGCATCCTCTTGCTCATCTTCTCGCCGACGGGACTCTCTTCCACTTCGGCTCTTCGCTGTATGATCGGGAGGCGCTGGCACGACTGCCTTTGCCGGCTACACAGCGAGAGAGCCATCTTCCGGCTGATCCGAGCATCGTGTGCTGGGACCAGGGCTACTGGGGAAAGTCCTGGCTGGAGGAGAATTACTTCAGGAATTACTCGCGGCGAATCGAGTCCGGCTCTCTTAGACCGTGGGATTGCTACCGACTATGACCGGACAGTGAGAGCATCGGTCGTCGTTCCGGTTTACAACGCGGCCTCCTGGCTCGCCCGGACCCTGCCGAGTTGGCTGGACCAGGAGCATGTGGACGACTACGAGGTGATCCTCGTGGACAACAATTCCGTCGACGGGGCCCTGGACGATCTGCCCCGGCACCCTCGCCTGCGCGTCCTGGGTGAGGAGAGGCAAGGCGCCTACCGGGCGCGCAACCGGGGAGTGGAGGCGGCGACCGGCGAGGTCCTCGTCTTCACCGACCCCGATTGCCGGGCCGAGACGACGTGGCTGGCCGAGCTTCTCGGGCGGATGGGGGAGCCCGGCGTCGAGCTCGTGATGGGGCGCGACCGCCACGCCGGAGAGGGCCGTGCCATCCGGCTCCTCAGCGCCTACGATCACGTCAAGGAAGGGTGGACGCTGAGCCAGGAGGACGGATCGCTGTACTACGGTCACACGAACAACATGGCGGTGAGTCGCGCGGCATGGGCCGAGGCGGGACCGTTCGTGCCCCTCTCCCGTGGCGGCGACGTGATCCTCGTGCAGCGAGTGGTCGAGCGCTTCGACACGGGAGCGGTGGTCTATCATCCGAGGGCCCTGGTGCATCACCTGGAAGTCGATACGCCGATGGCGTACTTCCGGAAGTGCCGGCTCTACGGTCGTAGCTATCGCCAGTACCGGCGGGTCGTGAACGCGCGCCCGCTGGCCTGCAGGGACCGCTGGTCGGTCTATCGGGAGACGGTTCGTCGGGAGCGACTCCCCCCCATCGACGCGTCCCGGCTCCTCGCCCTGCTGCTTCTCGGCGTGGCCTGCTACTGGTGGGGCCGCCGGCTCGACCCGTCCGTTCACGAGAGCGGCGGAGCCTTCCGATGAGCGGCTTGCGCGACCCGGGGCTCCGGTCGGCGTTCGAGGACCAGGGCTTCCTCGGTCCGGTGTCCCTGCTCTCCGAGGACCAGTGCCGGGCGGTGCTGTCCTTGCTCGAGGCCGCTCCGCCTCCCCCCGCATGGACCAAGGGCAACGCGGCGAGCTCTCGGGCGTTCTTCGCGATCGGATGCCTCCCGGAGATCCTCGCCATCCTCGAGGAGCTCATTGGACCGGACGTCATGCTGTGGGGCGCCAAGCTGGTGCATCGCGGTCCGGGGAAGGTCCACCCCTGGCATACCGACATCGAGACGAGCGAGCCCGGGGCGGGTACCGTGTCGGTCTGGATCGGACTGAAGAACGTCGACCGGCAGTCGGCGCTGGAGGTGATCTCGCGGTCGCATCGGATCGGGAAGCCGCTCCAGGATGTCGCCCGCGCGGCCGGCAAGTCGCGCGACGAGGTGACCGACGAGGACGTGGAGGCGTGGTCGCGGCTCGGGGATCCGGTCGGTGAGCGGATCCGGTTCGACATGCGTGACGGAGACGCGATCGTGTTCGACGGTCGCCTGTGGCACGGGTCGAACAACCGGAACCCGACCGGGGTCCGCTCCGCGTTGCTGCTCCAGTACGCCGTGCCGTCGCGGAGGATCCGCATTCCGGACCTCACGAAGCTGGACCCTCCGTTCCGCTACGAGAAGGAGTGCCCCCCCTGCGTCATGGTGCTGGGCCGGGGTGACGAAGGCCCGAACCGGATCGTCTCTCCCCCACCGCTCTCGACCAGCTGGGTCCATCCCCTGAGGCTCCCCCTGACGGGCGAGGGGAAGGGGTGGGAGCGACACCCGATCGCCGCCGGCGCCACCCCTTGCCTCGAGTACCTGACCTGCCACGTCTCGGTCCTCGCGCCCGGGATGACCCCGCACGAGCCCCATCGCCACTTCGAGGAGGAGGTCCTGATCGTCCTGGATGGCGAGGCGCGACTGGTGATCGTCGACGACGAGGGCGGCAGCAGGCCCGAGGACGCCGGGGCGGGCACGCTGGTCTACTATCCGGCCGGACAGCGGCACACGATCCACAACCCTACGGGGCGGGCGATCACCTACTGCATGTTCAAGTGGCGAAACGGCAAGCCGCCCCTGGAGGGGCCAGGAAGCGGGCTGCGAACCGCCGTCTTCCGGCCCGGGACGGCGGGGGATCCCTCGGCCCGGGGAGGCCTGCGCGAGACGCGGCCGGTCTTCGAAGCCCCTACGGCGCATCTCCGGCGGCTTCACTGCCACCGGTCCACGGTGGCCCCCGGCGGCGGCTACGAGCCCCACGTCGATCCGTACGACGTCGCCGTCCTCGTCCTCGAGGGAAGCATCGAGACCCTGGGTCGTCGCTGCGAGCCCCACGACGTGATCTTCTACGCGGCGGGGGAGCCCCACGGCCTTCGCAACGTCGGCGACGGGCCGGCCTCCTATCTCGTGCTGGAGTTCCACGCTTCCGCCCGCGCCTCCCTGACCTCGAGGCTGCGGGAGCTCCTCCCGACGGCTCTGGTCGGGCGGATGCCGGAGCCCATCCTGCGGTTCGCGAAGCGGGTCCTCGACCGGATCCCGGCGTGAGGAGGCCTGACGCGCCGCGGGTCCCGGCCCCTTTCCCCGGCTCCCGATCGGCCCTAGACTGTCGTTTTGCGTTTCTCACGACGCGGATTCCCAACTCCGACAGAGGAGGTGACCCGTGAAGGGTCCCTGGAAGAGCTCCTTCATTCTCGTCGCGGCGACGCTTGCGCTCGCCTGTCAGACCCAGGAGCCGGCCACCGAGCAGGGCTCCGAAACGTCCCCCGCCGTCGACGCGGAGACGGTGCGCGAGTCGATCAGGGCCAAGGACCAGGCCTTCGCCGACGCCATGGTGGCGGGCGAGGTCGAGCCGCTCGTGCTGCAATACACGTCGGACGCGGTTCTCCTGCCCCCAAACAGTCCGAAGCTCGAGGGTTCGCAGGCCATTCGCGAGACCTTGACGGAGTGGTTCCAGCAGGGGCCGATCACGTCGATGAGCCTGAACAGCGAGGAGATCACGGTGGCCGCCGCCGGCGACTACGCGTACTCGGTGGGGACGTTCACGATGAGCGGCACCGCCCCCGACGGCTCCGAGTGGAGCGACGAGGGCAAGTACGTCGCCGTATGGCAGAACGTCGAGGGCGACTGGAAGATGGCCGCCGACATCTGGAACAGCAACGCTCCGCCCCCCGGCATGGCCGCGGAGGAAGCCGGCATGGAATCGGAGGAAGCAGCGCCCTAAGCTCCGGAAGTGCGCGCCGTGGGCCGATGATCCGCATCGCCGTCCTGGGAGGCGGGCGGATCGCCCGCCTCTACCATCTCGGGATCCTGGCCCGGCTGCCGGGCGCGGAAGTCGCGGCGGTGGCCGAGCCGGAAAAGTCGCTCCGTAGCGCAGTGGCGCGCGCGGCCCCGGGCGCGCGGCTCGTCTCCGACTACCGCGAGACGCTGGCCGACGACTCGATCGACGCGGTCGTCGTCACGCTGCCCTCGGGACTCCACGCGGAGGCGGCCTCCGCCGCGCTCGCGGCGGGGAAGGACGTATATCTCGAGAAGCCGCTCGCCACCACGCCCGCGGCCGCCGCGGAGGTGGTGCGCGCGTGGCGGGCGAGCGGCCGGATCGCGATGCTGGGCTTCAACCAGAGGTTTCATCCCCTCGTCCTGCGCGCGCGGGAGTCGATCCGCTCCGGCGCGCTCGGGCGAGTGGTGGCGGTCCGGCTCGCCGGCGGCTCGCCGGGGCGGGAGATGCCGGCGTGGAAGCGCCGCCGGGCGGAGGGCGGCGGGGCGTTGCTGGACCTCGGGAGCCACCACGTCGACCTGGCGCGCTTCCTGTTCAACGAGGAGGTGGGCGAGGTTTTCGCCACGACGCGGTCGGTACGGTCGGAGGACGACGTGGCCTGGATGACGCTGACGATGGAGAGCGGGCTCACGGTCGAATCCCGGGCTTCTCTGGTGTCCGTCCGCGAGAACCGGTTCGAGGTCGTGGGCGACGCGGGCCGGCTGATCGTCGACCGGATCGAGAACCGGCTGGACTTCGAAGGCATCGAACCGCCGTGGAGCCGGGCCGCCCGGCTCCGGCGCGAGCTCGCGCGCTGGCCGCGCGCGCTGGGAGCCGCCTTCTCCCCCCTGACCGATCCCTCCTACGCGCTCGCGCTGGCCGCGTTCGTCGAGGCCGTGGAACGCGGCGCTCCGATCGCTCCCGATCCCGCGGACGGGGAACGGAGCCTGGCCGTCGTGCTGGCGGCTGAGGCCGCTGCCCGCGAGGGCCGGTGGGTCCGGGTCCGGGCGCCGGACGCGTGAGAATCCTGATCCTCAACGACATGGCCTCCGCCCTTGGGGGCGCGGAGGCCCTGACGCTCGATCTTCGCGACGAGCTCCGCCGCCAGGGTCAAGACGCGCGCGTGTTCGCGAGCGATGCGCTGGCCGGCGACGGGGCGAGTCCCGCCGACTACCGCTGTTTCGGCACCACCGGCCCGCTCCGTACGCTGAACCGGGTCGCCAACCCGCGCGCCTGGCTCGGGCTGCGACGGGCGCTGGCCGACTTCCGCCCGGACGTGGTGCACGTCCGGATGTTCATGACCCAGCTCTCGCCACTGGTGCTGCCCCTCCTGCGCGAGGTCCCGAGCCTCTACCACGCTGCCTGGTACGAGTCGATCTGTCCGGTGGGAATCCGGCTGCTGCCGGACGGAGCGGTCTGCGAGTACCCGCCGGGACGCGCGTGCCGCCAGCAGGGCTGCCTGTCGCGGCGGGCCTGGGTGGCGCTCATGACCCAGCGGCTCCTGTGGGAGCGGTGGAAGGGCGTGTTCGCGCTCGTCGTGGCGAACAGCGCGGCGATGGAGCGGCGGCTCGTCGAGCACGGGATCGGCCCCACTCTGGTGATCTGGAACGGCGTCGCGCGGCGCCCCGCGCGGCCGCCGCTGGCGGGCCCGCCCGTCGTGGGATGCGCGGGGCGTCTCACGCGCGGGAAGGGGGTCGACGTGCTGCTCCGGGCTTTCGCCCGCGTCCGTGCGGCCATTCCCGACGCCAGCCTGCTCGTGGTCGGCGACGGCCCGGAGCGGGGGGGGTTGGAGCGCCTGGCCGGGGAGCTCGGGCTGGGCGCCAGCGTGCGCTGGACGGGCCACCTGGACCGGGACGTCATGGACCGGGAACTGGAGACCGCGTGGGTCCATGTCGTTCCCTCGATCCTCGAGGAGCCGTTCGGCCTGACGGCCGCGGAGGCGATGATGCGGGGAACGGCGGTCGTGGCGTCCGGCCACGGGGGTCTGGCCGAGATCGTTCAGCCGGGGAGCACGGGCCTCCACGTCGAGCCGGGCGACCCCGACGCGCTGGCGGCGGCGCTCGCGGGTCTCCTGTCGGACCGCGTGCGCTGCGAGGCCCTCGGGCGCGCCGGCCGCGCGTGGGCCCGGGAGCGCCTCAGCCGCGAGCGGTGCGCCGAGCGGTTCATCGAGACCTATCGATTGGTGATCGACGGGCGCGCCGCGTGAGATCCGGCCCGCACGCCGTCGACCTGCCGCGCCACGTGCGCCGCACGCTGGGGCCGCTGGCGCCGCGCCGGGTGGCGCTCGACGCTCGCGTCCGGCTCGGGCCGCTCTCGTCGACGTGGTTCCTCACCCATCCGGACGACATCCAGCACGTCCTGGTGGGCGGCGCGGCGAACTACGAGAAGACCCCGCTCCTCACGAGCCCGCGCGGCCGGCGCCGGGCGGGCGGCGGGCTCCTGACGAGCAGGGGGGAGGAGCACCTCCGGCAGCGCCGGCTTCTCCAGCCACTGTTCCACCGCGAGGCCGTCGAGCGGTACGGTTCCGTGATCGACGACCGGGTCGAGGCGTGGCTCGGCGCCATCCGCCCGGGTGCCGAGATCGACCTCGCCGCCGAGATGGCCGACCTGACGAAGCGGATCATCCTGACGATCCTGTTTGGCGACGACCTCACGGCGGAGGCCGAGGATCGGCTGGCGCGCGCGATCCGCGAGCGCCGCCGCTACACGGAGTACGTCTATCACGGACGGCTGCCCTGGCGGGACCGGCTGCCGACCCGGATCCTGCGCGCGAACCGGCGGGCGGTGCGCGTCATCGACGCCGAGGTGTTCGGGATCCTCGCGCGTCGGCGCGCCCGCGCCGGCACGGACCGCGCGGCGGAGGGGGACCTGATCGACGGCCTCCTGTCGGTGACCTACGCCGACGGCGCCAGCATGACGGACGCCCAGATCCGTGACGAGGTGCTGACGTTCACGAGCACCGGCTACGAGACGCTGGGGGAGGCCCTGACCTGGACGTGGTACCGCCTGGCGCTCCATCCCGAGATCGAGGCGGGTTTCCTGGAGGCGATCGAGGAGGAGGGCGGGGCCGGAGCGCTCGCCCCCGCCACCGCCGACCACGCCGAGCGGATCATGGCCGAGGCGATGCGGCTCCATCCGCCGACCTGGGTCTTCGCCCGCGTTCCCCGCGACGACGACATTCTGCCGCGCGGGGGCGCGGTCGGCGCGCGGGATACCCTGCTCCTGTGCCAGTACGTGATGCACCGGCATCCCGCGTTCTTTCCCGATCCGGAGCGGTTCGATCCGGGTCGGTTCGCCGGCGCGCGCCCGTCCCGCTGGGCCTACCTCCCCTTCGGCGACGGCGCGCACAAGTGCATCGGCGAGCATCTCGCGCGGCTGGAGGGCGCCCGCGTGCTCGTGCGGGTGGCGCGGCGGATCCGGTTTCGTCTGCTCGCGCCGGAGCGGGTCGAGCCCCTCGGCGGCATCACGCTGCGGCCGCGGGGTGGCCTCCCGGCGCGGGTCGAAGCCCGGGTGGGCCACGCGCGCGAGCGGCGGTCCCCCGGACGCCGGACGAGCGGCGAAGGCACGATCCTCCACGCGGCGATCCACAAGAGCGGCAACCTTTGGCTCTCCCGGATCCTGCGGGAGGTCACCCGGCGGGCGGGATGGGAGCACCGGAGCTGGGTCCAGCGCCAGCCGATCCACCCGGTCGCCCGCACCTGGCGGCTCAGCTACTCGGGCCAGGCGGACATGGACTTCCTGCGGATCCGGCCGGACGGCTGCTACTGGCGGATCAGCGACGTCCACCAGGAGCGGATCGACGACCTCGAGGAGTACGTCCGGCGGTGCACGCTCGTCTGGTCCCACGAGCCGATCATCCCCCGCAGCGTGGAGGTCCTCCCCCTGTTCGACCGGATCGTCTACCTGATCCGCGATCCGCGCGACATCGCCGTGTCGCTCTCGCGGTTCGTGTTCACCCCCCATGTCCTCCGGAACTGGCCGCCCCACTACGAGGAGGACCCCGGCACGTTCCTCAAGCACGCGCTGGATGGCGAGCTGCGGGACTGGGTCGCCCACGTGGGAAGCTGGCTACGGATCCGGCCGCGGATTCCGTTCCACGTCGTCTTCTACGAGCGCCTCCTGCACGACTTCGACGCCGAGCTGCGCGGCCTGGTCGACTATCTGGAGATCGAGCTGCCGGACGCCGAGCTGGACGCCATCCGGGACGCGGTCTCCTTCGGGTCCATGCACGGCGCGGATCCCGATCACGTGCGGAAGGGGCGGTCCGGACAATGGGTGGAGGCGCTCTCGCCCGGCCAGCGGGCGCACTCCGTGCGGGTGGCGGGGGAGATGCTGGAGCTCCTCGGCTATCCGACCGGGGCGGAAGGGACCGTGGACGGTCGGTCCGAGCCGCTGCCGTCCCTGCCGGCACGGCTCGACCCGGAGCGGCTGGCGCAGGCGATCGCGCGCGCCCAGCGCGGCCCCTGGGACGAGGCCAAGCGGGTGGTCGGCTTCGCGTTCGGCGACCGGTCGCTCAAGGTCAAGGCGAATCGCGTCCGGGTGTGGTCCCGGGGCCTCCTGTCGGGGAGGTCCCGATGAGCCTGGTCGTCCTCGGCATGAAGGTGGGCGACCCGGACAGCATCGAGCGGTGGGTGGCCGAGGGCCACCTTCCCACGATCGGGTCGCTGATGGCGCGCGGCTGCCACGGCCGGCTCACGGACCCGACCCGGATCTGCGAGCACGGATCGGCCACGACCCTGTTCTCGGGCTGGCCCGCCGATCGCCACGGCTGGTACTACTTCCGCCAGCTCGTCCCGGGGACCTATCGCCTCGCGAGCTACGGCGCGGAGGAGACGGGCGCACGGCCCTTCTGGGTGCGGCCGGATCTCTTCTCCGGGTCGGTGGCGGTGATCGACGCGCCGGAGACGCAGCCGTTTCCAGGCGTCGCCGGCCACCAGATCACGAACTGGTCCTTGAGCCAGGCCGATCTTCACATCAGTCCTCGGGCTTCCGAACCGCCGCAGCTGCTGGCCGAGGTCAACCGTCACTTCGGCC
The DNA here is from genome assembly GCA_035513155.1 of Gemmatimonadota bacterium. Taxonomy (GTDB): domain Bacteria; phylum Gemmatimonadota; class Gemmatimonadetes; order JACCXV01; family JAHWKZ01; genus JAICNR01. The sequence goes on along the minus strand of DATKCO010000038.1, from coordinate 16,970 downwards.
TTCCGCCCGATCTGCTCGGCGACACCGCCAACGGGTCGCCGGCCGACGACCGGCGCTCGCTGGACGACTTCCTCGGGAGCGTGCGGACAAAGGGGGAGATGTGCCTGCACGTTCTCTCTCTCGGCGCGCCCGATCTCACGGTCGCGTTCTTCGACGAGACCCACACGGCGACCCACCGTTACTGGCCCTACCGGCCCGAGGCGGCGGGCGGCGGCGCCGAAGACGAGCGGCTCCGGAACGCGATCCGCTCGGTCTACGAGGCGGTCGATCGCGAGATGGGCCGGATCCTCGAGCGAGTCGGGAAGGACGCGAACGTCGTTTTCCTCTCGCTGTTCGGGATGCAGGACCAGTATCCGACCGAGGAGCTGAACACCGCGCTCTGCCGGGCGCTGGGGTATCAGGCCCGGCGCGCGGCCGAAGGCGGCGGGCTCCGGCCCCTGGATCTCGCGCGCCGGATCCTGCCGGAGAGCCTGAGGGCGGCGATCAGTCGGAGGCTCCCGAGTCGCCGTCAGGAGGCGCTCCTCGCCGATCTCTTCGCCACCGGCACGGACTGGGAGCGGACAACGGCGTTCAGCCTGCCTTCCCTTTACACCGGCTTCCTCCGGATCAACCTGCGGGGCCGTGAGCCGGCGGGAATCGTCGATCCGGCCGACTACGCGGACGTGCTGGACCGGCTCGAGTCGGACCTCGGGCGCCTCACGCACGCGGAGACCGGCGAGCCGGTGATCGACGCGGCGATCCGCACCGTGGATGTCTTCGGCGGAGGGCCGCCGGAGCGGCTCCCCGATCTATTCGTCGAGTGGAAGCCGGGGACCGAGCTGCTCGAGCGTGTCCGGCATCCGCGCGGCGAGCTCACGCAGCGGCGCCCAGCGTTCTGCCCCGGGAGCGAGGAGACGCTGACCGGGTTCGTCGCCGCGTGCGGGCCCGACGTCGGCGGACGCGGGTCGATCGGGGACGTGGCGCCCGTCGACGTCGCGCCCACCTTCCTCCGGCTCCTGGGCGTGGCTCCGCCGGCCGACATGCAGGGCCTCCCGCACGCGCAGATCCTCGGCGCTTGACGGAACGCGCCCGCGGGGGCGACTCTCGGGACCTCACCATGAAGATCGTGACGATCGCCGGCGGCGTGGCACTCCTCCTGACCGCGTGGGTGGCCTCCTCGGGCTGCGGCCCTTCCGAGGAGCCCGATGGGGGGACGGCCCCGTCGGAGCGCCGGACCTCCGACGACCTCGATCCCGCCCTCGTCGATTCGCTCTCCGGCGCGCCCGGCATCTTCGACCGGGAGTCCGGCACGTACGGGCTGGCGCTTCCCCGAAGCGACCTGATCGTCACGGCGGATGGGGTCCGGCTCACGCCGCGGATGGGGCTCGCCGGCTGGGTGGTCTTCGATCCGGTGCCAGGCGGTGCCGTTCTCACCGCCCAGATTCCCCTCCTCGCCGACGAGGTCGACCCGGTGATCTCGTCCGCGCTGCTCCACGGCCTGCGGATCACGGGCCTCCACGCTCACTTCTCCCGCGAAGAGCCGCGGGTCCGGTTCCTCCACCTGACGGGGATCGGGGAGACCGACAGCCTCGCGGCGGCGGTGGGCGCCGTGCTCCAGACGCTCGAGGACGCGAAGGGCCAGCCGCTGCTCTCGCTGCCGCCGATCGATCCGACGGCCTCCACCCTGGACCCCGCGCTCGTGGACAGCATGCTGGGCCTCCGCGGCGAGCTGCGGGACGGGGTGTACCTGGTGACGATCCCGCGCTCCACCCGGCTCGAAGGGTACGATCTCGGCGCCGCCTCGGGCATCGCGACCCGGCTCACGTTCGTCGGGGGGAACGACCGGGCGGCCACGAGCGGCCACTTCGCCCTGGTCGAACCGGAGCTCCAGGACGTCCTCCGCGCCCTCCGCGCCGGCGACATCCAGATCGCTTCGATCGAGGATCCCCTCGTCGGCGAAGATCCCCGGCTGGTCTTCGTCCACTTCTGGGGGCGGGGCCGCGCGGTCGACCTGGCCCGATCGATCCGGGACGCGCTGGATGCCGTGGGGTTGCCGGCCGGAGACGACTAGCTCGAGCGCATGACGACCTTCCGCACGGGGGCGCGGCGCCGGACCTGCGCGCGGGGGAACCACTTAACGTCGCCCGGTGATCCCCGGTCCATAGCGCGGACACCGAAGCGCCGCGGAAGAGGCGCGGCGCCCCTGACGACCATGACTGGAGGAAGATCGATGCGGAAGTCGATAGGCAGATGGACGGGAATCGCGGCCGGCCTCGTGGCGCTCGCCGTCGCGAGCCCGGCGCAGGCGCAGGACGGCTCGGCGCGCCCCGGGCACGACCCCGAGAAGCGGATCGAGCGGCTGACGGAGGCGCTGGACCTGACCGACGCGCAGATCGCGGAGATCCAGGCGATCTTCGCGGAGCAGGTCGAGAGGCGGCAGGAGCTCAAGGCGAGCGGCGATCGCGAGGCGATGCGGGCCCACATGCGCCAGACCCATGAGCGGATGGCGAGCGTCCTGACCGAGGAGCAGCGGGAGAAGCTGGGGACGCTGCGCGAGCACCGCGGCGAGAAGCATGGGAAGCACGACGGCGATCATCCGCGCCACCCGCGAGACGGCGCAGAGGGCTGACGCGGTGGGAGATCAGCTCGCCGCCTGGGCCCTGCCGCGGAAGTAGGCGAAGACGCCGCCGAGGACCAGCCCGCTGATCAGGTAGGCCACGAGCCCGACTGCGGCACCGGCGCGCATCGTCTCGCTCGTCACGGGCGAGAAGGCGGGCATGTTGAGGAGGACGGGCATGAGGACGAGACCGCCCGCGATCCACCACGCCGCGCCGTAGAGCGCCCCCCGCAGCAGCCACGTGCCGCCGCGCGCCGGCCGGCCCCCGAACAGAGCTGCGAACAGGGCGCCCATGAAGGCCCCCGCGAATAGGAGCAGGACCCAGGCGACCGCGATGCGGTCGGAGCCGACCAGATCCGCGACCATCAGGATCATCGGCTCCTGGGCCGGGCGAGGGCCTCCCCCGGCCATCGCGCCGTCCATGGGCATGGATCCCGGGGCCCCGCCCATCATCGGTACCGTGACGAACGAGACGATCGCTGCGTAGGGAACGGTCGCCAGCACGCCGGCCAGGATTCCAATTCCGAGCTTCGAGCGCATCGCGGTCCACCTTCCTTGGTTGTCGAAGATCACGAGGGCATCGACGCGGCCGTCCGGATCACCCGGACCTCGATCGGCTCGCTCTTTCCCTTGAGCTCGAGCCGGCGGAGCTCGAGGCCTCGGAGGTCGAAGCCGCCCGCCGCCAGGGCGGCTTCGCTGACCAGGATCTCGCCGGGACGCGCCATCGAGGCGAGACGCGCCCCCACGTTCACGTTGTCGCCGAGAGCCGTGATGTCGGAGACCGTGCCGTCGGCGCCGCCGACCGTGCCCACGAACGCGGTTCCCGCGTGAACGCCCACGCCGATCTCGATCCACGGCCCCTCGTCGGCCCCGTGGCCCGAGACCTCCAGCAGCCGCCGGGCGGCGAGGACCGCCGGACGGGCATGGTTGGGCCCCGTGAACAGGGGGAGATAGAAGCCGATCACGGCGTCTCCGACGAGCTTGTCGATGACGGCGTCGCTCTCAATGAGGACGTCAGTCGCCATTTTGTAGAAGCGGTTCATCAGGCCGCCGAATTCCGTGGCCGTCATCCCCTCCGCGAGGCGGGTGGAGCCTCGGACGTCGACGAACAGCATGGAGAGCTCGATCTCGGCGCCGCCCGGGCACCGCTGGGCGAACGCCATTCAGAATCGGCAGAAGCGCGGGTTCTTCCGGTATCGGCCGTGGCCGATCAGGGGCATGATCAGGGCCCCCAGGTGGTCGAACGGCGCCTGGCAGTTCTTGCAGCGATGGTCCGCCCGGAACAAGCGGAACACCCGGCGTCGGGTCTTGATGACCTTGCCGAGGAGGGGGCCGCTCAGGAAGGCGGCCCAGATCTCTTCCGGTGTCGGCTTCGCGGGCAGGTGGAGGGGCCTCCTCTTTCGGGAACCCGGCGGTCACGCGCGTCCGCGACGAAGGTACCTCTGCCGTTCGCGGACCGGCTCGCCGGCATCCCATCCCAACGTAGCCATTCGCCCGGACGGCAGCAATCGCGCTCGGGCATGGTTCCCACGGGTGCGGGCGACCGTCGAGCGCCTTTCGTCAGGGCGCGTCCGCGATCCGGTAGGCCTGGTCGGTGGGACGCACGGGGCGCGAGAACCAGAGCGGTCGGCGGAGCCCTCCGGGCTGCGCCGGCCGTGTTTTTTCCAGCCACTCGCGGTAGATCGCGTGGCTCTTCGCCGTGTCGACGACGACGTCGCCGTAGCGGTCGCCCGCCTGCGCGGGCTCGAGCCGGACCTTCTGGTGCCAGCAGTGCATCCCGGAGACCGGATCGGGATGGACGGGGAAGGTCAGGTTCTGATGAACCCCGGCGTCGCTCCACCAGACGCGCGCAGAGTCGGGGTCGGAGGAGTCGAACGGCGTCACCTCCCGTTGGTGGCGGATCCGCCACACCGATCCGCCGTCGGCCGGCTCCTCGTCGAGCGAGACCGGCGCCGCCGTCCACCCGCCCACTCCCGGATCCTCTCCCAGCCGCCAGCGCCCCATGTGGTGGGAGCAGGCGACGATCCCCGGTCGCAGCCCCTCGGTGACCCAGGCCCGCACGACGAACCACCCGATCTCGGTGTTGACCCGCACGAGGGCCTCGTTGCCGATCCCGATTCGTCGCGCGTCCGTGGGATGGACCCACAGCGGGTTCCGGTGCGAGATCTCGACCAGCCACTTCGAGTTCGCCGAGCGCGTGTGGATCAGAGTCGGGAGCCGGAACGTGGGGAGGAGCACGGCCTCGCCGGCGGCACGGTCGAGCTCGGCCCAGTGGACGTGCGACCGCACGTATCCGGGGATCGCGTGCTCGGGCCAGCCGAACTCGCCCATCGTCGGGGAGAAGAACTCCAGCTTTCGGGACGGCGTGTCGAATCCCGCCACCCGCCGGCCGTCGATCTCGATCCCCGCAGCGTCCGCGCCCGCCGGCCGCTCGTAGAACCGGTAGTCGTCCGAGGTCACCCGGAACGCGCCATAGCGCCGCATGTACTGGAGCGGCGAGAGGCCCTCGGCCGCGGCCGACTCGGGCAGGCCCGGGACGGAGTTCTCGAAGATCCAGCCGTAGTAGTCGTCGACGGTCAGCTTCTCCCCCGCGCGGTACGGCGACTCGAACCAGCGGCGGATCCCCAGCGCCCCGTCGGGGTCGATCCGCCACGACAGGTCGATCCAGAACTCGTCCTCCTCCCACACCTCGCCCGGGTTCGACGCGCGGGTGTCGGAGACGGTCTCGCCGGCCGCCTCGCGGAACGCGCGCAGGACCGGCTGGCGGAACCCGATCCAGGCGCCCGCGCTCGTCTCCTGGCTCATCAGGTCGTGCCGCTCGGGGCCCAGGCCCATCGGGAGCACGTAGTCGGCCCAGTACGCGCTCTCGTTCCAGGTCGGCGTCAGCGCGACGTGGCAGCCGACCTTCTCGGGATCGCGCAGGACCTCGACCCAGGTCAACCCGTCGGGGTTCGTCCACACCGGGTTGTAGACGCGGGTGAAGTACACCTCGACGCGGCCCCGTCCCTCCTTGAGGAAGTGGGGCAGGAGGAACGAGAGCTCGTGGTGGGAGAGCGGGTATTCCCGCGGGAACGTCAGCTCGTTCCACCGCTCGAAGGGAGGCGGCGTGAGCGGCATCCGGGCCACGAACTTGTCGCGCGCCGCCGGCGTCGTCCCGCCCGGGGTCGCCACGCTCCCGGTCAGGACGACGAGCCACTCGAGGCAGCGGGAGACCTGCCAGCCCCCGAGGTTTCCCGACGAGGCCCCGCGCCACACGTGGGTCGCGAGCGCCCCCCGCGCGCGTCCGATCTCGCGCGCGACCTCGACGATCGTCTCCGCCGGGATCCCGCTCTCCCGAGCCGCGAACTCGGGCGTGAACTCGGCGTACGTCTCGCGTGCCGCGGCGAGGAACTCGTCCACGCCGTCCGCCCCCGGAGCCGACCCGCCCTTCGCGCGCGCCCGCCGCGCGGCCTCCGGCCGCTCGGCCTCGAGCCACGCCTCCCAGTTGACCCAGCGGCGCAGGAACTCGCGGTCGTGGAGGCCGTCGTCGATGATCACGTTCGCCATCGCGAGCAGCACCGCCGCCTCCGTGCCCGGCCACGTGGGAAGCCAGAAGTCGGCCATGGACGCGGTGTTCGAGAGCCGGGGATCGAGGACCGCGATCTTCGCCCCGCGCGCCTTCCCCTCGACGATCCGCTGGGCGTGCGGGTTGAAGTAGTGGCCGGCCTCGAGGTGGGCGGAGAGGAGCAGGATGAACTTCGCCCGCGCGTGGTCGGGCGAGGGCCGGTCGCTCTGGTGCCAGAGCGCGTAGCCCAGCCGCGCGCCCGAGCTGCAGATGTTCGTGTGGGAGTTGTGGCCGTCGATCCCCCAGGCCTTGAGGACCCGGTCCATCGACCCGTCGTACCCCGGGCGGCCGACGTGGTACATGACCTCCTCGCCGCGTCCTTCCGCGATCGCGGCCCGGATCCGGCCGCCGATGTCGGTCAAGGCCTCCTCCCACGACACCCGCTCCCACTTCCCCCCACCGCGCTCGCCCGCGCGCTTCAGGGGGTGGAGGATCCGCTCGGTGTCCTTCACCTGGTTGATCGTCGCCGGGCCCTTCGCGCAGACCCGCCCCCGGCTCCCGGGATGGGCGGGGTTCCCCTCGAAGCGGCGGATCTCCCCGGTCTCCTTGTCCACGTAGGCGAGCAGGCCGCAGGCGGACTCGCAGTTGAAGCAGATCGTGGGCACGAGCCGGTAGTGGCGCGCGACCTTCCGCGGCCAGGCCGCCGGATCGTATTCCAGCCAGTCGTCCCACTGCTCTGGGGCGGGCGCGCTCGAGAGGATCCAGCCGTCGTCGCCCGGATAGCGGCCTTCGGGTTCGACCTCGCGCGTGGGCTTCGTTTCGCTCATCGAGGTGACCTCAGCTCAAGGGGACGATCTGGCCGGCCCGGAGCCAGGCGTGCTCCCAGATCCAGAGGGAGGCCAGGGCGACGACGGCCCCGCCGGCGATCGCGGCGGCTCCCAGCCAGGGGGCCATCAGCGGGAGGATCGCTCCCGCGGTCGCGGCGGCGATCGCGGCGACGAGCCAGCGCCGGAGCACGCCCCGCGTCAGCGACCGCGCCGCGCGCTGGGCGTCCCGGGTCGGGTGGGTGACTCCCACCTCGCCGAAGAGGACGAGGCCCAGGTGAACGAGGATCGCCGCCACGAGGAGGGCGGGGATCGCACCGCTCCCCGCGTCGCCGGTCCGGCCCGCCGAAGCCGTGCCGAGGAGCGCCGCGACCGCCAGGCCCGCGACCGCCGCCTGGACGACGAAGTGAATCGGCAGGAGCGGGCTCTGCCAGAAGTCCCGGCCCTTCGCCTGGGCGAACAGGTACCCGCTGTAGCCGGCCCCCGCGACCGCCGAAGCGACGAGCGGCCAGCGGAGCCAGGCTGCCCAGCCGCCCCCGGGGTCCATCCACGCGAGCCCGAGCCACGCCGCGCCGAGGCCGCCGAAGGCGACGAGCACGAACGCCCCGCGCGCGAGCCAGGAGCTCCAGTTCGGACGCCACAGGATCGAGAGGAACCGCTCCGGCCGCTTGAGGTCGCCGACCAGGAGAGCGGTCGTGAGCCCGAGGAAGACGAGCCCGGTGAGCGGGAGCCCGAGGGTCACGAGGCGATCGGCGGGCAGTTCCAGCCAGGGGGCGAGCGCGGCGGCGAGGAAGGCGCCAGCCGCGATCGACTTCGTCCACAAGTACCCCGACACCTTCCAGCCCCACGGGCGCGCGTGCGCGACGTCGTACGTCGTGCGCGCCGGGGCGAGGCCGGCCCACACCCCGCGGAAGAACTCCGCGTCCGGGTAGTCGTCGGCGGAGAGCGCCTGGGCGAAGGCGGGCGGCGGCAGGTCGCTGGCCAGCCAGGCGGCGGGCGGCTCCGGCTCGCGCGGGTGGGCGGGTCGCGCGACGCCTCCCGCCTGCGCTTCACCCCTGGTTGCCGCTCCGATTTCCGTCGCTGCTCGGTTTCCCGACGCTGCTCGGTTTCCCGACGCCGCTCCACTTCCCTCCGCCGTCCCCGGCCCGCGGTCCGCCCACAGGTATCCACCGGCCGGGGACGACGCGCCGGGGACGAGCGCGCGCGGCTCGCTGTCCACGTAGAACACCTTCGGCATCGTCCCCTTCTCGGGCTTGCGGACATCGACCTTCCTGGTGGCGACGATCTGGGCGACCCGGGTCGCCGGGTCGTCGAGGTCGCCGACCAGGATCGCCTCGGCGGGGCAGACGGTCGCGCACGGGGGCTCGAGGCCGATCTCGATCCGGTGCGAGCAGAAGTTGCATTTCTCGGCGGTGCCGCGATCGGGGTGGATGTAGAGGGCGTCGTAGGGGCAGGCCTGCATGCACGCCTTGCAGCCGATGCAGGCGTCCTTGTCGAAGTCGACGATCCCGTCGTCCCGGCGCCAGAGCGCGGTGGTGGGGCAGATCTCGACGCAGGGCGCGGCCTCGCAGTGGTTGCACCGGAGCACGGTGAAGAACCGCCGCACGTCAGGGAACGAACCCTTCTCGACGTACTTGACCCACGTCCGGTAGTCGCCGAGCGGCACGTCATGCTCGGCCTTGCACGCCACCGAGCACGCGTGGCAGCCGATGCACCGGCCCTGGTCGATGACGAACGCGTACCGCAGGGTCCCGGACCTCCGGTGGTGGGAAGCGGCGCCTCGCGCGCCGGCCCAACGGTACCCGGCCGGGCGCTCCGCGGTCAAACCAGCCGTCGGATGGCTGAACGCCGCGAGCGCCCACGTTCGACCGGAGAGGCCGCGATCGTGCACACCCTTAGTGCGGTCCCCTATCTTCGCCCCATGCCGATGACCCGCGAGCAGATAGACCGCCGAGCAGGCGGACCCGGTCTGCCGGGTCTCGATGAGGCGGTCCGCACGTGGGACCGCGCAACTGACCTGAGCAAGCCCATGAGGACTGGCGAGTGGCTTTCGCTTCTTCTTCTTGCGGCCTCGGTCACCCTCGCCCACTGCGGGAGCACACCACGCAGCCAAGCCGAAGGGACGGGAGGCGTCTGCGTCCCGGTCAGTGAGCGCGCGGATCGCGATTTCGGCTGTTCGTCGTCGCGACCCAGGCGCTTGGTATTCTTGGGGATACACTCGCGTACTGGCACCTCACCCGGTTCCCCGACCGCGAAGACGCGGAAGCCGCCGCTCCGCCGTCAGGTACCGTGGTCGAGGCCTTCGGCGAGATCTGGTTGTTTACGCTTGGGCCCGCTGGCTCCTGGCCGAGCGGTGGAGAACGTACCGCCGAAATAGGGCCGCTCCGGGTGCGGAGTGGAACTTCGTACTCTGCCCAGTACATGGAAGCGGTCTTTCGGCCGGGGACGCAGACGCGCGTGCACAGGCACCCTGGAGACGAGGCCTGGTACACGCTCAGTGGCGAGATGTGCTTGGAAACGCCGGAGGGGAAGACGTCGGGCCGCGCGGGAGGAGAACCCGTTAATCGTCCGGGAGGGTCTCCCGATGCAACTTACCGCGACGGGAACGGAAATCCGCCGGGGTCTGGTGCTCGTCTTACACGCTTCCGCGGAGCCAGCGTCGGTTCCAGCGTCAGACTGGGAGCCGGCGGGCCTCTGTAATCTCGCCCAAACGCCAGGCCGAGAGCGTGGAGGTGATGAGCGGCCTTGAGCGGCAGTGGCGATTTCCGGCCCGCCTGAGGCACTCCAGGCAACAAGGCGTTTGATTCCGAGCAACGGGGAAGCAGGTGGCGAGACGGACGGCCGGGCGGGAGCCCCCGACGGCCCTCTCGGGCAAGGCGTTTCCTTTGCTTCATGTGCCCGGACGCGATAGCCATCTACCACGACCTCATCGCCCGAGGCGTCGAGGCCAGGCGCCCGTTCGTACGTGCCGGAGGAGACCGTCTATTCCGGTTGATCCCGTGCCGACGGCGGCCGGACGAGGGAGAAGCCGACCGTCGTGAGAAAGGAAGCGAGACCATGAACAGGTATATCCGATTCGGCGCGATGATCGCGACCTCGACCATCGTCATGCTGGGGCTCATGTACCTGAACACCTACCAGCTCGACCATCTGTTCTTCAGCGAAACCCGGCTCTACATGGCGCTCTTGATGGGAGCGGCGATGGCGGTCGTCATGCTGAGCTTCATGCAGCACATGCACACCAACCGACGTGTGAACATCACGATCTACGCGGGCAGCGCGGTCGTGTTCTGTCTCGCGCTGTGGCTCGTCCGCAGTCAGACGACCGTCGAGGACGTATCGTACATGCGGGCGATGATTCCGCATCACTCGATCGCGATCCTCACCAGCGAACGGGCCCGCATCGAGGACTCGCGCGTGCGGGCGCTCGCCGACCAGATCATCGAGGCTCAGCGGGAGGAGATCGCCGAAATGAAGGCGCTGATCGAGGACCTCGAGGACAGGCGGTAGGCAAACCGGGGAAGAAGGGAGAAGCCGATCATGATGACCTCTGCAAAAGCACTGATGGTCGCCTGCCTGATGGTCGCGCCGACCATGCAATCGTTTGGTCAGGAGACTCCGACGATCTCCGGCGGGGGCGGGTTGGACCTCGCCATCTACGAAGCGGGCGATCCGACCGGCCCCGCGATCGTCTTCATCCACGGCTTCCTCGGGAGCCACCTGGTGTGGGAGGAACAGTTCTTGGGAACCCTGGCCGAAGATCACCGTCTGATCGCGTTCGACCTGCGCGGGCACGGCGCCTCGGACAAGCCGCTGGCGGCGGAGAGCTACACCGATCCTGATCTGTGGGCGGAAGACGTCGCGGCCGTGATCCGCGAGCTGGATCTGGATCGGCCGGTCCTGGTGGGGTGGTCGTACGGCGGGTACATCATCCCGGATTATCTCCGCGAGCACGGCTCCGATGCGATCGGCGGGCTGGTGTTCGTCGGGGCCGTGACGAAGGCCGGGACGGAGGAGGCGCAGGCCGCCCTCGGCGAGGAGCTGCTGGAGATCTTCGGGGGCGTTCTCTCTCCGGAGGTCCGGATGCGGATCGCAGCGACGCGTGCCTTCGTGCCGCTCCTGACGTCCCGACCGCTGGATCGGGAGCGGCACGAGATCCTCCTGGCGGGCGCCATGATGGTGCCACCGGAGGTGCGGCTGGCGATGTTCAGCCGAGAGCTCGACAACGACGACGTCCTGGGAAGGATCGACGTCCCGACCCTCGTCATCCATGGCCGCGACGACCGGGCCGTCCAGGTGAGCGCAGCCGAGCACATCGCCGCTACCGTGCCGGGGGCCGAGCTGCAGGTCTACGACGGCGTCGGCCACGCTCCCTTCCTCGAGGATCCGGAGCGGTTCGACGAAGACCTTCGCGCGTTCGTGCGTGAGGTTCGCCAAGGCCCGTCCCAGTAGGACGGGGGAGCACGTCGTGAGCGACCTCGCGTGCCTCGACGCCACCACCCAGGCCGATCTCGTGCGCCGCGGCGAGGTCACCCCACTGGAGCTCATCGACGCCGCGATCGCCCGGATCGAGCGCGGGAACCCGACCCTCAACGCGGTCGTCACGCCGACGTTCCCGAAGGCGAGGGAGACCGCGCGTGGCGAGCTCCCCGACGGCCCCTTCCGCGGCGTTCCGTTCCTCCTCAAGGACCTCTCCGCCGCCTGGAAGGGTGTCCGGATGACGTCGGGCTCGGCGTTCCTCGCCGACTACGCTCCGCCGGTCGACAGCGTGCTCGTCGAGCGATACCGCGCGGCCGGTCTCGTCTTCCTCGGGAAGACGAACTGTCCCGAGTTCGGTTTCCTGCCGACCACCGAGCCCGCGCTCCACGGCCCCACGCGGAATCCATGGGACCTCGATCGCTCGCCCGGCGGTTCGAGCGGCGGCTCGGCCGCCGCCGTCGCGGCCGGGATGGTCCCGTTCGCCCATGGAAACGACGGCGGCGGCTCGATCCGGATCCCCGCCTCGTGCTGCGGGCTCGTGGGGCTCAAGCCGACGCGGGCGCGGGTCACGCACGCGCCGCTCGTGGGAGACGTCATGAGCGGGCTCGTCGTCGCCCACGCGCTCACCCGCACCGTGCGGGACTCGGCCGCGCTCCTCGACGCGACCGCCGGTCCCGCCCCCGGCGATCCGTACCGCGCGCCGGCTCCGGCGCGGCCCTTCCTCGACGAGGTCGGGGCCGACTCCGGCCGGCTCCGGATCGCGTGGAGCGCCGCCAACCCGATCGGGGCGACCGTCGACCCCGACTGTGTCCGCGCGGTCGAGGACGCGGCGGCGCTCTGCGAGTCGCTCGGCCACGACGTCGTGGAGGCGGCCCCGGCGCTCGACGGGGAGCTCCTCTACGAGTCGTTCCTGGCCGCCTGGACCGCCGGCCACGCCTGGGGGATCGACGCCATGGCCCGCGCCACCGGGCGGAGTCCGGAGGCGGGGTCGTTCGAGCCCCTGACCTGGGCGCTCTATCGGCTCGGTCGCGAGGTGCGCGCCGCCGACTATCTGCTGGCGATCACCGCGCTTCAGGGGATCGCCCGCCAGGTGGCGGGATTCTTCGCCGGGCACGACGTCTGGCTGACCCCGACGCTCGCGGAGCCGCCGCCGCCCCTGGGTACCTTCGACGGAGACTCGACCGACGCGCTCGCGGTCTTCCGCCGGGCGAGCGAGTTCGTCCCGTTCACGCCGCTCTTCAACGCCACCGGCCAGCCGGCCATCAGCCTGCCGCTCCACTGGAGCGCGGCGGGCCTGCCGATCGGTGTCCAGTTCGCCGGCCGCTTCGGCGACGAGGCGGCGCTGATCCGGCTGGCGGCCGCCCTCGAGGAGGCCCGGCCGTGGGCCGAGCGGATCCCGCCGGCCTGGCTCGGCGGCTGAGCGGCCGCACGCCGGTGAAACCGGTCCGCCCGCGCCCGCGTAGGGAGGGGACACAAGGAGGGTCCACATGCGCACCAGCCCGTATGCGTCGTACTCGGCTCACCCGCTCCGCGCGATCTTCGGCATCCTCGCCTGGCCGCGGACCTATCTCAACCTGATCTACCTCATGATCGGCTTCCCGCTCGGCCTGGCGTACTTCGTCTTCTACGTCGTCGGAGCCTCGCTCGGCGTCGGGCTGGCGATCCTCGGGGTCGGTTTCGTGATCCTGTTCCTGCTGATCCTGGCGGCCTGGGCCCTGGCGCACTTCGAGCGTGTCCTCGCCAACGGGCTCCTCGGCGCGGACGTCCCCGCCCCCGCGCCCACGGCGATCGAGGAGGGCGGCTGGCCGTGGGTCAAGAGCGTCCTCGGCAACCCGGTGACGTGGAAGGGACTCGTCTTCCAGCTCCTCAAGTTCCCGCTCGGCCTCGCCAGCTGGATCGTGGCGGTCGTCGTGGTCGCGCTGGTGGGCGGCTTCATCGCCGCGCCCCTGGTCGTCCACTTCGGCGGGGCGATCACGGTCCACCCGTGGTGGATCGCCGACACGCCGGGCGAAGCGTGGATCGCCACCGCGATCGGCCTGGCCGCCGTCGTGCCCGCGCTGCATCTCCTGAACGGGCTGGCCTATCTGTGGGCGCTGTTCGCCCGCGTCATGCTCGGGCGGCGCGAGCCGCGCGAGCCGCGCGAGCCGGCGCCCGAAGCGTGGTCGCCGAGCGGGGAGCCCGTCCCGGCGCTCTAGTACCGCCCCGCGGCCTCGCGCGCCGCGACGAGGAGCCGCTCGATCCGTCGCCGCAGCTCCGCCACGATGTCGTCGGGGTCGTCGTCCGGCCGCGGCGCCGGCAGTGGGTCGCCGAACCGGACCGCCACCGGCGCCCGCCCGCGCCAGACGCCGCGTGCCCAGTGGGCGCCCTTGGGGAGCACGGCGAGGAGTCCCGTCGCCGCGCAGGGGACGATCGGCAGGTGGAGCTCCCGGGCCAGGATCGCGACCCCGGTGCGAAAGGGGAGGAGCGACCCGTCGGTCGACCGCTCGCCCTCCGGATAGACGAGCGGACAGCCGCCCCGATCCGCCACCTCGCCGGCGATCCGCAGGGTCGGCCGCCAGTCGCCGGTCTGGCGGAGCGGGACCAGGTCGAGCCCGGCGACGCCGAGCGCGTACTGGAGGCGTCCCGCCCGCGCGCGTTCGAAGTGCTCCCACATCGCCGTGGTCGCGACCCGCGCGGAGAGCCGCGGCGGAAGCCCGAAGAGGACCGCGCCGGGATCGAGCTCGCTCAGGTGGTTGGCGGCGATCAGGAACGGCGGGTCGAGCCCGGCGAGCCGCTCGAGGCCCGCGGCGTCGAGGTCGAAGAGCGAGCGCCAGAGCGGCCGGAGAACGCCCTGCCCCAGGACGAAGCGGAAGGCGCGGACGGGGGCGCGGCCGCGCCAGCGCGCCTCGGGGACCCGGCGGCGCTCGCGGGCAGGGGCCTCCCGGGCTCCCGTCTCGCGCCCGGGGGTCGTCCCGGCCCCCCCCCGCACCTCGCGCTCCGCCGCCTCCGGGTGGCCGGGGCCGGTATCCCGGGCCTCGTCCTCCGCTTCCCCGGCACCGGCGCTCCCCGCCTCGGCCAGATCTCCCGCGAGCTCGTCCAGCGTGCGGTCGGCGCCCACCGCCTCCGGGGGAAGCGGAACCCCGTACGTCATCTCGATGCGGGTGGCGAGCTCCACCCGGTCGAGGGATCCCAGCGCGTCGCCCAGGCGCGTGGCCGGCTCCAGCGCCGCGCGCTCCCCGCCGCCGACCGCCGCCACCAGGCCCGCCACGACATCCCGCGCGCCCGTCCGGGTTCCGATCCGCGCGACCGGCCCGCCGGAGGCTTCGTCCCCGGGGGCCTGCCCCTCGAGCCACGACCGGATCTCGGGACGGCGGGGCTTGCCGGTCGACGTCCGGGGAAAGTCCGCCTCGGGCCAGGCCCGCCACGCCCGCAACCGCGCCGCGTCGGGGAGCGCCTCGTTGGCCGCCCGCACCGCCTCCGCCGGGTCGGCGCCGGGACGCGCGAGGACGACCGCGCACACGACCCCCGGCTCCCCCCACGGCCGCTCCAGCACCACCGCGTCCGCGATCCCCGGTCGCGCCACGAGCGCGGCGACCACCGGCTCCGGATCCACGTTCACGCCGGCGGGCGTCACGATCCGCTCCCCCTTCCGTCCCAGGTACCACAGGCGACCGGTGGCGTCCTGCCGGCCGAGATCGCCGGTGTGGAGCCACCCCTCCGCGTCGACCGCGTCGCCGCCCACCACGTTCGCGCCGCGCACGAGGATCTCGCGGTCCGGGGCGATCCGCACCTCGACCCCCGGGAGGGGCTTTCCCAGCGAGCCCGGCTCGGTGTCGAACGGGTGGTTCAGCGTCACCAAAGGGGCGGTCTCGGTGAGCCCGTAGCCCTGGACGACCACGTAGCCGAGCGTCCGCCACAGCTCCTCGGTGTCCCGGTCGAGCGCCGCGCCGCCCGAGACGACCGCCACCAGCCGGGGCCCGAGCTCTAGCCGGAGCCGGGCGAAGATCGCGGCTCGGCGCCACCACGGCCGGCCGCGGGATCGGTCGAGGCGCTCGCGGAACCCGTCCTCCCCCCAGAGCTCCGCCCCACGCGCCTCCAGCCAGCGCGCGAGCAGCGAGAGCGTCCGCGGCACGGTGGCCAGCACCCAGGCCCGCTCGTGGCGGAGCGTCCGCGCGAGGTCGGGAGCCGGCATGGCCGGGACCAGGACCGCGTCCGCGCCGAGGAGGGGGGGCACGAAGACGCCGAGGACCTGGCCGTAGAGATGGGAGAGGGGGAGGGCGCAGGCGATCCGGAGCCGAGGCGCCAGCTGGATCCAGCGCCGGTACTCGGCGATCCCCTCGTCCAGCGCGTCCAGGACGACGCGCAGGTTCGCGTGGGTCACGGTCACTGCCCGCGGCGCCCCGGTCGTGCCGGACGTCAGGACGATCTCCGCCGCCCGGGAGGGATCGTCCGGGGGCAAAGGTGGTGGGGCGGCCGCGACCGCGCCCGGCGACCAGTCGAGCGTCACGCAGGGCCGGTCGAGCCCGAGCCGCGGGACCTCGCGCTCCACGCAGGCGGCGGCGACCGCGAGTTCGCGCGCGGCTTTCCGCGCCCGGTCGGCCCCCAGGGAGAGGTCGAGCGGGACCGCGACGGCCCCGGCCCGGAGGGATCCGAAGAACGCCGCCACCCAGAGGGGGCCATCGGCGAGCCAGAGCGCCACCCGGTCCCCGGGGCCGACCCCCCGCGCGGCGAGGGCCGCCGCCACCCGGTCGGCCTCGGCCCCCACCTCGGTCGCCGACCACCCGCGTCGCCGCCATGCTTCGGCGCGGCGCATCCTCCCGCCGCTCCGCCGCAGCCCTTCGAGGGCCGCCAGCAGGTCCGCCCGCCCGTTGCCTTCCGCTCGCGTCGCCACACGTCTATCATCGGGACTCGCGACCTTCGAGGAAAGGGACGACGTGACCGAACGACCTCCCGTACGACCGCGGAACCGGCGCGCCTGGATCCTGCCCGGCGTCCTGCTCGCCACGGTGGCTCTGCTGGCGGCCACGTTCGTGGTCGGGACGCTGAATCGTCCCGAGCCGCCGATGTTCCTGCCGAGCGGCCCGCCGCCAGCGGAGGTCGGGGATGTGCTCGTCGGCCCGCGGCTCCACACGGTCGACGCCCGGGACGAGCGACGCTGGCGGTGGTTCGACTTTTCGCGCGCCGCCGTGGTGGAGGCGCCCGGACCGCGCGAGTGGGACCTGGGCTTCCGGCGGCACGACGTCGTGGTGAACGGCGGGCCCGGCTTCCTGGGCGAGGGGGGGGCGATCGCGCTGGAGGGCGTCGAGTTCGACTCGCTGAACAGGCTCCCCGAGGCCGGCTACCTGGCTTCGGTTGCCGGGCGGGACTCGATCCATCCCGCCTTCGACCGCTGGTTCGACTACGGGTTCGCCAGCCATCTGCTCGAGCCCAAGCCCCGCGTCTACGCGATCCGCACCGCCGACGGGCGCTTCGCCAAGCTCGAAATCGTCAGCTACTACTGCGAGGGCGCGGTATCCGGATGCCTCACCTTCCGCTACGTCTACCAGGG